>CAYHRK010000144.1:0-8821 GCA_964358795.1 uncultured Vicinamibacterales bacterium
GCGCTAACTGAACGGCATTGAGCTTAGCCACAGTCCTCGAGCGTGTCAAGAAACCGGATGGACGGCAGATCGGCTATATTCCACTGATGCCGACACTAGCAGAACAGATGGCCGGCTGGCTGCGCCAGCAGGTGAAGGCGGCAGGGGCGGGCGGCATCGTCGTGGGCCTGAGCGGGGGCGTCGATTCGGCCGTGGTGGCGCGGGTGTCGCAGATGGCGGTGGGCGGCGATCTGGTCACTGTGATGATGCCGGCCTACAGCGATCCGCGCGACGAGCAGGACGCCGGTCTGGTCGCGCAGCACTTCAAGCTACCGGTGATGACCGTCGATCTGTCAGAGCCGTACAACGCACTGCTGGCACAAGCCCAGCGCGCTGTTGCCACCGCTTCGCTAGGCGCCTCCGCGGCGCCTGCCTCCGCCGCGTCTGCCGCCAACACCGCGGCAACCGAGTCCGCCGACACGGCACACCGGCTCGCGCTGGCCAATGTGAAGCCGCGCCTTCGCATGGCCACGCTCTACTTCGTGGCCAACCATCTGAACTACATGGTGGCCGGCACGGGCAACCGCAGCGAGATCGCGATTGGCTACTACACCAAGTACGGCGATGGCGGCGTGGATCTGCTGCCGCTGGCCATGCTGGTGAAGAGCGAGGTCCGGGCCCTGGCGCGCGAACTGGACGTGCCCATGTCGATTATCGAGAAGACGCCCAGCGCGGGATTGTGGCTGGGCCAGACCGACGAAGGCGAGATGGGCTTCACCTACGGCGAGTTGGAGCGCTACCTGCGCCAGGGTCCGTCGGCGCTGGCGCCTGCGCTGGTGATGAAAATCGAACGCCTGATCCGCGCCAGCGAGCACAAACGACACCTGCCGCCGGTCTTCGAACCTTCGCGGGGCCGACAAACCTAGAGAGCGTGCTCACCCGTCGGCCGCCTGGCCGCCGACGACCGCACGCCCCTGCGGTAAGATAGGATCTTCTGAACACGCATCGCGGCAGGACGTGTGTCGAAGCCTGTCCGGCTCATTCCAACACCAGATGCGACATCGCCTTCTGCTGAGCACCGTTTCGGTGATCGTTTTCGTCGTCGCGTGGCCGTGGCTCGCGTCGCCGCAGCCGCAGTTCAGCTCGTCCACCCTCTGGATCCTCGCCGCGAGCGGACTTCTCCAGGTAGCGCTGTGGCTGGGGCTGGTGGCCATCACCAGCCGACCGCTCTTCTCGCTGGCGTGTCAGGCACTCGGCGTGGCGGTGCTGCTGCTCGTGAACGGCCTGAACTACCAGTACACGGGATCGGCCGTGGTTCTGGTCGACGTGTTGGGCGTGATGTCCGTGCTCGGGGAGCTCGACCTCTTCCGGCTGTACGTGCTCGCGCACTGGCTCGAAGGGCTCGGCCTCGTCGCCCTCGTTGGTCTGCTGGCGTTCGCCGCCGTCCGGGAACGGCCAATTGTGGGGTGGCGCTGGAAAGCGCTGCTGGGCCGCGTTGCGATCGTCGCCGGCGTCGTCTGGCTGTTCGCGCCGCTGACCACGGGAACGTCAGCGGCGTACCGGCTGCTCTTGACTGCAGATGCCTCGTTCAACGGCCACGAACCCAACGCGTCGGTGGCTCGAAACGGCCTGTTCGCTCACCTGATGGTCGAGCTTCCGGAACTGGTGGTCCGCCTGCCCGAGAACTACGGCGATCCGGCGGTGTTCGAGCGCGCCGTGGCCCGGATGAGAGTCCCGAGCCCGACTGCGATTGGCGGCCAACTGCCCCACATCGTCGTCATTCTCGAAGAGTCGTTCTTCGATCCGCGCCGGCTCAACGTCAAGATCGACCCGCCCATTTTGACTCGGTTCGACGAAGTGACCTCGAAAGCCAGGTACTACGGCCAGATGAATGTGGCCGTCGTCGGAGGCGGCACCGTCGCGTCTGAGTTCTCGTTCCTGACCGGAATGCCCACGAATATGTTCGGGCTGGCAGGCAAGTGGCCGTTCCAGACACTGGTCACCGACGAAACCTGGTCGATGGCGAAGTACCTGAACTCCCTCGGGTACGAAACCATCGCCATCTACGCCACTCCCGGGTCGCTATTCGGCGGGCAGGCGGCCTATCGGAGCATGGGGTTCCAACGGTTTCTGGATGTCAGCGCCTTCGAGGCCAACCGCGACTTCGTTGGTCCCTATGTCAAGGACGAGGCCGTGTCGCGGGCGGTGGTTGAGATCATCGGACAGGCGACGAAACCCACGTTCATCTTTTCCCAGACGATGGAGAACCACGGCCCCTGGGGCGAGTCGGCACCCAAGCAGCCGCCGGGGCGCGTGAGCGGCATGATAGACGCTGAGAACCAGGCAATGCTGGAGGACTACATCCTCCGGCTGTCGGACGTCGAAAACCTGGCGCAGCGGACTGCCGACGCCCTGAAATCGGTCGGTGCCCCAGTCGTGTTCACGGTGTTCGGCGACCACCTACCCGCCATGTTCAGTCTGTACCGCCAGGTGGGATTCTCGCGTCCCGGCATGTCACCGGACCGGCGGCAATCGAGTCCGGCGTGGTTCTACACACCCTACTTCGTCGCCGCCTACCCGTCCACAGAACCGGCCGAACTGGCCGACGTCGACATCAGTCTCCTCGGCTCGCTGGTGCTGGACGTGGCAGGACTGAACCGGGACGACTTCTTCGGGCGCAGTTCGGCGTTCCGTCGGCTGTGCGGCGGCAAAATCCGGGAATGCCGGGGCAACGACGCAATCTGGCGCTCGTATACCCAGACGCTTTACAACCGGCTCCGCATGGAGCTGAGCCGAGCCACGGCGAAGAGGGGCGGCACGCCTGCATGGGGAAGTCCGTACGACTTCGGCACGGCAATCATCCCGGGAACGGCGTACTTGGGTGCAGGCTGGGTGCCAGAGGCATGGGGCGCGTGGACGCTGGGCCGCGAGGCCACGGTGGTGCTGAAGCTGAAGACGCGCGTCAACATGCCCCTGACCATCCTCGCCAGGGTTGTTCGCCCGTCGCAGACGATTCGCGAAGTCGAGGTGCTGGTCAACGGACAGCGCGTGGGCGAGTGGCGTTTCGACCAGGACGAGCGTGATGTCGTGCGCAGTGTGGTGGTGCCGGTATCCGCGCTGCCCAACGGCAAGACCATGACGGTCACGTTCCGAACCGCACAGCCGCGCTCGCCGAGGGAAGTGAGCGGCTGGCCCGACAACCGCCCGCTTGGCATCGCGTTCAATTCGCTGGTCGTGTGTGTGCCCGGTGCACCGGGGTGCCGTGTCGGGCCCGGCCAGGGCACGACGCCACAGTAGGACGCCGGCAACGCGTGCTCGCCGAACGCTAGCGTGAGTTTACCGCGCGATCGGCCAAAGGGCCACCAAAGTCCCGTGCCTATTGGAGAATTCACGCTCTTGGCGTATACACCAACTCCTGCGTCACGCCCAGCGCGGCCAGGAAGGGCGCCAATGACGGGTCGATGTCCTCGAGTTGCGTCGTGACGCGCATGCGGTTAACGGCCACGCTGGAACTGGCCCGCGATCTGGACGGCCCCGCCCTCGTCGCCTTGCCGCTCGCGCTGGCGCGGGCAGGTGAAGACCGCGTGGTCGCGACGGTCGCCGTGCCCATCGGCGCGCTGCCGCCGGGCGATTATGTCGTCCGCGGCGTCATCCGCCTCGAGGACGGGACGACTGGCCGCGTCGTCCGCACGCTCAGGAAGGTTGCGCGATAGCGTGCTGGATTCCCGCTTTCTTGGGCCGCCGTAGCCCAAGGCGAAGGCGCCCGCGGGAATGACGGGTTGGTGTTCAGCGGCTGCGCAGCAAGGCGGCCGTCAGGGCCTGCTCGGTCATGCCGAAATGCTCCCAGACCTGCACGAAGTGATCGGATGGGGCGACCTGCGGATCGGTGATGCCGAAATGGTCCAGGCCCACGCCGGAGCCGTACAGGTGTGTCGCCACATACGCCGCAAATCCCCGAAGCCCTGAATCGGCGTTGCCAATCAGGCCATCCTCAATCGTGATCATGTGCCGGTAGCGCCGCGACACATCCTGCAGGAACGACTCGGGCAGCGGAAGCCCGTTCACCACGTACACGTCGGCCGGCGTCCCCTTGGCGGCTGCCTGGTCGGTCGCCGCGCCGGCCATGAAGCTGGGCGCACCCAGTGCTAAAATGGCCACGCCGGCCCCGTCGTGGTGGCGGTAAGGCGTTACCGCTGCCCACTCGTCAGTGGCAGTCCACAGTGGCTCGTTGCTGCCCGTCCTGGTTAGCACCGGCAGCGTGTCGCGCGGCACGGCGACCAGGTGCCCGCCGTACGCCGAGGCGGCGTCTCGCACCGCCAGAAAGGCCGCGCGCGCGTCGGCCGGTGCGTAGAATCGCCGCAGATACGGCAAGTACCCGATGGCGAGGTTGATCCAGTCGAGGCTCCATCCCGAGAAATGATCGCGGCCCGTGCAGGCCCCCACATGAGCCATGTGCACCAGCACGTTCAGGCCTTCGTTTGCACCCGTCAGGTTGCGCTGGTACCGCCAGAACTCGAAGCCTTCGCGCGCAATGCCTTCCATGAAGGCCGTGAAGGTGGCAAACACGTTCAACTGGGGCTCGCGGCTGCTGAAGGCCAGCCCGTTGGCCATTAGCGCGGCCGCCTGCTCCTGAATGCTCATCTGGAATCGATGGTCATCGGGCACGAGCGCCGTGGCTTTGCCAAGCTTGGTCGAAGGGTCGAGATCGCAGGACACGAAGAAACAGCGGTTCGGATACTTCTGGGCGAGGGCCACGTAGGCGGCCTCCGACCCGGCTCGCGGCGAGACCCCCTTGCCGGTGCCGGGCAGCGCCACACGCTCGACTTCCTCGCGGCTCAACATCAGGTTGGGTGTGCCCCGCGCCGGGCGGGCCGTGGTGACCACCACCCGGGCGGGTGCTGCGCGCAGGAGTTGCAGCGCACCGGTCTCCTGCGGGGTGCACTGCAGGAGGGGATTGGCCAACACCGCGTCTGCGTCGCGCCCTTTCATGCCGCCGTCGTGGTGCGCTTCGCCACCGGGCAGGCCGTTGACGTAGAACAGGCATTCGGTCATCGCGTGGGCGTCGCGGAAGCTCATGAGCGAACCGGGAATCCAGATGTCGGTGTCGAGCGGCACGTGGTGCTTCTCCGCGAACGGCTCGACCTGCTGCGAGATGCCGTACATGTCGCCAAACATCTTGACCGTGACCCGGGTGTCGCCGTCCGACCGGAATCCAACCGGGTAGATCAAGGCTGGTTGTCCGGCCTGTGCGGACCGGCATGCTTCGGCGTAGGCCTTGAACAGGCTGGGTCGATCGTGCAGGGACTCAATCTCGATCACGCGCACGCCCAGGCTCGACACGATCGGCCGCGGGTCCTTGTTCATGATCCGCGCGGTCGTGCCCGACAACTGGATGCCGTTGCGGTGCATCACCAGCACCAGCGGTGCGCCGTGCAAGCTGGCGCCCACCAGTCCATTGAGCGCCTGTCCAGAAATCCACCCGGCGTCGCCGCAATGACAGATCACCGTGCACCCGGGTCCCTTGTTCGCCTTCAGGCCGAGCGCCTGCCCTGTGGCCACCGGCACCATGACGCCCAGCCGGCCAGAACTGAGCTCGGTGCCACCAGGCACCCACGACACGTGACCGGCGATGTCGAGGCTTCTGCGGAAGGCCTCGATCACGCGGGATTCGGGCAGGAAGCCCAGGGCCGCGAGCGCGGCATAGTAGCCAATGCTGGTGTGCCCGTGTTCGATGGTGAAGTGCCGTTTGTCGTAGTCCACCATGGCCAACGTCATCAACAACGGCGGAATCAGTTCGAGACCGCCACCGAGATGATCGATGTCGCCAGCCTTGGCCAACGACGCCAGCGCCCTGATGGCGATGCCCGCCGCCGTTTTCTCCAGGCCGGCGAGCGCGAGAGCCTCGCCGGTTGAGAGCGCGTCGGCGGCCGGGTCCAGCGTGAACGGCAGCACGCGCGACTCGACACGCGCGCCCAGAAGCGGACTGGCCAATTGCAACGCGGTGTTGCGCATCTGTTGTGCTGTGGCCTGTTGAATCAGGGATGTCATGGAGATCTCCGAGGGAGGCATCGAAAACCGGTACTCTAGCATACCGTCCGGGTCCTGTCCGCGACCGGGCGACGTGGTAGTCAGGTTGTCGTCACCCCCGCGGGCGCCTTCGCCCGGCTACGGCGGCCCAAGACGGCGGATGTGCGCGATGGCGGGCGGTCGCGCCATAATAGGCACCTGATGACTCATACGATTACGCTGATTGCGGGCGATGGCATCGGCCCCGAAGTGTCGGCTGCCGTCGTGCGCATCCTGAAGGCCTCCGGCGCCGAGATCGAGTGGGAGAGGCACGACGCGGGAGTCCTCGCGCTCGAGCGTCACGGCACCACGCTGCCCCGTCCGCTGCTCGACTCGGTGGAACGCAACAAGGTGGCGCTGAAAGGCCCGCTGACGACGCCGATTGGCGCCGGGTTCACCAGCGTGAACGTGGGGCTGCGCAAGGCGCTGGACCTGTTTGCGAATCTGCGGCCCGTCTACAACCTGCCGGGCGTGAGCTCACGGTTCCAGAACGTCGACCTGATTCTGGTGCGCGAGAACACCGAGGATTTGTACTCGGGTCTCGAGCACGAAATCATCCCAGGCGTCGTGGAAAGCCTGAAGATCATCACCGAAAAGGCCTCGACCCGGGTGGCGAAATTCGCCTTCGCGTTTGCTCGCGCGCACGCCCGCAAGCGCGTCACGTCGGTGCACAAAGCCAATATCATGAAGCTCAGTGACGGGCTGTTCATCGACTGCGCCCGCAATGTGGCCCGCGATTATCTCGACCTCGAGTACGACGAACGCATCGTCGACGCCGCGTGCATGCACCTGGTGATGACGCCCGAGAAATTCGACGTGCTGTTGATGCCCAACCTGTACGGCGACATCCTGTCGGACCTGTGTGCGGGGCTGGTCGGCGGACTGGGCGTGGTGGGCAGCGGAAACATGGGTCTCACGTCGGCCGTGTTCGAGGCCGTGCACGGGACGGCGCCCGACATCGCCGGCCGCAATCTGGCCAACCCGACGGCCCTACTGCTGTCTGCCATCATGATGTTGAGACACATCGATGAAGGGGCCCGGGCCGATGCCGTCAGCGCGGCGCTGACCCGCGTGCTGGCGGACGGGACGATCCGGACGCGCGATCTCGGCGGATCGGCCACCACCACAGAGTTTGCTGACGCGATTTGCCGCGGAATCGAGTTCGCGTGAGACGAATGGGCCCGAATGGCGTAGAGTGCTGAGCAGATGTCACGGACGCAGGATCTCGACGACACCACCCGCGCGGTGATCGAGCGCCCCGAGATGGTCCTCCTCCTGCAGGGCGGCCACGGCGTCAGCGCCTCGGAAACACGGGAGCGGGTACACGCCTATCTGGACGAACTGCGCACGACGCAGCGGTACCCGATCTACCGGGCGCTGCAGCACCCGCTCTATCCGATCCTGCGCAAGATCAAGCGGCTGCACGAGCACGTGGAACTTGCGAAAGAGGCCACCCGTGATGGACGCGTGATCTACGTGTCGAACCACAAGAGCCACGCCGACTACCTGGTCGAGCCGCTCGTTCTGGACGACAACGGGATCCGCCCTCCGCTGATCGCGGCGGGCATCAACCTGTTTGGCGGTCCGCTGGGCCTGCTGCACCGCCATATCACCGGCGCCATCCCCATCCGGCGAAATACCAAGGACCCGGTCTACCTGAACACGTTGAAGGCCTACGTGGCCGAGATGCTGCGCCACCACGACCTGCTGTTCTATCTGGAAGGCGGGCGCAGCTACAGCGGGGAGCTGAAGAGTCCCAAGACCGGCCTGCTCCACGCCGCGATGGGGGCAGGGCTGCCAGGTGTGGCGATTGTGCCAATGGCGGTGGCCTACGACATCGTGCTGGAAGATCGGGCGCTGGCCAGTCAGGGCGTGAAGAAGCGCCAGCGCGCTTTCGCGCGCGAGATGGCCGAAATGGTGGGGCTGGCCGTCGGGTACCACTCCCGGGCGTTTGTCACCTTTGGGGAGCCCATTCCCCTTGACGGATACCATCACGAATCCCGCCGCGAGGTGCTCGACCTGGCGCACCACATGCGCAACGTCATCGGGCGGCTGCACAAGGTGTTGCCGACCGCTCTGGTGGCATCGGCCATGCGCCAGTCGCTGGGCCGCCGCGATCTGGAGTTGCGTGTCGAGGAGATGGTCGGCTGGCTGAAGGAGTCGGGCGCCAATCTGGCGGTGCGTGATGGCCGGCAGGCCGTCGACGAAGGGGTGCCGATGCTCAACCGGCGCGGGGTCATCCACGTCGAACGCGGGCGGATTCGCGTTCGCGATCGGGCGGTGCTTCGGTATTACGCCCGCTCCATTCAGCACCTGCTGCCGCCGGCTACCACTAATAGGACCTGATCATGTTGGACGTATTGTCGAAATCATTTTTCCACGCCCTGGCGCGCAGCAAGAGCCTCGAACAGATGGCGTCGCGGTACGGGATGGCGAAGCCCACCAGCTTCGCCCGGCGCTTTATCGCCGGCGAGCACGTCAACGAAGCGATCGAGGCCGCGCGCGTCATCCGGACGCAAGGCATGGCGCTGACGCTCGATCAGCTTGGCGAAAGCGTCACCACGCTGGCCGACGCTGACGCCGCCACGCGGGGCTACCTCGCGCTGGTCGAGGCGATCGTGGCGGACGGGATCGACCGCAACATCTCCATCAAGCTGACGCAGCTTGGCTTGGACATCGATACCGCCGTGTGCACCGGGAATGTGAGGCGCATCCTCGATCTGGCGAAGCAGCACGATTTTTTCGTGCGCGTCGACATGGAGAACACGCCCTACAT
>CAYHRK010000145.1:0-6153 GCA_964358795.1 uncultured Vicinamibacterales bacterium
CTTCTACCGGGCCAAAGTCTTCACGGCCTACGAGTACCTGGAGCGCCGGTTCGACAGCCGTACCCGCACGCTGGCCAGCCTGCTGTTCCTGTTCTCGCGCGCGCTGTCGTGTGGCGTGATCGTGTCGGCACCGGCCGTCATCCTGTCGATCGTGCTCGGGTGGAACCTGACGCTGACGATTCTCGGCATCGGCCTGCCAACCGTGCTCTACACCATGGTGGGCGGCGTGCAGGCCGTCACGTGGACCGACGTCAAGCAGATGGCGGTGATCATCGCGGGTGTTGGCGCCGTGGTCGTGATGCTGCTGCTGCAGTTGCCGGATCACGTGTCGGTGGGCTCGGCCCTGCACATTGCCGGAACCACGGGGCGGATGCAGGCGCTCGACTTCAGCTGGGATCCGAATAAGACCTACACGTTCTGGTCGGGTCTCATCGGGGGTCTGTTCCTGATGCTGTCGTATTTCGGGTGCGACCAGAGTCAGGTGCAGCGCTACCTCACGGCAAAATCGATAGACGAGGGTCGGCAGTCGCTGCTGATGAGCGCGTACTTCAAGATCCCGTTGCAGTTTCTCATCCCGATGATCGGCGTGCTGATCTTCGTGTTCTACCTGTTCCACCAGCCGCCCGTGCTCTTCAACCATGTGCACGACGCCCAGATTCGGGCCAGTGCGCGTGGTGCCGAGTATGCGGCACTGGAGTCCGAGTTCGCGGCCGCCTTCGAGCATCGGCGCCGGACGGCCGGGCAGCTGGCGGCGGTTCGCCAGGCGCAGGACCCTGGCGCCATTCAGGTGGCGGAATCCGCCTTTCTGGCCAGCGATGCGACCACGGCCGCCATCCGAGGCCGTGCGACGCAACTGGTGCGCGAGGTGACGGGCGACAAGGCGTTCGGTGATGTGAATTACGTGTTTCCGACGTTCGTGACCGAGCACATGCCAATCGGATTGGTAGGCCTAATCATTGCGGCGATCTTCGCGGCAGCGATGTCGAGCATTGCGGCCGAATTGAACTCGCTGTCGACGGCCACCGTGATCGATTTCTACCGTCGGCTGTGGCGGACCGACGCGTCCGACGCGCACTACCTGAAGGTGTCGAAACTGGTGACTGGGTTCTGGGGCCTTGTGGCGTGCACCGTTGCCGTCTACGCCGCAAACCTCGGTCCCCTGATCGACGTGGTGAACAGGTTTGGATCGTTTTTCTACGGGTCCCTGCTCGGCGTGTTCATACTCGCCATCGGCACCAGGCGGGCCACCGCGCGCGGCGCATTCTGGGGCCTGCTGGCGGGCATGGCCGCCGTCGCGCTCGTCGCCCGGTATTCCTCCATCGCCTTCCTGTGGCACAACGTCGTCGGCGCCGCGGTGGTGGTAGTCGTGGGGATGGGGGTGAGCCTAATATCGGCCGCGGACGGACAGAAGTCGGCCCTCTGACTTCTGTCCTCCGCCCACTGTCTACGGTCTACTGTCTCCTGTCTACTTCCCGACCCGAGGTCCCGCATTCTTCACGTACGTGTCGAACCAGCGCACCATCTCATAGATGACGTGCAAGTTCGACTCGCGCGCGGCGTATCCGTGGGCCTCGTGCGGCAGCGTGACGTAGCGAACGGTCTTGCCATTCCCTTTCAGGGCCATGTAGAAGCGTTCGGACTGGATCGGGAAGGTCCCCGAGTTGTTGTCGGCCTCGCCATGAATCAACAGAATCGGGTCTTCGATTTTGTTGGCGAACCAGAATGGCGACATCCTAGTGTAGATGTCAGGCACTTCCCAGAACGTGCGCTCTTCGTTCTGGAAACCGAACGGCGTCAGCGACCGGTTGTAGGCCCCGCTGCGTGCTGCCCCCGCGCGAAACAGGCGGCTGTGCGCCAGCAGGTTGGCGGTCATGAACGCGCCGTAGCTGTGTCCGGATGCGCCGATGCGATCGCGATCCGCCACACCCATGTCCACGACCTTGTTGATGGCGGCTTCCGCACTGGCGACCAACTGGTCCACGTAGGTGTCGTTCGCGGTTTCCCCCGGGCCGATAATCGGCATCGTCGGATTGTCGAGCACCCCGTAGCCCTGCGTCAGAAACAGCAGGTGCGACGCGCCCGAGATGGTCGTGAACCGGTTCGCCGACCCCGACACCTGGCTGGCCGTATCCGCATCGGTGAACTCGGCCGGATAGGCCCAGAGAATGAACGGGAGCCGCGTGCCAGGCTTGTAGCCGGGCGGCAGGTACAGCGTAGCCGACAGCTTCACGCCATCCTTGCGCTCGTAGGTGATGAGCTGCTTCTGGATGCCGGTGAGCTGCGGCGCGGGATCCTTGAACTGGGTGAGCGCGGTCTTCAGGCCGCTGGCCAGATCGCGCACGTAGTAATTCGGGAAGTCGGTCTTCGTCTCCCACCGCGTCAGCAACTTCTTACCGTCTGGACTGAGCAGCGCCGCGACGGTTTCGTAGCTCTTGTCATCGGTCTGGAAGAGCCGCTCGGTGGCCAACGTGTTCAGGTTCATCCGATCGAGGAACGGCCGATCGCCCTGCGGTGAGGCGCCGTTGCCAGCCAGGTACACGAAATCGCCGTCTTGCAGGATCGGCCCGCTTCCGCCGCCTCGTCCGCCCCCGGTTCCGTCCCGGGCGACGGGCGACCCTGGATCCTTGTAGCGATCGGCCGGGTTGCGCTCCTGCCACGTGCGCTTCGTTCCCGTCAGCGGATTGACGATAGTCGTGCGGGAAAGCCTGGTGGTCCGATCGGATTCGGAATAGAACAGCACGCCTTTCTCGGTCCACGAGAGGCCGCCCAACCGCCACGTGGTCTTGAACATTTCGGTGGACTCGCCCGCGTAGGGCGCCTTCATCGTCATCACCTGGTCGCGGGCCGGCACCTGTTTGCGCGGATTCCCCTCGTCGAGCGCCTGGGCCCACACGACGACGGCGGGTTCGGTCGGCACCCATCGGTACGATCGCGGGCCGGTGGTGACGCCGCCAATCGGGACGCCCTCGCCAAGCGGTTGCTCACCGAGCCTGCGAACCACCTCTCCGGCGCGGCTCCAGATCTCGATGTCCTTGGGGAACCCTCCGGCCGTGATCAAACGCGAGAATGGCCGCTTGATTCTCGCCACCAGCACGTACTTGCCGTCAGGCGACACGGATGCCGTGGCAAAAATGGCGGGCTTGCCGACTGGCGTGCGTCCGCCGGCCGTGGTGACCACCGCAAGCTGGGCGGTGAAGTAGTACTCGTACAGGGCCTCGTCGTGCGCGCTTGTCAACAGGTCCTGGAATGTCGCCGCTGGCGCCGCCTTGCCGAGAGACTCCTGAATGCGCGGACCGGTCGGCACGCCGAGTGGAACGGGAGCCGGGCCACGGCCAGCCGGCACGAACCGCACGAGCAGCGCCGAACTGTCGTCGAGCCAGTCGAACCCGCCCAGACCATTTACGGTGGCACCGGTCAGCGCCTTGGCTTGTCCGGTGGCCGTGTCGGCCAGCCACAGTTCGATGCCAGTGCTTCGCGTCGCGGCAAACGCCAGCCATTTTCCATCCGGCGAGAAACTCGGAGACCCGATTCGCGCATTCGACGGCACCGCCACCTTGATCTCCACTCCGCCGGCGATCTTCTTCAGCGTGATGCCGGTCAGGTTCTGCGGATTGTGCGGGCCGTTGGTTTTCGGGTTGACCCGGCTGCCGGCCAGCCGCAGCATGGGCTCGGCCAGTTCGGCAATGATCGGCATGCTCGTACGGCCGAGCAGCGCCATCATCTGGTGGTTCGGGCTAACGACGGCCGTGGGAGGCGGCGGGGCGCTCAGAATGTCGACAATCACTTTTGGTGGCAACTGGTAGCCGGTTTCGATCTGCGGCGCCTGCTGCGCTTGCGCGCCCGTCGACGCGAGCAGCAACGCGATCAGCAACGCGAGCAGCAGGGCGGCACCGAACCTGATCTTCATGAGGACCTCCTGGTCAGAAACGGCAGCACGGGATCCGAACGTTAATGGCGGGGGCTCGTCAGTCGTGGCCAGCCATTGTATCCTGACAAGGAACAGCGACTCCCTGCCGAATCCCGAATCTCAGGTCCCGAACATGTTCTCGACCCGCCTCTCGTTCGACCTCACGCCCAACCGGCTGTCGGCCGCCCTGAGCCGCCTCCGTTCGGCCGGGGTCGCAATCGACGATCTCACGGAATCGAATCCGACTTGCGCGGGACTGGAGTATCCCCAAAGGCTGCTCGATGCGCTCTCGACGCCTGAGGGACTGACGTACGATCCGCAGCCATTCGGCCTGCCCGAGGCGCGGCAGGCGGTGGTGGATGATTTCCGCCGGCGGGGCCTTGCGGTGTCGCGCGATCGGGTGGTGCTGACATCCAGTACCAGCGAGGCTTACTCGCTGCTGTTCAAGCTCTTGTGCGACCCGGGCGACGACGTGCTGGTGCCCGTACCCAGCTACCCGCTGTTCGAGTACCTGGCTGGGCTCGACGCCGTGCAGGTTCGCCCCTATCGGCTCGACGATCACGGCGGGTGGTCGTACGACGTCGACGCCATCAAGCGGGCGACCACGCCGAGGACGCGAGCCGTCGTGCTGGTCAGCCCGAACAATCCGACGGGGTCCTACTTGAAGCGCCAGGAACTGGACGCGATTGCCGGGCACTGCAGTGCCCACGATCTGGCCATCATCGGCGACGAGGTGTTCGCCGAGTACGTGGTCGATGCCGACGTGGCGCGCACCACCACGGTGCTCGCGCAGCGCGAGGCGTTGACGTTCGGCCTGGGAGGATTGTCGAAAGCGCTCGGTCTGCCCCAACTGAAGCTCGGCTGGATGGTCGTGTGCGGGCCAGACGACCTGGTGAAGCCGGCGCTCGAGCGGCTGGAATTGATCTGCGACAACTACCTGTCAGTGGCCACGCCTGTACAGCACGCCCTGCCAACGTTGTTGCACGAAGGCGCGGCCGTGCGGTCGCAGATTCGCCAGCGCGTAACGCGCAATTACCGCGCGCTGGTTGAAGCGGCCGAACTCACCCCTGCCGTCCGTGTGCTGCGCACCGAAGGCGGATGGTCTGCCGTGCTCCAGGTGCCGGCCGTGCAGTCGGAAGAGTCGCTGGTGCTGCAGTTACTCGAGCAGGATCACGTACTGGTGCACCCGGGCTACTTCTTCGACTTTCCCCGCGAAGCGTTCCTCATCGTAAGTCTGCTGCCTCGCCCCGATGTCTTCGACCGCGCCACCGCCAGGATGCTCGCCCGGATAGAGGCCGCGCAGTGACAACCGGCCTGGGTCGCCCCGAACGGATCGCCGGACTGCTCTTGCCGCTCTTCTCGTGCCCGTCGAACCAAAGCTGGGGCATCGGCGAGTTTGCCGATGTGCCGACGCTGGCGCGCTGGATGCTTCGTGGCGGTCTCCGGCTGCTGCAACTGCTGCCGCTCAACGAGATGGCGTCGGGCCAGCGCTCTCCTTACAGCGCGCTGACAACGATGGCGCTGGACCCGATCTTCATCCACGTGCCGGACGTTCAGGATTTCCAGGCGATTGGTGGCGAGGCCTCGCTCGACGCCGCCATGCGGGGCACGCTGGAACACGCACGAGCAAGCCCCGGGGTGGATTACTCGGCGGTGCGCACGCTGAAGAACCGCGCATTGCGGGCGGCCTTCCGGCGTTTCCTCGATGCCGAGGTGGCGGCCAACTCGGACCGCGCTGCCACGTTCGGTGCGTTCGTGACAGCGCAGGCCTGGTGGCTCGACGACTACGCGACATTCCGGGCCATCCATCAGGCCACTGGCGGCCAGTCGTGGCGCCACTGGAGTTCGGGTGTCCGCGATCGCGATCCGGTCGCGCTGGCGACGATCACGCAAGAGATCGGCCACGAGATCCTCTTCCATCAGTACTTGCAGTGGGTGGCCCACCAGCAATGGGCCACGGCGCGCGCCGAGGCGGGCGGCCTCCGCATCTTCGGCGATTTCCCATTTGCGGCGGCCGGTGACAGCGCCGACATGTGGGCGCATCAGGAACTGTTCTCGTTTGATGGCACGGTTGGCGCGCCCCCTGACGCGTTCAGCGAGCACGGTCAGGACTGGAAGCTGCCGGTCTACGACTGGCCGGCGATGGCCGCTGGCGCGTACGACTGGTTTGGCCGGCGTGCCCGCCGTGCGTCGGACTTGTTTGACGGGTATCGGGTCGACCACGTCGTGGGCTTGTACCGGACCTG
>CAYHRK010000145.1:6253-8809 GCA_964358795.1 uncultured Vicinamibacterales bacterium
GGTCCCATCCTCTCGGTGTCCCTGCTGACCCTCGTGCTGACCTCTGGGTGCGCAACCGACGCGCGGCCGCCAACAACGACGGCAGTCAGAGCGGATGTCTACCTGAAGCCCGACACCGAGGAGATCATCGGCACAGTGCCGCGTGGCGGCACGTTGGCCAGCCTGTTTCACACCTACCTCGCAAGCGATCGCGCCGAGGCGGCCGTGCAATTGGTCGCCGGGAGCTTCGATCCGAAAAAACTCCGGGCGAATCGCCCCTTCAAGTTGACGCGCACGCTTGACGGCTGGTTGCGCGGGTTCGAGTGCGAGATCGATCCAGACCGCTACTTGCGTATAGCCCCATCCGCGCCGTCGGTGCCCACCGTTCTGGTCGCCGACGTGATCACCTATACACGCGAAGAGAGCGTCGCGACGGCAGCAGGAGCCATCAACAAGGCCACGCCGTCCCTGTTTGAGGCCATGGGGGCCGCCGGCGAGACCGACGACCTGTCGGTGGAGCTGGCGGCCGTGTTCTCGGGCGAAATCGACTTCAACAGCGAATTGCAGCCCGGCGACTCGTTCCGCGTGGCGTTTCAGAAAACCCGGCGTGAAAACGGCACGGTCTCCTATGGACACATCCTGGCGGCCGAGTTCAACAACGACGGGCGCCAGGTGAAGGCCTTCCGGTTCCTGCTGCCCGATGGCAGCGCCGGCTACTACGATGAGCACGGCCGCTCACTGAAACGGTTCTTCCTGAAATCGCCGCTGAAATTCGAACCGCGGATCACGTCACGCTTCTCGTACAGCCGGAAGCATCCGGTGCTCAACGTGCAGCGTGCGCATCTGGGTGTCGACTTCGCCGCGCCGGTTGGCGCGCCCGTGGTGGCGGTGTCCAACGGGGTCGTCACGCAAGCGGGCTTTGCGGGTGCTGCCGGACGGCTGATCGCCATCCGCCACTCGAGCGGCTACCAGAGCCTGTACCTGCACCTGTCGTCGGTGGCCGTGCACGTCGGCGAGCGCGTCAGCCAGGGAGATTTCATCGGCCGTGTCGGAGCGTCGGGCCTTGTTACGGGTCCGCACCTCGACTATCGCCTGCGCAAGAACGGCGTCTACGTCAACCCCATTACCGAACACCGCCGCATGCCGCCGGGCGACCCCATTCCAGCAGCGCTCGTCGCGGCCTTCTCAGCAGAACGAGACAAGGTGTCGGCACTGCTGCCAGCCGGTGGCGCACCCGAAACCCCTGCCGCAGTAGCCGGCGGGTCCAAACCTACCAACCGATAATTGTACGGGCGACCGGCCGGTCGACGGGGACTTCCATTTGTGGCTCAGCCAGCACACGAACGACAAGCGCGGTTCCACAAAGGCTACGGTCCACGCAGACAGCGCTCGCTGTCCGCCTCAGGCCCGTGCCAGGAGATTCAGGCGGCGGGTGTGTTCACCAACTCCACGGTGAGGCCGTGTGAGCCGGGAGCCAGCGCGACATTGAGCTTCTCGAATCCAATGATCCGACCGCTGGGGTCCTTCATGAACACCGTGTCGTCATCGGCCTCTTCTGCCACGTGTTCGGTCGCAGGATCGCCAAGCCACACCGTAAACGTCTTGGCGAAGGCGTCGTAGTAGGCGGGAATCACGAGCGGGCGTTTGATGCCGGGCTTGGTGTAGATCTGATGGTCGCCGCTCGTGCGGGCCAGGGTGAATCCGTCCTTCTCAAACACCCTGACCAGGGTCTGGCATGGAACCGGAGAGATGGTTGGCACTTAGCCAATCCCCACGGAGAGGCGGTCAGAGACGACCAGTTCCGGCGAACGCCAGGAATCGCCATCCCGCTGATACCCCGCCTCCTCGAGGATCTCCACGAGCGTGCCCATCTCCTCGGACGTCTCCAGGAACCCACGAACGGCATCCTGGATGTTGCGCCGGGCCGCATCCGTGGTACCACCACAGCTTGACACGTCGAGCTCCGGAACGTGAGCCACGAACACATCCCCTTCCCGGAAGATGTGAACGGTGAACGAGACGTCCTGCATCTTCGTCCTCCTGCCGTCTTCATGGTAGCAGGACGGGGCGCAGGGTCAAGAAGCGTTCCGTTAATAGACGACGAGATGGAACGTGCCCGTTTCTATACAGAAAAGCCGGAGCGGTGCAGACGACCACGGGCTTGTCCGTCCCAGTGGAGCTCCCGAGTTCATGAACGAGGTCAGCGGGCCGGACCGTGTTCGCGGCCGTCCACGGCTGCGCCGAGGTTGCCGATCGTGTCGCAGCTCCGGCGCATGCTGGCGACAACCACAGGAGAGCAGCCGCAACGACCGCCGCAAGCGCGATAGCCAAGCACGAAACTGTTTTGCCGGTGCGCGATGCCCACAGACCCCTCATTGTTTCCTCACCTATGATTAACCCAGAGGAATGACGGGGCGAACGCGTGCCGCGTGGTCCTGTCGATGAGCGTGACGCGGTGCTCGGGGGAAAGGCGACGCCGCAGCTCGTTCGCGACGACCTGGCCGCCGACACCGCCGCCGAGAATCAAGATGCGCATCGCCATCTCATCGGTCCAACACTTTGAGCGAGACCTTGCGG
>CAYHRK010000146.1:0-8799 GCA_964358795.1 uncultured Vicinamibacterales bacterium
TAGAAGACTCCGTGACATCAGCCTGAGCAGAATCTGCGACCGACGCAGGCGGCTCATCGCGCAGGTAGTTCCACAGGATCGCCGCCAACCCAAAATCGCGGCGCGTTTTCAGGTTCTGGCGGCTGGCACCGATCGTGCGAGATGACGATGTATGATGCAGCCGATGCCGCGAGTCCCGCCGTTCGATCGCCCGGCCACGTACGACGACCTCGTCGCGCTGCCTGAGATCTTCATCGCGGAGATCGTCAACGGCGAACTTCACGGAACCAGGCGCCTCCCGCCACTGGCGAGTTGCGCCTCGTCGGCTCTCGGCCGGTCCATTGGCACAGCGTCCGACTGGCGACGACGCGGCCCGGAAGGCTGGTGGGTGCTTCGTTCCGTTGAAGTGCATCTCGGCGCCGACGTGGTCGTGCCCGACTGGGCGGCATGGCGGCGGAGCCGGGTGCCAACTCTCTCGGGCCTCGACTACCTTTCCCTCGCGCCTGACTGGGTGTGTGAGATGCTCACCCCTGCGACGGTGGCGCTCGACCGGGTGCAGAAGCTCCCGATTTACGCCAGGGAGGGCGTGCGCTACGCGTGGCTGCTGGATCCTGCGCTCGGCACACTCGAGGTGCTCGCGCTCGAAGGCGGCCGATGGACGATCCTGGGAACGCACTACGGTTCCGATGTCGTCCGCGCCGAACCCTTCACGGAGATCGAACTCGACCTGTCGTCGATTTGGGCCGACTGACCGGCTTCGGCCTCGGGGTCCGGTTCGTGAGGCTCGCCGCCTCAACCTCGAACAGGCGGCGGGCCACGTCGCCGCCGCACTGGCGCGACTCGCGCCGTTGACACCGCTGTTCGACGATGCCATCGTCGTCGGGCGGCGGCCTCGATCGCCAGCTCATCGACACGATTCTGGTCCCGCGGGAGAAGCCATGGGCATGTTCGACACGGTCGTCTGTCGTTATCCGCTTCCGCATCACCAGGAGGCACAGTTCCAGACCAAGGACTTCGCCGCCGTGGCGCTCGGCGAATGCGGGTTCGACGGTTTCCTCGACGAGTACGAAATCACGGAGGAAGGGCACCTGCGTCGTCACGCGCACGAACGGGTGTGGACCAAGGATCCGGGCGCGCCGCTGGGCGGATACCTTCGCTCGACGAGGGATTGGTGGGAAGAGGTGCCCGACGTTCACGGTGACGTGGTGATCTACACGAGTCGCGACGCGGGGGATCAGGTGTGCTCAGCCTGGACGGAGTTCCGGGTGCGCTTCACGAACGGCCGGGTGCAGGAGGTAAGCGAGGCCCCGACGCCTGACGAACCTGCGCGCCAGTCAAACGGCCGACGAGAGGAGCCGCAGTCAATCCCGCGATCGGAACAGGACGAGTTTGACCTTCGCCCCGAAGTCCGGGAGTTGGTGGGGAATCTCAACGCCTCCGCTGGGGAGCTTCGTCAATTGCGGCGGGAGTGCAGCGACCACTGGGGCTATGAAGACCCCGTGTACCGCTTCTATCACCAGAGCTTCAAGGTCTATGCGCTGCAGGCCACGACGACGAGGATCGTGACAGCCCTGGAGGGCCTGCGTCAGGGCCAGCCGCTGCATCCGTGGTTCGCGCACATCGTGCGATCCGGCACGGGAAGAACTTTCACTCCGGAAGACAACGAGCGCTGGCTCGACGCCGTCAGACCGGTTCTCGAAGGGTTCTTCCACGCTCGGTACTTCCTCGAGATGGCCGCCCGGTATGCCGGTCGGTTCGAGACGCCGCCGCGGGTCATGCCGAGCGGCTGGGCGGCGCTCCTGGAACTCTACGGGCTGCGGTAGACGAAGGCGCCCGCGCCCGCCGCGATGCCCGCGAAGGAATCGTCGACGCCGAGCCTGACGCGTCACCTCCTGCCAGGGTCCAGGAACTTCTTCAGGAACGTCTCCATCCGCCCCATCGTGTACATCCAGCGGCCGTGCAGCATCGATTCGTGCGTGCCGATCCCGTCGTCCTTGAGGAAGTTCGTCAGCCGCACGGGCACGAACGCGGGCGCCGCGGCAGTGTAGGCGTTGCGCTTGCCTTCCTCGAAGGCGACCCACGCGACGCGGTCGACCTTTTTCGCCGCGACGACCTCGAGCGGGGACGCGGGGCTGAGGAAACGCTGGTAGGCCGGCGCCGGCTGCGCCGGCGCCTGAGCGGTCGTGACTGGGCTCGACGACAGGACCACCAGACTGGACAGGGCGGCGACGAACGCGCAGCGGGTAAGACGCCTGGGTTCTCCTCCAGGACAGGCGGACAGTATACGGGACCCCGTTCCCTGCTTCCATGCCGCAGCGCGGGAGGCCGCAGCGCGCGCTAGCAGGCACGCGCCCCAGTTCCGCCGTGGCTGGCGGTCCGATCACCCCCCGGTGTGGCGCGAGCCTGCCTCCGCTCCCACATTCGCCCCGTCCCGCCTGCCGCGCTCGATCGGAAAGCGTCGATACGCGCCCCGACCGCCATGGCCACCCAACCATCCGGTGCCCCGCATCGTCCAATAACCTCTTGCCTCTCGGCAGCGCCGAACTGCGGGCGTGGTCGGTCGGTAGCGGCCCACATAAAGCCATCGTGATAGATGGCGCCGACGGGGCCGCATTAGTTGACGACTGGATGGACGACGCGCCAGTGCGGCGTCGATTTCGATGCCGACCGTAGTGTAGCCGGTTCGTGTTTCATCCTCGGTCGTCGCCGTCAGCGGTGGGTTACTTAACAGACACGGCCCTGGTGTTCGCCCTATACTGTCGACATGTTCTTTCGAGGGATGATCCCAGCAGACGACGGTTTGCCCGTGGTCGCGCGCAGCGCGCGATCGCTTGGTGTTCGCGTTCCCGAGGATGTACGGCTCGACGCGGAGAACCGCGTCCTCCCTGGCCGCGGCGGCATGTCGGTCGCACCTGGCTCCACGTGGAACCTGCCCAATCACCGGCGGCCTCGCGCAATGTGGAGGGGATCGACGGGGCCCGCCGGCGATCACGTGTTCTCGTTGGCACCCGCGTGTGTGTCATCTGCGGGGCTCTCAGCTCGCCCGGATCCGCAAAGGCCGCTCAAGCATGCCTTCATAGAGCCACGCTCAGCGGTTGAGTTGTCCTCATACGAAGCCATGCTCGCAAGTACGCGACCTGACTGGCAGCAGGAGTGGCCATGAGCAATCCTCGACTGGCCGCCTATCTCGGCTTGGAGCGCGAGATGCTCGCCCTTGATGCTGCCGGTGATCCTCTCGCCGATCAGTTGCGCGATGCCATGGATCCGCTCTGGTATGCTCTGACCGACGAGGAGCATGCACGGCTGGACGCGCGCCTGGTCATGGACGTGTGCAGCCCTGCGATGACGGTACCGATTGGCGAGGGGTTTTTTGCGCCGCCGCTCCAAGCCACGCCGCTGACACCGAAATCCGGACCCCTATACGTTCAGGACTGGGGGTGCGCAACGTGACGATTGTTGCGATTGGGTCCAATCATTTCGTCGATTGTCCGACGCTCATCGCGGTGCGCCAGCATGCCCTGCTTCGAGTGGCCGCGACTCCTCTGCGGGTATCCTTGACTACCCCTCCGGATCTGCCGTCCGGGAGAATGGTGCAGGTTGTGGACAACCAGCTCGGCTCCGATTCGGACGCGAATGTTCGCGTCGTGGCGAGCGACAAGAGCGTCGCCGTTTTCTGGGGCGAGGCTCCGCTAGCAATCGCGACACTCCTTGACGAGACGACAGTAAGCTTGCGCGTCGACTTGCGACTGATCGGGATCAGTCTCTTCGACGATGCGCTTGGACTTCACGTCGGCAACAACCTCTTCGCGGGCAACCGGATTGCCAACGCTTCGACAGCAATAGCTCTCGGTTGACGCCGGGGCTGCCGGGTCTTCTTCGCGCGACCTGTCCCTCGCCAAAACCGTTGCGGTCGTGGGCGGGGCGCCGGACCGGCGACCCTCTGGAGCCACTGACGTGACGAACACGATGTCAGGTATCAACGGGCGCGCGCTCGCGATGGCGGGGGGTGGAAGCGCGGTCGGGAGGCCGAGGTGACCCAGGATGCGTCGGATGACGTCGGCCTGTTCGATCGTCGCCACCAAGCGCATCCGGCCACCGCAGCGCGTAGCGACACAGCCGCTCGAGCTCGGGT
This sequence comes from uncultured Vicinamibacterales bacterium, assembly GCA_964358795.1. GTDB lineage: Bacteria > Acidobacteriota > Vicinamibacteria > Vicinamibacterales > JAKQTR01 > CAYHRK01. Next base: position 4,112 of record CAYHRK010000146.1, read on the forward strand.
CGGCTGCGGCGTGGATCGTGCTCGGGGCAGGCCTCTCGTCCGGAAGCCCCATGCTGGCGAACGTGGGCCACGCAGGCGTCCTGATCAACCTGTTCAACCTCATTCCGGCGGATGGGGTCTGTGTGATATGCACGGGAACGTGTGGGTGTCGGACGGGTATGATTCGTACTCGCCTGGCTGCGTGACGAATCCAGTCGGCTCGTCGGCTGGAGCGTATGTCGGGGGTGACGGCACGTTGGCTGAGTCTCGAATGGCGCGGCCGCGTGCCAGCGCCAGCGCGCCCCCTTCGCGCTATGATGGAGTCGCTACCGGGACGAAGCGCCTGATGCCTGAGACGACGACTGCGACTGCGGCGTATCCATGGTTGTGGGATGTGACCATGTCCAGCGAGGACTTCGAACGGTTGCTGGCGGGCGGCACGCTGCCGGGATACGACCAAACGTGGGCGTTGATCCGCCTGCTCGACTACGCGCCTTTCTCCGAGATTCGGCGACTCCTTCCCGCTGGTCCTTTCGTCGAGCTGTGGCCTCGTCTGGCGCCGTCCATCCGATCGACGACGCGCCGGGAGGGGATGGCGTTTTTCTGCGAGTGGCTGCTGGCGGAGAAGGGCCGTGGTTAGCGATTGGAAGACCCTGTACGAACTGCAGGACTGGACGCTCGCCAGAATCCGCACGATCGAACACGGACTGTACCTGACCGGGGGCACCGCGTTGTCGCGGGCCTACTGCGGGCACCGCTATTCTGAGGACCTGGACTTCTTCGCTAACGATGCGCCTGAGTTCGAACTCTGGCGGGATCGATGTCTGGCTGACCTTGAGCGGTCGGCGCGCGACGCGAATTGGCGCCTCGAAATTCTGCTGCGCGAATCCCGCTTCGGGCGGGCTGTCCTCCATGGCCCGTGCCTTCTGAAGCTGGAATTTGTCAACGACGTGCCGTTTCGCGTTGGGGAGCCGGTCGTGCATCCGGCACTTGGCCGTCTGGATACCCGCGAAAACATTCTGGCGAACAAGATCTCGGCGATAGTCGACCGACAGGCGCCGAAGGACCTGGCCGACATCTACTGGCTTTGCTGCCGTGAGGGTCTGAGTCTCGTGGACGCGATGAATCAGGCGACAGGCAAGGCCGCCGGGATTTTCCCTCCCTTCGTCGCGCGGGCACTGCACCAGGTACTGGGTCACGGCGTCCCGAATGTCGCGTGGATTCTCCGGCCAGGCGAAGACGATTTCCGGAGGGGCATCGAATCGCTGGTGTCGCAAGTCATGAACGGCGCGAACGATAGGCCGCATCAATAAGGTCAACTACGTGCGGACCAATTACCTCGGCGGGGGATAGGCCGTACCCCTCCGGACCTGCCGTCCGGGAGAATCGTGCAGGTTGTGGACAACCAGCTCGGCTCCGATTCGGACGCGAATGTTCGCGTCGTGGCGAGCGACAAGAGCGTCGCCGTTTTCTGGGGCGAGGCTCCGCTAGCAATCGCGACACTCCTTGACGGGGCGACAGTGAGCTTGCGCGTCGATTTGCGACTGATCGGGATAAGTCTGTTCGACGATGCGCTTGGCCTTCACGTCGGCAACAACCTCTTCGCCGGCAACCGGATTGCCAACGCTTCGACCGCAATAGCTCTCGGTTGATGCAGGGGCTGCCGGGTCTTCTTCGCGCGACCTCCGGGCCCAGGGCCCAGGCAGTACCGCAAGGACTGGGCGGACTCCTGGCAGCGCTGGCGCAGCCTGCTGAGCGTGACAATAAGACTTCTCGATAGGCAAAGTCGCTGACGCCATGCGCTCCCTGGCGGCCCTGGCGGAAGCGTCCCCGCCGAAATCCATGTCACAACGCAGACAGCGACCGGCCTCGCTGCGGGCGACGCTGCAGAAGTTGCCATCGCCCGTCGCCTCGACGGTTGCAGTTTCTGCTCTCCCTTCCTGCGGAGACTCACAATTCCCCCAAAGAGTCGTCGCATGGCGCGCACGTCGAGTGGCACACGACCTGCTGTTTCGACGGTGTGGCTCGGCCTTCGGACACGTACCGGCGGCGCCGTCCCGAACACAGCGTGCTGTACCGGGTGGTGCACGATCACTTCGAGACCTTTCGCGCCCAATCCGCAAGTATTCGCGACGGGGGAGGCTTGCCCCGGTTTGTTGACGAGGAGTTCCGCTCGTACCTCCGCTGCGGCTGGCTGGCTGCCGGATTCGCGCGATTCCGTTGCGCTGCCTGCGGCACCGACCGGTTGGTGGCGTTTTCGTGCAAGGGGCGTGGCTTCTGTCCGAGTTGCAGCGCGCGTCGGATGGCCCAGCACACGGCGCATCTGGTGGACCACGTGTTCCCGCCCGTCGCGGTGCGCCAGTGGGTGTTGAGCTTGCCGTTTCGCATCAGGTACCTGCTCGCATGGGATCACGATCTGGCCCGCGCCGTGGTAGCGGTCTTCCTGCGCACGGTGATGGGGTTTCTCCGGACCCGTGCGCGACACGGCGGCCTCGCCGACGGCCGCACCGGGGCTGTCGCCATCGTGCAGCGCTTTGGCGCGGCGCTGAATCTCAATGTCCACGTACACGCGCTGGTGCTGGACGGCGTCTTCGCTCGCGACGGCTCGGGTCGCGTAGCGTTTCACGAAGCGACCGCGCCGTCTGATGATGATGTGGCAGCCGTCGTCGACACCATTCGCCAGCGCGTCCTGCGTCTGTTCGAACGGCGCGGCCACGGTGTTGACGATGATGGGTTCGCTCCGGACCGGTGGGGGGAGGAAGCACCGGTGCTGGCGGGCATGGGCGCGGCGTCTGTGCAGGGCCGCATCGCGAGCGGGCCGCGCGCCGGGGCGATGGTGCGGCGCCTCGGGGATTCACCTGACGAGGTCGATGTCGACACTCCTCGTGGGAACGGCCACGCCCGCCGCGAGGGCTTCGACCTGCATGCCGGCGTCGTCGCTCCGGCGGGCCATCGTCATCGTCTCGAGCGGTTGTGCCGCTACGCGCTGCGGCCACCGATTGCCGAAGAGCGGTTGACATTGACGCCTGATCAACAGGTGCTGCTGCGGCTTCGCCACCGATGGACGGACGGGACCACCCATCTGTTGTTCGATCCGATCGAGTTGCTGGAGCGACTGGCCGTGATCACGCCGCGTCCGCGGATCAACTTGATCCTGTACCATGGCGTCCTGCCCTTCGACTTCGCTCAGGGCACCCCGAGCGGCATGGCGGCGACAAATTGTGCGGGAGCCCGACGTGGTGCGGACGTCAGGCGTCAACTGCACGCACGTCAGCGAGTCGAATGCCGCCGGGCAGGATGGCGGTGGCAACGCGACCGGACGGTCGGATCCACCTGCCCGGTCGTGGGCCTCTCTGATGCGCCGGGTGTTCGGTTACGACGTGCTCTCGTGTCCGCGTTGCGGCCAGACCATGCGGTTGATTGCGCTGATTGAGCAGCCGTCCGTGATTCGCCGCATACTGCGGCACCTCGGACTGCCAACCGAGGTGCCCGAACCGGCGCCTGCCCGCGCTCCGCCTCGCGTGTACGACGCCGACGACATCGGCGGTGGAGTCGGTCGCCGGATCGACACCGTCTCCCGTCGGCTGCTCGAACCCGCGATTGACGATCCGTGCTGACGGCTGTTCGGCGGCCGTGTCAATCGACGTGTGCGTAGTGGGCGACCACGTGGCCGACCTTCAACCGATTTCTCGCTTGCATTCGCGGCTGAGCGCGCCATAATCGGCCCTGTGTCCGAGCCTTCGGCTGTCTCGGGTCGGGGTGGCAGGATCTGAGAAGGGACCTTATGTTAATTGGCGGCGACGGGCACCCCGCTAATGCGGCCTATCGTCCCGCGTGGTGCGGGCGATCGTGGGGCGCTGCCCGGACCAGTTGCGGCTGCCCTTTACGCTCTGGACGCGAGAAGCCGTGCAACGCCTGCTGCAGCGGGACTTCGGCGTCGCGGTGTCGGTCTGGACCGTAGGGCGCTATCTGAACGCGTGGGGCCTGACGCCGCAGAAGCCGTTGACCCGTGCCTACGAACAGAACCCCGTGGCGGTGCGCCGGTGGCTCACCGAAGCGTATCCGGCGGTCCGTGCCGAGGCCCTGGCGATCGGAGCCGAGGTCCACTGGGGCGACGAGATGGGGTTCCGCTCGGACTATCATGCGGGCCGCACCTACGGCCGACGCGGGCACACGTCGGTGGTCCCGGCGACCGGTCAGCGATTTCGGGCGAACGTTATTTCGTCCCTGACCAATCGCGGGCGGTTGGCGTTTATGGTCTTTCGGGAGGGCTTCACGGCGGCCGTGTTCCTGCGCTTCCTCCGGCGCCTGATCCGCTTGGTACGCCGCCCGGTGTTTCTGGTGGTCGATCGTCATCCGGTGCATCGGGCTCGGCGCGTCACCCAGTGGGTGACGGCGCACGCGGACGAGATCCGGCTGATCTTCCTGCCGGGCTACAGCCCCGACCTGAACCCCGACGAGTTTCTCAACTACGACGTGAAGGCGAACGCGGTCGGACGTCAGCGCCCGGCCGACCAGCCGGAATTGATCGCCAACGTCCGGTCGTATCTCCCCGGATCATCCAACACCATCCCGCAGCGGTTCGTCGCTTTTTCGACGCGCCGAGCGTGCGGTACGCGGCGGCCTGATGTCATCTATTAACCGCTCCCCGTAGTAATGCGACAGAATCCTTGCGATCCACAAGAGAGGACCAAAAATGAAAGTTGTAA
>CAYHRK010000147.1:0-5505 GCA_964358795.1 uncultured Vicinamibacterales bacterium
GGCGTCACGTGCGACACGCGCCTGGCCGCGTCGTTCGAGTACTTGTCGAGGAAGTGCTCAACCAGCAGCGGGATGTCGCTCGGGCGTAGCTCGTCTCTCTTGGCTGGCCGGCTGCTGGAGTCGCGAGACCGCTGAGGCAGGATCCGTCGAGCTGTGGCGGCGCCGGCGGTGTCGGTGCGCGATGTAGTAGCATGCCAAAAGGCGTCAGCAACGAGGGCGATTGGGATGACGATCAAACCACTGGAGACGTTTGGCTGCGACATCCGGCTTCCTGATTGGCGGCTGCACCTGGCTCAGATGACGACGACCGAGTGGCGCGATCTGGGCAACGTGATGGACGTGGCGACCGAGGGTGCGCTGGCCGAGCTGTACCGCAACCATCGCGACGGTCGGCTGGATAGCGGTGTGACCGTGACCGCGCTGCGGACATGCCTGCGAACAATGGGAATCGACCCGGCGCGGACGCCGCCGGTGTCGGAGCTGTTGATCACGGAGGTTCTCGAGAAGCGGTCATTTCCGCGCGGCTGCCTGGCTTGGGAAATGCTCGCCATCTTGACGATCAGGTCCCAGGCACCGTGGTCCGTCGTCGACCACGACGCGCTCGCGATGCCGATATCTTTCCGTCTCGGAGAGCCTGGCGAGACGTTGTCGACCGCAAGCGGCGAGCAGGCGTGCGAGGGTCTGCCCGTGCTCGCCGACCGGAAGGGTACGGTGGCCTCGCCCTGGTCGCCTGTCTCCCGATACGGCCTGGAGGGATGCAAACGGCCGTTGTTCGTGTGCTTCCTCCCGCGCAAGATCTTCCGGTCGGTTCAGCCGAAGACCCACATGGGGCGCGCTGTGTGGCTGACCTGGGCGTATCGGTTCCTCTTCGAGAAAACGTGCTCTTACCAGGGCGCGGCCTAGTGAGCCGTCGTCGTCGGCTGGCGCGAAGGAATCGCGACACGAAACGCGCTTCCGCGCCCCACTTCGGACTCGATCGTGAGCGTCCCCTTGTGCTCCGCGACGATTTTCTGAACCACCAGCAGGCCCAGGCCAGTTCCTTTCGAGCCTTTTGTGGAGTACATCCCGCCGAGTACGCGCTTGATTGTCTCCGGGCTCATTCCCACGCCATTGTCTCGGACGTAGAACCGCGTCTCGTTTTCCGCCACGTCCAGGCCGACCGTGATCTCGCCGTCCCGGTCGGAAGGTATCGCCTCTGCCGCATTGCGGAGCAGATTCCCGAGACACTGGTGAAACGTGCCCCGGTCCAACTCCACCGGCTGCCCCAGGTTGTCGGCGACGATGCGGATCCTAGAGTGTCCCGCGCCTCCTAACCCACTCGCGGTGACGACGTCCCTGATCAGCGTGGCCGGATCGCTCAACTCATACTGGGGAACGCGCGCCTTGGAGAAGTTGAGCAGGTCTTTCACGAGATCGGAGATGATTTCGACGTTTCGCTCGATCATCTCCCAGCCAAGATCCATCTTCTGTTCGTCGCCTCCGCGTCTCCCTTGCTTGAAGATGTACGCGCCTCCCCGGAAGCCGTCGAGGATGTTCTTGATAGAGTGGCTGATTCCCGCCGCAGCCTGCCCCGTCGCCGCCAGGCGCTCGCTTTGGATCAGGTCCTCGCGAAGGCGCTTGATCTCACGCATGTCCTGGAAGAAAAACACTTTCCCGATGTGTCGCCCGTCCTCGTAGAGGATGATCCCGGACAGGCGGACCGCCAGCTCGCCGCCGTCGGCTACCCGGAGAACGGACTCGCGCGGGGCCATTCCCCGAAGACGCCGCCTCGGTTCGTAGAACAGTGGCTTGTCCATCCACTTCTCGACCCCGGATTCGAAGATCTCCCGCCAACGCGTCGTGCCCACAATATCGGAGGGGTCGTACCCAGTCAGATTCTCCGCGACCCGGTTGAAGATCGTCACGCAGTCTTGTTCATTGGTGGCGATGATGCCGTCAAATGAGTTGCGGATCAGCCGCTTCTGATACTCGTCGGACGTGACGAGTTCCTCCCGGGAGGCCTTGATCACCCCGGTCATATGGCGGAAGGAGTCGGCGAGCTGGACGATCTCGTCGCCCCGGTGCATCTGGTAGACCTCGCATTTCCGGCAGCCGGCGAGCTTCACCGGGAACCGAGGTTCGTAGCCCTCGCAGGGCGTTCCATCTACGTACCAGCACTGCTGCGAGAAATTCATGTACGCCCGGCAGTCCGTCCGGCCGCAGTTCTTGATCTCCCAACAGTTCACGGTGACTCCGAAGTTCATCTCGGGGTCGAGCTGGCCCATGCTGATCCGGTCCGCCACCCGAATCAGTTCCTTCAGCGGTCGAATCGCTCTGCGCACCACCGACCTTGCTCCCAGAAGAACGACGGCCATCGGAACCAGCATCAGCAGCCCGACGATCGTCGCTGCCCGAGAAGCCAGGGCCCCGGCGTCGTCGACGCCGAGCGTCTGCGCTTCGTGAAACACCGTCCAGTGCGTTGCGAGGATTGCGCACATTCCGAGCGCAAACAGAAGCATCGCAAACAGGAGCAGAATCTTGTTTTCAAGCAGGAGCTTGCGGTAGTGCGGAATGGATCTGAGGACGTCCAGGATCATGGCGACCCGGTTCGTTCGCCGGGGGCGCACTGGCCCCCCGGACGATCTGTCGGTATCAGTCGGGCACTGGGAGCATCTCTGGGTAGTCCGACCACGCTTCTCGACAGCGTCTGAGGCTCATCGCGGAAAGTCGCTGAGTCGCTCACGAATCCGGCCCTAGAAGGTGTCTAGCCGTGCAGGATCTTGCCGTCTTTTGCCGTGCCGGCAAGCACGCCATTGACGACCTTCATCAACCGATCGGGGTCGATCGGCTTCTCGACGAAGCCGTCCGGCTTGCGTGCTCGGAGGTTGTCGACAATGGTCGCCCAGTCGATGTTGAGCGTCTCCTTGATGCCGGTCACCATGATCAGCGGAACATGCTTGGTGGCTTCGTCGCCTCGCAACTTGGCGAACAGTTGCACGCCAGTCAGCCCCGGCATCATCAGATCGAGCAGGATGACGGACGGCGGGTCTTCCCGGATGAGCTTCTCGCCGGTCGTGCCGTCGTTCGCGCACCGCACGCTGAAGCCGTTGTCCTCGAGGATGGAGGACAGGAAGTTCGTGAGGTCGGGTTCGTCATCGATGATGACGGCGGTTTTTCTGGCCATGGCTGTCACTCCTGTCGGCAGCGAGGAGCGAGGCCGGCGCGAGGGCGGCCGGCCCTGCCCCGGTCACATCACGATCGCTTCCATGAAGAGGTCGAATACGCCACCCGTCTTGACGCCCGTCTTGTTGTGATCCATCAGCTGCATGAGCTGGCGTTTGCAGTTTGCGCACGGTGCGGCGACGTAGGTTGCGCCGGTGGCCTGGATCTGCTCAAACTTCTTCTTCCCGGCTCGCATCCGGTAGTCCAGAAAGGTGCCCTCTATCTTAGCCACTTTTTCGGGCCCGTCCATCACGGCCAGCCCGCCGCCGCCGCCGCAGCACCAGTTCTTCGTTCGGTTCGGCGTCATCTCGCGGAAGTCGCCGACCATCGCCTGGAGCAGCCGCCGAGGCTCCTCGAAGATGCCGGTCGAGCGGGCGAAGTTACAGGGATCGTGGTAGGTGACACTGTGCTGGATCTTCGACTTGTCGAACGTGAAAGCGCCCTTCTGCAGGTAGTCGTCGGCCAAGTTGAAGATGCTGATCGTCTTGAACGGGTTCTTGTTCTTCGACGCGGTGGGACCCAGACGTTTGGCGATCCTGTAGGCGTGCCCGCACTCGCCGATGACCAGGGTCTTGACGCCAAGTGTCATGCAGGCGTCGTGGGCGAGCTGGTTCTTGCGCATCATGTGGGGGTCGTCGCCGGTGAACAACCCGAAGTTGGCGCCGTCGAATGCGGTCGACGCCATCGTCCACGTCGTCCCATCGAGCTGTCGTAGCTTCTCGAAGAAGACCGCGACGCCCATGTGCGTCTCCGGAAACGAAATGAGGTCCGCCGACGCGGGGATGAAGAGGATGTCCGCGCCCTTCTTGTCGATCGGGATCTCGACGTCGTACCCGCATTCGTCCTTGACCTCTTCGCACAGAAACCGGCATGCCTCCACGAAGGCCGCGTAGGACTGGCCCTCGTCGTTGCCGGTCTCGTCGGAGACTCGCTGGGTCTCCGACATCATGTAGGGCGACTTGCCCAGCGCATGCACGATCGCCCGGCCCTTTCGAGTGAGGATCGAGTTATCGATCCCGAATGGGCAGAACTGCGCGCACCGGCGGCAGCCGGAGCACTCGTAGAAGTCCCGCGCCCACGTGTCCAATTCGTCGGCCGAGATATCCCGCGCGGTTCCGAGTGCCTTCAGCACCTTGCCCCAGGAGGAGCCGTACCGCTTGTAGATCTTGCGGATCAGATCGGACCGGGCCGCCGGGTTCACCCGCGCCTCCGGGTTGCTCTGGGCCACGTGGCACTGTTCGGCACAAGTCCCGCACTTGGCGCACAGGTCCATATAGAGCTGGAGGACGCGCGGGCCGTTCTTGATCGCCGTGACCTGGTCAATCATCTTCTGCAGGGTCGCCTGATTCACGGTGGATGGCTCGCTCATATCAGTAGTCCTTTGCCAGCAAAGCCTTGCTGTAGAACACGCCGGGGATGTGTAGGAACTTCCCGAAAGGGAGATACATCAGGAGGAGTTGAACGAAGAAGAAGTGGAGCAGGAACTGCGGGTTCTGCGGCGCCTCGCTGCCGAGGAAGAACGACGCGAAGTACGCCCGGGTCACACCCACGTCGTAGTGCATGAGGAACCGAAGCCCGTTCCCCGTCAGCAAAATGCACAAGAGGAGGATCAGGACGCCGAAGTCCTCGCCGGACGAGATCTCCTTGACCCGCGGCCGGACAAACCGTCGGGTCAGGAGCATGACGCAGGTGACCAGCGCTACGATTCCGAACGCCCCGCCGGCCCACTTGGATAGCCCGTCGATCGTCTCCGGTCCCATCCCGACTCCGAGGAGACTGTCCGTCCAGGCGAACATCAGGCGCAAGTGGCCGACCAAGATGACGAGCAGCGTGACGTGGAACACCCACGTCTTGCGCCACAGCTCCGGGTTGTCGTGGCGAAAGCTGGAGAACCACGCGACTTCGCCCAGCACCTTCTTGATGAGTTCCCACTGATTTGATGCGGCGGGATACAGCGCGACGTTCGCCACCGCCGCCCGGTTCCATCGCCGCAATCGCCAGACGAGACCCCCAACAAACACGGCGAGGGTCACGAACGGTAGGACTCGTCCGATCAGGATCTCAACCATCTGCATCACGACTTCTCCTGTTTGGCCTCTGGCCTGGGAGCCCGTGGGACACTACTCGGACGGGCTGCCAGTCCGGGGGTATCGCTGTGCCGCGATCATGCGACGACTGATCACAGAGGTGTTTTCAGAAAACGCCGCGTGGCGTCCCAGATTCCGGCGTTTACGTGAATCTGGACTTCCTGCTCGGCAAGCTGTCGCAATTTGTAGGCGGTGTCTCGCAGTGTTCCGTAGAGGA
>CAYHRK010000147.1:5605-8795 GCA_964358795.1 uncultured Vicinamibacterales bacterium
GGCGTCACGTGCGACACGCGCCTGGCCGCGTCGTTCGAGTACTTGTCGAGGAAGTACTCAACCAGCAGCGGGATGTCGCTCGTGCGTTCGCGCAGCGGTGAGATGTTCAGCGGTACCACGGCCAACCGATAGAACAGATCTTCGCGAAACAGGCCTTGCTGGGTCAACCGTTTCAGGTCTTTGTTCGTGGCGCAGATGACCCGTACGTCCGCCTTGATGCCGCGTTCACCTCCAACGGGCATGAACCACTTCTCCTGCACCACGCGCAGCAACTTGACCTGCATCGCCGGCGAGATTTCCCCGATTTCGTCCAGAAAAATGGTGCCCCCCTCTGCGAGGCCGAACCGTCCCTTCCGGTCGTGAATCGCGCCGGTAAACGCGCCTTTGACGTGGCCGAACAGCTCGCTTTCCAGCGTGCCCTCCGGCAGTGCGCCGCAGTTCACGGGGACGAAAGGACCCGGGCGTCGCCGGCTCAACTGGTGCAGGGCGTTGGCCACCAGTTCTTTGCCCGTGCCGCTGTCGCCCTGGATCAGGATCGGCACGTTGATGTCGGCCAGCTCGCGGATCGAATCGAAGACGCGCTGCATCGCTGGGTGGCGTCCGACGATGCCGCAAAACCCGCGCGTGTGTTCCAGCCGCTGGCGCAGGTGGACCATCTCGGTCACGTCGCGAAAGATCACCAGCGCCCCGATGACGTGTTTGTTCGGGGTTTCGGTGGTCACCACCGACATCTCGAGATCGCGCCGTTCGCCCTGCCTGGTGATGAACGTGCGGGGGTAGCGCAGCCTCGAGTGTGACGAGTGGCGCTGGTCGGTGCAAAACGAGCAGTCGCCGCCACAGAAACGGTCGGGGAACACATCGTGACAGTCGCGGCCCACGACGTCACCGTACTCATACCCGGTAATCTTCTGTGCCGCGCTGTTGAAGAAATAGATCCGGCGATCCAGATCGTGCGCCAGCACGCCGTCGGTCAGGTTGTCGAGCAGCGACCCGAGCGTCTGGCGCACCTGGCGGATCGATTCGAGGAATCCGTACTGGAACAGGCCTTCAACCCGACGCCGGATCTCGTCTCTGACCTGCCGGAACACCTCGTCGGCCTCGGCCGACGTCGTCAGGTCCTGCCTTGCGGGATCGACCAGCGGCCAGTGAACACGTGCGGGCGATCCGGGAAAGGTCGGGCAGATCTCGCGGGCATTGTTGCAGAGCGTCACCACCACATCGAATGATTCGGTTCCGATCTCGCCGAGCGTGCGTGTGACCTGGGGCGCGATGTCGATCCCGATCTCGGTCATCACCCGGGAGGCAGATGGCGCCACATCCTGGTGCGCGTCGCCGGCGCACGTGATCTCCATGTCCTTGGTCGCGATCCCCTGCGCAAAGGCGGCTGCCATCTGGCTCCGCCCGGCGTTGCCGCTACAGACGAAGAGGATGCGAAACATGCGTACCTGGCGCTCCTGGGGGCGACCGCATCGTAGTCCGAAGCGGGCACCACGGACAAGGCGACTGGCTGCCAGCGAAGAGCCGCCTCACACGGCCGAACCCTCTCGCGGGCGCCTTCGCCTTCGGCGGCCCAAGGGCGATCGGCGGCGGGAGAGACACTTAACTCCCGTCATTCCCGCGAAGGCGGGAATCCAGATCCTGGACCCCCGCGTGCGCGGGGGTGACGATATTCGTCGCGATGGCGAGCCAAGACGGTACCTAGCTGATGTTGGCGTACACCTCGTCGAACGACGCGCAGTAGTGCTGGCACAACGGCAGCGTGCCGCTGTCGACGATGTTGCCGCCGGCCATGCCAATGGTGGGGAAGCCTGCCAGACGGAGGCTGCACACACCAGCCCCGCTATCCTCCAGGCCAACCACGTGCTGGCGGGCCTCGAACGGGATGCCCAGCCCGACGCGGCACGCCTCGGCATACAGCCACGGATGCGGCTTCGGCGACAGTTCTCCAAGCGTGCCCGGTTCGCCGGGCCGCAGCGGAAACCCGGCGGTGATCATGGCGTCGTAGAACGCGCGCGGGTCGCCAAGGCCCATCGTGCAAAAGGCCGCAACCAGCTCTGGCCAGGCTTTCTCGTACAACCCCGATGTGACCACGCCGAGCTTGATGCCAGCGGATTTCAACGCCCGCAGAAACCCCTTCAGGCCGGGAGCCGGCGAAACCGAAACCCTGTCACAAGGCCATAGTGCCGCCTGCCGCCTTGGCGTGTTGGCCTAACGCGGGTACGATGGGAGGGGAGGTGCATCATGGTCGGGGTCCTTGAGAGCCAGCGTGAACAGATTGCAGCGGCATGCGGGCGTCATGGGGTGCTGCGCCTCGACGCGTTTGGATCCGCGGTCCACCGGAACTTCTGTCCGGGCGACAGCGACGTCGACCTTCTGGTCGAGTTCGGCCCGATGGACACCTACGCTCGCGTCGACGCCTACTTCGACCTTCTCGATGACCTCAGAGACATCCTTGGCACTGAGGTCGACCTCGTGATGGTGGACGCGGTCAAGAACCGCTATATCTCAGCCGACATCGAACGGACGAAACAGGCCCTCTATGCCGCGTAACGCACTCGCTTATCTATCCGACATCATCGAGTCGTGCGACGCGATCACTGCGGCGCTGGTTGGTCTTGGTCTCGACGAGTACAAACGCAACCGCCTGGTGCGCTCGTCGGTGGAGCGCGAGTTCATCATTATCGGCGAGGCCATCGCGGCACTGTCGCGTGTTGCACCTGATGCGTTCGCGGCTATTACGCGCGCTCGACGCATCGTCGACTTCCGGAACCAACTCACGCACGAGTATCCGACCGTCGACGACGCCTTGGTGTGGGCGATAGCGGACCGCGACGTGCGCGTGCTACTCGATGAGTGCTCGGCGCTCATGCAGAGCGTCGAGGCTGAAGGCGAAGCGGACTAAGAATCGACATCGGCCGGCTATCGGTGGACGAGCGCCTGCGTCTGGTTGAGGAATTGTGGGAGAGTCTGGCTGGAACGTCGCATTATTCACACTACGGGTATCGCCCGCAACCACCGATGCGGCACCGATGCGGCACCGATGCGGCACCCGATGCGGCACCGATCCGGCGTCGCTGGCGATCGGCGCCGGGAGAGGCACCGCCATCCCGTCATTTACGCGGGCGCCTTCGCCGTACGCTAACCCGGCCCCAGCAGGCGGGCAACACCTGACAGTACCCCCCCCGAGCAG
>CAYHRK010000148.1:0-8755 GCA_964358795.1 uncultured Vicinamibacterales bacterium
CGCAGCGCCAGCACCACGTACATCGCCGGCAGCACCAGCACGAAATCCGACAGCCTCATCAGCCCATCGTCTATCAGGCCGCCGGCCACGCCGGCCAATCCTCCCACCAGCGTGCCGATCAGCAGCGCGCCCAGCGTAGCCACAAGCGCCACGCCCAGCGACAGCCGCGCGCCGTACACCAGGCGCGCCCACACGTCGCGGCCGATGCTGTCGCCGCCAAGCGGCAGCCAGGGCCCCAGGCTGGTGTCGGTTGGTCGCACGATCAGGCCGTGCGACAGCCACGCCAGCGGAACCCGATGCGTGCGATCCTCCTCGTAGCGCCGTTCCAGCCGATCGACCAGGCGAATGGGATAGACAAACGGCGCGTGCCACGTCCCTGCCGTGTCCACGAGGTGGATGGGCATGGGTGGTGCGTAGGCGCGATCGTCGAATCGTTGGCCTTCGGTGTTGGGCGTCAGCAACGGAGCCGCCAGGGCCATCAGCGCGACGAGACACAAGACGAGCGTGCCGACGAGCGACACCGGTTTCACGCGCCGGCCTCCAGGCGACCGCGCAGCCGCGGATCGATCACCACAAGCGCCAGATCCGACACCAGCGCGCCTGCGGCTAGAAACACGCCGCCCGCCGCCGCGCACCCGGCCACAAGATACAAGTCGCGCGATCGCAGGGCGTCGAACATCAGCCGGCCCAGACCCGGCCACGCCGTCACAATCTCGACCACAAACGATCCGCTCAGCAAGCTGCCGAGCACGAGTCCGTAGATGGACACCACGGGGCGCAGCGCCGGTTTCAGCGTATGGCGCCACAGCAGGCGCCCTGGCGGAACCCCGCGCGCGGCGGCGGCGGCGACAAACGGCTCGCCAAGCGCTTCAGAGGTGGCCTGTGCCTGCAGACGCTCGAGCGTGGCGGCCAGGGGCAGTGCAAGAGCGGTAGCGGGCAGAATCAGGTGCCACAGCACATCCGAAAAGTGTGCCAGCAGGCCGGCGCTTGCGGCCGCGTCGGCCGATGTCATGCCGCCGGTGGGCAGCCAGCCGGTGCGCGCGGCGATGAAGACCAGTACGAGCGAGCTGATGAGCGATGGCAGCGACAGCGCCAGCAGCGACGCCGACCGGATGGCCGAAGACACAAGACCCGTTCTGCTGCCGGCAACGACGCCAAGCGGCAGGCCGACTACGGTTGCGGCCAGCAAGGCCACCAGCGCCAGCAGCGCCGTATTGCGCGCGCGTTCGGCCACCAAGCCCGCCACCGGGCGGCCGTACATCAGCGACGTGCCGAAATCGAAGCGAACGGCTTGTCGCATCCACATTACGTACTGCTCGAACACGGGCCGGTCCAGACCCAGCCGCGCGCGTTCGGCCGCCAGCGTGTGCGACGCCACGCCGGTGCCCACCTGCTCGGCCGTGATGTCGCCCGGAGCCAGGCGCGTCAGCACCAGGGCGGCCGACGACACCACCAGCACCAGCAGCAGCGAAAAGAGGATGCGGCGGACGAGGTAGCGCAACATGGGTACAGGAGGGCGCAGGCTATCCAGCGCCGCGGGTATTCTTGCACGGCTGGGCCGAATTCGCTCAAACCACTCGTTGTGTGGGCCCGAATCCGGACTCCCGGTAGCCGGGTTCGCAACCCGTTCTTGCGGCCAGGAACTAGCGGTCCATGCAGGTTGTGAAGCCGTCACTAATGCCGAGCCACCCCGATCGAATCCGGGTTCCAGAGGATCGACGGGCGCACGGGCGCAGGCAACGCACCGACGACGCGTGTGCTGGTGGCGATGTAGAGGCGGGGCACCGCGAAGTAGATCACCGGCAGGTTGGTATCCAGAACTTTCTGCGCCTGATAGAACAGTTTCTGCCGCGCCGGCAGGTCGCGCTCGGCCGCCATCTTCAGGATCAGGCCATCCAGTTCGGCTTCCCAGGGCGTGGCGGGCTTGGGCTGTTCCATGTTCCACACGTGCGCGCCGCCGGAGCTGAGCCAGAAGTCGAGGTTCATGGCCGGGTCGGTGTCGGTGGTGAGGAAGCGGAAGTACAGCGCGTCGTAGTCGCCCTTGGTCATGCGATCCACAAGGGCGCCCACTTCAAGCGGCGCCACGTCGACGGCCACGCCGATTTTTTTCAGCTCGTCGCGCACGAACGCCGCGCCTTTTTCGAGCGCCGTGTTGCCCTTCTGTGTTACCAAGGCAAAGCGCACCGCGGCGCCGCTGGCATCTTCCAGCATGCCGTCGTTGTTGGTGTCGCGAAGGCCCAGCCCCGAGAGCAACGTGCGCGCCCTGGCCGGATCGTAGCCGTGGCGATTGATGGCGTTGGCTGAAGGCGGCGGGTACCAGGTGGTGTTGGAGGGCGACACCGGGCCCCAGTTCGGTTCGGCCGCGCCCAGAAATACCGCGTCGGCAAAGGCCTTGCGGTTCACCGCCAGCGACACCGCCTGGCGCATCTGCAGGCTCTGCAGCCACACGCGCCGCGCGTCGCCGGCCTTGCCGGTTGGCTTCAGGTTGAACCAGAACGCGTCGGAGTCGAAGCCCAGCCCGGCATCAACCAATCGCAGCTTGCCGGCGGTGGCCTCGCGTTTCAACACCGCGTAGTCGTCGGGCCGGATCTCGCTTTGCGTCAGGTCGGCCTGCCCCGACTGCACGCGCAGCAGCTCGGTGTTCTGGTCGGGCGTAATCTCGATGGTCAACCGGTCCAGGTACGGCAGCGTGGTGCCGGCCGAGTCCTTGCGCCAGTAGTGGGGGTTACGTGCAAACACCAGGCGCTCGCCCGGCTTGTAGTCTTGCAACACGAACGGTCCCAGGCCCACGAGCTCCGCGGGCTTGGTGGTGGGTCCCCAGTGTTGGCGCAGCGTGCCGGCGCGATAGGTGGCGTAAAGCTGGTGTTTTGGCAAGATGGGCAGCGAGTCGAGCACGCGCAGACCGGGTCCGTAGGCCGTCGGAAACGTCAGCACCACGGTCGTGGCGTCGGGCGCCGTCACCCCCAGCGGTTTGCCGCCAATCAACAGGGCGTCGCCAAGCGGGCTGCCTGTTTTCTCGTCGTACACGGCTTGAAACGAAAACAGCACGTCGGCCGAGGTAAACGGCACGCCGTCGGAAAACGTGATGCCGCGGCGCAGATTCAACGTGCAGGTAAGACCATTTGTCGTGCAGGCGAATTTCTCGGCCAGCCACGGTTCCAGTTGCTGCGTGGCGCGATTGATGCGCACAAGCCTGGCGTGCGTCAACTGCATCACCATGTGCGAGGCGAAGTCGCGTGAACCGTAGGGGTTGAACGTGCGCGGCTCGCTGCGCATCGTGCACACCAGGCTGCCGCCTCTGGCGGGCAACGGCGCCGTGTTTCGGGGGGTGGTTGGGAGGGCAGTTTTCGGGGCGCCGGCAACCGCCGTTTGCGCCGTCAGCGTCTCCCACAGGCCCAGCCGGGTTGGCACGCTCGTTGTGGCAACGATGCCAAGCAGGGCCATTCCAATCCACGCTCGACGAAAGACCACCATCAGATGCACCTCGCGTCGACCTTATCGGTGCGACCTTGCCTTTGGATAAGAGCAAGGACCACGCCGGGTTACGGCACATCTGTGCTGTCTGCGGAACCCCCCGAAAACGCTCGGTTTCTGGCCAGAAGGTTGGAGGTGTCGCCTCGATGAAAGGGTCAGTCCGCAATCCGAGTACCGCTACAACGTCTTGACGTTAAGCCGCTATAATGCCACACTTCCATCATGAGCGACCTCAAACGTGCCACCGTCTACTTCGATCCGAGCCTGCACAAGGCTCTGCGGGTCAAGGCGGCCCACACGGACCATAGCGTGTCCGACCTGGTCAACGTGGCCGTCCGCCGCAGCCTGGCCGAGGACGCCGATGATCTCGCCGCGTTCGATGCCCGCGCCAACGAACCGAATCTCGCCTTCGAGGTTGTGCTCAAAGACCTGAAGCGACGTGGCAAGCTATAGCCTCCTGATCAAGCCGTCTGCCGCGAAGGAACTCGAAGGCCTTCCACTGCGAGACCGCAAGCGCGTAGTATCCCGGATCCGCAGCCTCGCCGTTGAACCCAGGCCAGCCGGCGCCGAGAGACTCTCGGGCCAAGAGAAGTACCGAGTTCGTCAGGGCGACTACCGTGTGCTGTACCTCATCGACGACGCCGAGTCGTCCGTCGTGGTCGTCAAGGTCGGCCACCGAAGCGGTGTGTACCGGTAGCGCGAAACCGATCTCATGGCTTCACCCACGCGCCATCGCGATCGGTGGCGCGTCGGCTCCATTCGTTGAAGCACCAGTGTCAGCCTGTAGTAGTAGAGCCCGGACACGAGCAGGAACACACTCCCAGTCGCGGCCGCGAGAGCGACGCCGACTCGAAGCAGGATCTGCTTCTCTGCTGACCTCATGGCATGCGAGCAATCCACTGGCGCACGATGTCTTCGAATGCCCTGTCTCGTTGGACCGGCGCATTAGTCGTTCAGAAGGTGCGTCGCACGCCCGCCCCGAAGCGCCATATTGTCCGTCCGAGTTCGAGGTCGGTGCGAACGGCATCTCGACTCCCGAGATAACGTTGCGCTTGAAACGCCGCGAAGATCTCGAAATCTCGGCCAAACGCCGGAGCCCCTACCTCAGCACCGACGACCGCCGTCATGAGGTGGCGTGTTCCCTCCAAGTCGAACGTGAAGGTCGCCAGTGTTTCGAGGCCAGGCTTGAAGATCACCGATTCCAAGTGGCTCGTCCGAGCTTCTCGGACCCAGCCCAGACCGGTCACGACATCCAGCTCGAATTGGCTGGACCGCGTTACGCGGGCTCGGAGGAGCCCGGACACGCTGAACATGCGGACGCGGTTCACTGCCCTGTAGCCACGAATGGGCGCGGTGCCGAAGATTCCCTGGACATAGGCTTTGTAGGTTTCATCGCGTGCCCACGTTGCCTCAGCTTCCAAACCCAGGCGCGATGTGACCCATTGGCACGCATTCCCACCAAACCAGATCGACTTCGACCGATCGAGTTCGCTCCGGAACGGGCCGCAGCACTCCTTGACAGCTCCCTCACCTCTGAGTCCGACTCCGACACTGCCACCCAGAGTCAGCGAGCTGTCCGACTGCGCCTGCGATCTGTTCGGCCAGAGGGCAACACCAACGACAACCAGCGCAGCGCAGATTCCCCGCGAAGCCTTCCCTGAACGAGTCATCGAGATCCTCCAGGTACTCCCGGCCGCGTCTGCCAGCCTTCGGAAGGGCCCAACGCTCCGGTTCAGCGGCGGCGCACAACGCCGTCCGCTGGAAGCGGTATAGGGTGTTTCAGGGTACTGCTTCTGCACCGATCTCGCCACCCGCGCGAGCCAAAGGCGGGCCGCATTCGATGGCGGCGTTTTCTGCCACCATTGGCGCCGCCGGAGGTGGCGGAATGTGAAACGTGGCTTCGGGAGCCCGTCAGCTCACCTCGATTCTCGGCCGCCTGGCGGGGTTTCATGTCCGGTTTCATGTCCGGCACGCCGCGTGCAGACGACGATGTACAATGCGCCCGATGCCACGCGTCCCGCCGTTCGACCGGCCGGCTACGTATGCGGATCTCGAGAAATTGCCGCCCGAGATGGTGGCGGAAATCGTCGATGGAGAACTGCACGCCAACCCGCGGCCCGCGTTCCGACACGCGAATGCGGCATCGTCGATGGGCGTCTTCATCGGCGGGCCCTACCACCACGGCCGCGGGGGTCCGGGCGGCTGGATCATCCTCGACCAGCCCGAGGTGCATCTCGGTCGGCACGTCCTGGTCCCCGACCTTGCCGGATGGCGCCGCAGTCGCATGCCGGTCCTGCCTGACGGGGTGTTCACGACACTGTCACCCGACTGGATCTGCGAGGTTCTCTCCCCGTCTACCGCATCGCTCGACCGCGCGAAGAAGCTCGCGATCTACGCCCGCGCCGAGGTCGCGCATGCGTGGATAGTGGACCCGCTGGCTCGTACCCTCGAAGTCCTGCGTCTCGACAACGGTCGCTGGACGATTATCGCCACCCATGCCGGCGATGACGTCGTTGGCGCGGAGCCGTTCGGCGACATGGAGCTCGAACTGCGCGCGCTGTGGGGCGATGACGCCGGCGACCCGGCAGGCCAGGCGAATCGGACGTAGGCGCCGTCGCCGGTCACTGCGTGGAGGCGGTCTCAGAGCGGCGGGTCGTCAGGCCGGACGACACCAGAACGGCAACCAGGGCCGCAACCCGTGGGATTCCCGTTGTCCCTCTACCGACCATGCTCCTGGCTTTTCGTCACGATCCTCGTCGGTCAACGATCGCAGTCACCGGCGCGCGCCGTTCTTGCGCGCGTCCGGTGCACTGCGTTGTTATGCGACGTTCTGCATTTTGTTCGCGTAATCACGGCCCGAAGTTGGCGGAGGAAGCGGTTTGCCGTCGCGGTGACAAATTGCGATTGCCTCTCCTACAACTTGGCACAGTTCCTCGAAGACGGCCTGTTCATCCTGGCCGTGGCACCCACCGTAAATCAACCCGGGAGAGCTTCCGACGAAGCATTGGTCCTCTTCCGACCACTCGACGATCTTCGCGTACCTTGCGCTTTCCTTCATGACTGTGACTCCTCGATCGCGTGGTTCACCGCACGAACTTGGTAGTGCTTCGCATCGTCGCCAAGCGCACCAGATATTGTGATTGGTTTGGACACCTTCGGGTGGACAAAGTTTCGGTGGCTGCCTTTTCCGCCGCGATTGACGAAACCCGCAGATTCGAGTTCAGCGACAAGGTCCCTTACCTTCTTCCGCATGGAATCACCGTTGAATATTTCGTCGCATAACGTGCGGCTTCAGCCGCGGCGGCTCACGATTCCACCGGCCGCCGTCGGCTGCAAGCCGGTGTTATGCGACGTGGTGCCCCCTGAACAGCTTCAGCGGCGCGTGCCTCGCAATGGCCTCGAAGTCCTCGTCGACCGTGAAGAGCTGGTGGTTCCCGGTGATCGTACATGCCGCGATGAGACAGTCGACCCCAGAGACGTTGAGCCCTTTGCCCAGACAGACGTTCCTAATCCGGGCCGCCTCGACGTGTTCCGGAACCCCCTCGGGAACGACCGCGAACCCCGTCAGCAGCTTCGCCGTGAGATCGCTAAACTGGCGGTGGGATCGAATCCCGCTCAGTACCTCTTGCAGCACGATCCCGGGCAGGCCCAGGGGAACATCGCTCGCCATCAGGTCGTCGAACAGCGCCTGAAGGCCGCGCTCCTCCGCCCCGAGGCGTTTCCGCCGGAAGACGCGCGAGAGGACGGACGTATCAAAGAGGATCACCGAGCTCGCCGCTCTCGCTTGTAGTCGTACTTGGGGTCGTATTCGATCGTGCCGGCCAGTTTGACCAGTTCGAGTCGCTGGCGTCGCTGGATGAACTCACGCAGAGCTTCGTTGACCGTTTCGCGCTTGGTTCGGTACCCGCCAACGCTGCGGGCCTGATCGAGGAGTTGATCGTCAATGGCGAGGTTCGTTGGCATACACATGAATGCTACACATCACAGTTGTGTGCGTCAAGTCTTGCCTGCGCCATGTTCCCGAGTGAGTCGCATAACATGAGGCCTCACCCGACGGCGCTCACTTTCGCACCCGCGCCGGTCGGGTGCAGGCCCTTGTTCGGTCCGTCACTTCCCTCAGGTGTCATTGATCTGAAGAGCGACCTTCAGAGCCCTGCTTAGGTCTCGCAACTTGGTTTCCGACAGGACGCCAACGAAATGGGTCAGGAATGACTTTGGCAGGCTCACGAGTTCATCGCAATGAATGCTGCTGTCATGCTTCAAGCCTTCATCGGTTCCCGCCGCTACCTGTGTCGTCAAGCCCTCGTAGGCTGTATAGACCGGGGCACAAATCACGGTCGAGAAGCGTGAATCGATGAGAATCTGGCGGCTGACGATGACAAACACGCGAAACTTCTTCGGATCTCGACTGGACGGTCGCCGGACCCGGTACAGTTCACCGCGCCTCACAGCGGCACCTGGTAGGCGAGGACATCCTCCGCCTCGGCGTTGAGCCTGTCGGCGTTCCGGTTGATGATCTCAAGATCGCGTCGTTCAGCTTCGGTTCGTGCCAGGCTGGCCAGTAGTGACCTGGCCGCTTGTTCCATGAACTCTGATCGGCTTCTGAAGTCATGACTGTGCTTGTCGATCAGTTGAAGGACTTGCTGTGAGAGTGTTATTGAGGTCTTGACTTTCATACCACCATAATACTACCACCAGTGTGGCATGTCAACGTCGTGAATCATTGGACCGAACTTCACATAGGTGGATGGCGTCCATTGCTGGTCAGCCGCCCGGTGCGCATCCACTCGCTCTTGGGAACGACCCGCCGCCCGCGGGCATTATTGCCGCCATTCAGTGCGGGCGCAAGTTCTTCTGCCAGTACGAGTCGCCTGAATTCATCGGCGCCCGGGCCGGGAATTGGTGCCGGCGCCAATTGCCGGGAAATCCGTGGATAGGCGGAAGGTGCCATTCGCGGGATTGGCGTCAACGTGGGTGATAAACCGTTAACCTGGGTTGACACGGAACTGGGAGTGAGCCGCGTCGTTGCGTCGCGTAACGTGTTGCTGGAACCGGGAAACTGCGCAAGAGCCGGGATCGCGTGCACCTTGCCCGTCAGGGGCCGAGGTGAAGCATGCGTGAGCTCGAGTCTTCATTGCAGGAGTTCGATGCTGGGGACACCATACTCAATCTGCGAAGAAATGCGTATGGTGTCCCCGGAACTCGGGTCGGCCCCTTCTATCGTTTGTGCACGAGAGTGGCGCTGGCGCGGAGGCGCTGCACCAGTTTGTCGATCTCCGGT
>CAYHRK010000149.1:0-6576 GCA_964358795.1 uncultured Vicinamibacterales bacterium
CGATGCGGTGGCACTGCCCTGCGACACGATGTTCCAGCGGGTATGTCCCCAGTGAGAGGGCATCTGCCGGCCGCCCGACGCGGGATCGTCGGCCGCCCCTACCGCCTGCAGGAACATCTCGTAGGGGGTGACCCCCAGCGCGAGGCACAACGCCCTGTCGCGGTAATACGGGAAGAACCAATCGTAGCCCGGCTTGAATACCAGACCAGCCGCCGTGAGGATCGCCTCGTGACCGGCGCCGCTGATCTGGAAGAAGATCTGGCTCTGATTCTTGAGTTGGATCTCCTTGTCGTCGATCTTGCGCGAGAGAGACATCAGCCGGAATGCCCGGAGCAGCACGTCCGCAGCCATCTCGGGCGCCATTGCGCCGGGCTCGGGCGTGGCCTCGAGCGGGGTCGTCGTATCCATATAAGGCGTCTCGCCCGGACCGGCCCGGGTGGCGTGCTCGCCAGCCCATGATTCAAGCCTCAAGTTCGGGAAGTGCAATTATACCATTGGGTTCCGGGTGCTATAATCGCCCGTCCCCCGAGCCCGTCGAGTGGGTCGCCGCAAGGCGCCGCGGCCCTGAACGTCGACCACGCGCGCGGGCAGGAGCAGTCACTCTCATGTCCACCAACCGAGCCACGCAGTACCGATGGGACGAAATCGCCCTCGAGAAGGTCACCGAAATGATCTCGCGCAAGCTTGTCACGGGCGAGCGCGAGATGCTGGCGCAGATTTACCTCAAGAAAGGCGCCATCGTGCCCACCCACGACCACGAAGCCGAGCAGATGACCTACATCCTGCAGGGCGCGCTCAGATTCGTGGTGGACGGCGACGAAGTGGTGGTACGCGAGGGCGAAGTGTTGCACATCCCATCGCGGGTGCCGCACCAGGCCGAGGCGCTCGAGGATACATTCGAGCTCGACATCTTCAGCCCGATTCGCCAGGACTGGCTGGACAAGACGGATGACTATTTCAGGAAGTGACAAACGAAATCAGAAGGCAGAGCAAGGCTCCGAGATAGTAGGCACCAGACAGCAGTCGGTAGGGACCTCCATGGAAACTGGACTGAAGGGAAAAGTCGCGCTGGTGTGCGCGGCAAGTCGGGGATTGGGCAAGGCCACCGCGATGGCCTTGGCTGCCGAAGGGGCCCGCATCGGCATGTGTGCGCGCCACATGCCAACGCTGGAGACCACGGCGGCCGACATTCAGGCAGCCACAGGCGCGGAGGTGCTGGCCATAGCGGCCGATCTGACACGCCGGTCGGACGTGGTGCGCCTGGTCGACCAGACCGCCAGGCATTTCGGCGGGCTCGACATTCTCGTGACCAACGCTGGCGGTCCCAAGGCAGGGCTCTTCGGCGCGCTCACGGAATCGGATTGGCGAGAAGCCATCGACCTCCTGCTGATGAGCACCGTCCTGTTGTGCCAGGAGGCCGTACCGCACATGCGACGCCGGGGTGGTGGGCGGATCATTAACATCACTTCCATCTCGGCGAAGCAACCGGTCGCCGGTCTGATCCTGTCCAACGCGCTGCGCCCGGCAGTGGTGGGCCTGTCAAAAACGCTGGCCAACGAGCTTGCTAGGGACGGCATTCTGGTCAACTGTGTGGCGCCCGGCTACACCCGCACCGACCGGGTCGCTGAACTGGCCGAAGCCGCGGCGCGTCGGGAAGGCATTCCGGTGGAGGCCGTGGAACGGCGCACGGTGCAGAACATTCCGCTCGGACGCATGGCCGAGCCATCCGAGTTGGCCGACCTCGTGGTGTTTCTGGCTTCCGGGCGGAGCACCTACATCACGGGCACGACCATTCAGGTTGACGGCGGCTACGTGCGCGGAACGCTGTAGACCGCTGCTAGTGCACCCACCCGCCGGGGCCTTTTGGGCGTCCGCCCTGGTGTACGTCGAACCTCCGGCGAAGCCGAGCCATACGCCACCGTAGTACCTGCGATCGCCACACCGATCCGAGCCCGCCTCTGTGCCACATCAGGTACAGGTAGCCCACGACGAGACCGCCAAGGTGCGTGGCGTGGGCGATGCCGCCGCCTCCGCTGGTGGCCGACAGGAACGAAATGGCTCCCATGATCAGCACGAAGACCTTCGCCGGTATCGGGAAGAGCAAGTACATGTAGATGGGTCGATCGGGATACGACCACGCGTAGGCCAGCAGCAGGCCGTAGATGGCACCCGACGCGCCAACCGTCACCGACACGTACAGGCTTTCGGCAAATCCGAACGGCAGCAGCGAGACCAGGACCGTGGTGAGCGCTGCGCCGACGCCGGTGACGAAGTAGTACGTCATGAAGAACCGCGTGCCCCACTGACGTTCCAGTTCGACGCCGAACATCCACAGCGCCAGCATGTTGAACAACAGATGGAACAGTCCGCCGTGTTGGAACATGTAGGTGACCGGCTGCCACACCCACCACCGCTCGACGATGGCGGCCGGAATCAGACCGAGCCAGATGGTCAGCGAGGGCAGGGCGAGCGACACCAGGTATCCCACCACGTTGGCCGCAATCAGCAGGCGCACGGCGGGTCCGATCGGGCCAGGCCCGAGGCTGTAGCGCAGGTACGAAGGCGAAGCAGGACGCATATCAGGTTCCGATATAACGGGCGGTTTCCGCGATGCCGATCTGCTGGCGTTGACGATCGCGGGGCAACGCGAGTGAACACACCACGCCGAGCAACGGCACGAAGGCCATGGCCATCAGCATGGATTCGATCCCGAACCGGCCGGGGTGTCGGCTGGTGCTACGCACGGGTCCGCAACCGGGCCAGGCGGGCCATCAGCAAACCGCGCACGTCGGTAAATTCGTGCACGTGCAGCGCGCGGGCCGCTCGATCGAGCACGAACAGCGCCACGCCGATTGATGCCACGACGCGCAGGGCCAGCACTCGAATCGCGTGGGACGGCAGCCACAGAGCGATGGCGTAGTCGGTGGTCCAGGCTGCGGCACCCATCAGCAACGCCGCCGCCGTGATCTTGACCAACGCCGTCGCGATCAGCCGGCCGTCGAGGCTGCCGAGCCGGATCCGCAACAACCACAGCAGGCACGACGCATTGAAGATCGCGCTGATGGCGGTGCCCAGCGCGAGGCCGCGGAACCCGATCACACGCACAAGCGTGAGGTTGAGGATCACGTTGACGGCGACCGCCGCCACCGACACCAGCACGGGCGTGCGGCTGTCGCGAAGGGCATAGAACGACGGCACCACGATCTTCACCACCGAGTAGCCCACCAACCCAGGGGCGTAACACGCCAGCGCGGCGGCCGTGGCTGCGGTGTCGGCTGCGGTGAAGCGTCCGTGCTCGAAGATGAGGGCGACAATCGGCGTGGCCAGCGCCATCAAGCCGATCGTCGCCGGCACGTTCAACACCAGCATCAGGCGCAAGCCGCTGGAAACCGTACGCCGCATTTCGGGCAGATCCGATCGCGCAGCGTGACGGCTCAGCGTGGGCAGCGCCGAGGTGGCAATCGACACGCCAAACAGCCCAATGGGCAAGTACATCAGTCGAAAGGCGTAATTCAGCCACGACACGGCGCCCGTACCTTCGCCCGACGCCAGAATCGTGTTCACCAGCACGTTGACCTGTACCGCAGCCAGGCCAATCACGCCTGGTCCCATCAACACCAGCACTTGGCGAAGCCCTTCGTCCGACCAACTGAGGACGGGACGGTAGCGGAATCCCTCTCGCCGCAGCGACGGCCACTGGATGGCGACCTGGCCGACGCCGCCTACCAGCACGCCGATCGCCGGCGCCATGATGGTAGGCAAACCCAGCAATGGCATGACCGGGACAAGTCCGATAGTGCAGAGAATGGACCCGACGTTGAACATGGCGGGCGAGATCGCGGGCACGAAGAAGCGTTGCAGCGAGTTCAGCATGCCCATCAACGCCGCGGCCACGGCCACCAGCATCAGAAATGGAAACATCACTCTCGTCAGCGTCACTGTCAGCTCGAACTTGCCCGGCACTTCGGCGAACTTGCCGGCGAAGGCGCCGATGATGGGCCAGGCGAAGGCGATCCCCGCCAGAACCAGGAATCCGGTCGCCGCGACCAGGATATTGATGACGAGACTGCCGAGATGCCACGCCCGGTCCCGCCCGCCAAGTGTCAAGGTGCGGGTGAACGTGGGAACAAAGGCCGCGCTCATGGCGCCTTCCGCAAACAGGTCACGTACCAGGTTCGGAATGCGAAACGCCACGTTGTAAGCATCCATCTGATCGCCGGCGCCGAACAGGAACGACATCACCTGGTCGCGCACCAGTCCCAGCAAGCGGCTGGTCATGGTCGCGGCGCCAATGACACCCGCAGATTTGGTCAGGTGTGGTGATGCAGCCTGGGAGGCCCCCGGCGCTTCAGAGGACATGGACGTGTGGTGAGCGTACCACAACCCTTAGCGCCTCGATTCCAAAGTACGACCACGTATTCCGGGCGGGGCATCCCGCCTCGCGGCGTTGCTCCTTCCTCGAATATTCCCGATATTCTCGGTCGTCGCGCCTTGCGATCCGGGCGCCGCGCTCCGGACTACTGTTGCCGTGCTTTGGAATCGGGGCACTCAGCGCCAGGAGCGGCGCCGCCATCCCGCCAATCCCGCTCTGCCTTCGTCATTCCCGCCAAAAGCCCGCCCTTCTAAAAGCGAGGGGCATGCTTCTTGCAAACAAACAAAATGGGCATCCGCTGTGTCGGCAGCGGATGCCCAAAGAGGAGGTTGGACAGGATGGTCGATTGCCTGTCAAGAGATTGGACGACAGAACCGCCCCAGAAGTTTGGTGCCCACCCCCGCGACAAGATGCGTCATCTGACGACATACGCCGGATGGCGCGACTTGGCGCTTGAAGGTCGGTATTACTTGAGTCACGCTGCCGCTCAACTGCTGGCTGGTCATGTTGTTGACCCCAATGTGACCGAATTGAAACAGGGGTGCGACATGGGAAACGGGGACATGACCCTGATCGAGGCGGCTGAGATCATCGAGCGCTTGCAGCGGCGAGCGGCTCACCAGGGAGAGATCGAGGCGCTGCAAATGGCCAGGAACGCACTGCTTACAATTCTATCAGAAGGATTCACCACTCTCCGGGATCGCCTCCATCCAGGAAACCAGCGAGCCAGCTTGAATCCCTGGCTGAACGCGTCACCCAAGCGGCAGTCCGACGCGAAAGTACTCTAGCCGGCAAGCTTCTTGCGGACCAGGTCGTTCACGGTCTTGCCGTCCACTGGTTTGCCGGAGAGCGCAGCCATCACGGCCTTCATCACCCTGCCCACGTCCTTCATCGACGCGGCGCCCGTTGCGATGAGGGCGGCATCAATCGCCTGATCGATCTGCGCCGGGTCAAGAGGGGGCGGCATCAGCCGCTCCAGCAGCACGAGTTCGGCGGCCTCCTTGTCCACCAGATCCTGCCGGCCGCCCTTCTGAAACTGATCGATCGAATCGCGCCGCTGCTTGATCTGCGCGGCGATCACCTGCAACGCCTCGGCATCCTCGAGGGCGCGGCCTTTCTCCACTTCCTTGTTGATCAGCGCCGCTTTCAGCATGCGATACGCCGACAGCGTCGCCGCGTCGTGGGCCTTCATGGCCTGCGTGATCCGAGCGTTGACCTCTGCGAGAATCGGCATGATTTGTATCCAGTGATCAGGCTGGTTTCTGCAGCCAGATCAAATTGAGGAAACACCATCCCGGTACCGGCAACACGCGCGTGAGTGCGTCGTGCAGCCAGGCCAGTGACATCGGGTGCCGCCTGACGAGGGCTGCCAGGATCGGCACGGTAGGGAAAATCCCGCGGCGCCTCACGATGTCGAATCCGCAACTGCGCGCCAACGCCAGGTACTCGTCTACGGGGCGGTCACCCGGATGCTTCGCGAGGCTGGCGGTCCTGATCAACTGTCCCAGCAGGAGAAAGTGCACCCGGGATTGCAGGTGAGCCAGGTTCGGCACCGACACCAACGCGCCGCCGCCGGGGCGCAACACCCGGTGCAGCTCGCGCAGCGCTGTGGCTTGATCGTCGAACGTCAGGTGTTCGAGTACATCCAGACACAACGCCTGATCGAACATCCCGTTGGGGTGCGGCAATGCCGTGACCGATCCGGTCTGGACCAGCGCGGACCTGAAATTGAGATCGACACCTTCGATTCGCAGGCGGCCGGCATACTGGTCGACAATCACACCCTCGCCGCAGCCGGCATCCAGCACGCGGGTCTCCGGCGAGAACGAGTCGAGGTGCCGTCGGACCGCCAACATTTTCGCGAGGTACGTCGGGCGGTAGTTCCATGTCTCGTCCAACACACGGTGGTACTCGCCGCGGGTGCCATACTCGCCCAGTTTTGTCGCCGAGGCGTCATCGGCCATGCGTGAAACCAGGTGACCGAATCTCTGGCCGTTCAGGATCGCGGGTCCCCGGGCGGCCGTGGAGGCGTTGAGGGGATGCCACCCGGCCCTTTGGGAGTGGCGCTCGGGCCGGGAATGAGCATTCCAGGCATGGGTACTGTCACCGGTCCCTTGACGGGGCTTGGGGCCGGCGAGCCCTGCCTGTACGGATCAATCGGCTGACCCGACGGATCAGGCATCGGCATGCCGATCATTCCTGTT
>CAYHRK010000149.1:6676-8725 GCA_964358795.1 uncultured Vicinamibacterales bacterium
CGGATCAATCGGCTGACCCGACGGATCAGGCATCGGCATGCCGATCATTCCTGTTACGGGCATGCCACCCGGCCGGCGGTTCAGCGGCAATCCCGGACGAACCAACGGCTGCTGCGCATCGTCCTGGACGTCGTCACCCGACGAGGCGTCAGAATCGTCTGCCCCCAAGCCCCCCGGTATAGACCCGGGGAAGGCCCCGGGCATCCCGTTGCGCATGAAATCTGGCACCGTCTGAGCCGGGCGCGGCGGCGTCGACGACACGACCGTAGTAGACACCGTAGTAGACGCCTGCGCCAGAGTCGGCGTCAGGAGGATACGATCGTACAGCGACCCGCCGGGCAGCATCCCGCTGCGGCGGGCCGCGATGTAACCGGAGAGCGAACGGAGGATCATCGCCAGCGCCTGCGATTGAGGGACGTCGACCAGTTCGATGGTGATTGGCTGCGCCGGAACCCGATCCAGGGGCTCGATTCTAGTGTGGCCGACCCGTTGCCACTCCGCCAGAACCTGCCGCAGCGTCGCATCCCGGGCGACCACCGTGACCTTGCCATCGCGGAAGGTCACCGACACTTCACTTGCCGCCGCGAGACGTACGACGACCGCCAGCAGCACCAGGATGGCGCAGCCGAACCGAGTGATGTGTTTGAACATCGCAATGCCCCCGTCAGTCGAGTATACGACTCGGCAGCCAAACCGCCAAGCCGTAACAAGTTCCTGACTCGATGTGGAAGGTCAGGACCCGGAAGGAAATAAGTGTGTCATCGTGGGCGTCGCCCTTCGACCCTCCGACAAGCTCAGGGCCGCCCCGAGCAGGGTCGAGGGGCGGCAGGCTCAGGGCGTCCTGAGCTCGCCGATGGACGAGGCGCCGCCAACCGGTAGACCGCCGCAAATCGGCGGGCGACGACGGCGGGAGCAAATTCCCTGGCAATCGTCTCGCCGGTGCCTGGCCGCGTGCGCTGAGGGTCGTTCAGAAACGACGAGATGGCCGCAGAGAGGGCCCCCGAGTTCTCTCGTGGCACGATCCGTACGTCGTCGCCGAAGAGGTGGTGGAGTTCGACGCCGCCCGGGTTGTCGGTGGAGACGACGGGCGTGCCAGACGCCAGGGCTTCGACCGCCACGGTCGGGCAGGCTTCCAGCAGAGACGGAAGCACGAACAGATCGGCGGCCGCGTAGTAGGACGCGACCGTCCGGTTATCGAGCAGACCGGCAAACGTCACGCGATCGGCGATGCCGAGCGTGCCCACCAGTTCTTCCAGTTCGCTTCGAAGGGGACCGGTTCCGCAAAACACCAGTCTTGTGTCCGGATGGAGGCGCAGCACGGCTGGCATCGCCTCGATCAGGTATCGCTGGCCAGCCAGGGGATGGAGCCGTTTCACGTTGACGAGCACGTGACGTTCGCGAAGCCCCAGGGTCTCGCGCGCCTGCTGTCTCGTCGCTTCGCCGGCAGGTGTGAAGTAGTCGGCCACCGGCGGGTACACGACGCTCAGTCCGGCGCGTATCAGTCCGTGCTCGAGTGCCCGGTCGTGAAGCCCCTGGCTGTAGAAGGTGACCTGGGCCGCCGATCGATACGCGCGCGTGAACAGGTCTACTCCCACTGTCCGCCGCCGGTAGTGCCAGATTTCCGTCCCGTACAGAGTCAGGACCACCGGCACGCGGAACCACGACGCAAGCAGACTTGCCGCTTCGGGTAACAATCCGTTGCTGTGCACGTGCACCACATCGGCCGCGCGCAACGCCGCACCGGCCACCCGCCAAAGCCGAATAACGTTGGCCAACGATGCCGCGTGAGATACCACCGGCACACGCCAGGCGGGCCGTCTCGGTTCGAACCAGACGACGTCTCCCGGCAAGGTGCGCCCAATCCCGGCAAGGGCTGAGGCGGTGGCCGTACCGATCGCGCGCGGCGGCTGCGCCACAAACACGCACGTGTCGCCCGCGGCCCGTGCCCATTCGCCCAGGTGCATCGGCAACAGGGCGTTGGCCGCCTGATCGGGTGGAAGATGAGAGGTCACATGGCAGATGCGCATCACGGTGGCCGCTGCCGCCCTA
>CAYHRK010000150.1:0-6625 GCA_964358795.1 uncultured Vicinamibacterales bacterium
GCCCTGGAGCTTGTCGATATCGGACTCGCAGAAGAGCTTACCCTTTTCGAGCTGGTGCCGATCGATCGCTTCGGAGATCGTCTTGAAGTCGCTGGTGACCCGGGAACTTCGGGCTGTGGAGAAGACGCCCCGGATCATATCGGAGAAGATAACGTAGATGACTCCCAGCACGATCAGGATCAGCGCGATCCGGACGATCTTCTGACCGACCGGTTTGGTTTCGCGATCGGATGGGGCCGTTCCGAGGGGTGCGTTCATGGATTTCCCCCGCGTTCCTATTGGAGCGTGGGCTTAGCCCCAGCCCCCAGCCCCAAGTTTTGTCCTTTATGATCGGCGTCATACGCCGAAGCCGGCCGTGCGTGTAAGTTTCTCCTACACCGGATATCGCCGTAGGTCCTGGTAGCTCGTAAAGCCGCTTCCTTCCCAAGAGGGGAACCCAGGTGACGAATCGGCCGACCCTCCGGGCCAGGCTGGCGACCGCCGCCGCGGTCGCCTCAGGCATGCTCTGGTCGGCCACGCCCGCCCTCGCCGAGGCGCCGCGCCGTTTCTTCCCGCAAAACCACTCCGCCTGCCATGTCCTCGGCGGAGGCCAGACCGGTCCCGACCTGCGAGGGGTCACGGGCGAGGCCGAACCATCTCCGGCGTTTCCCAACCGAGGCGAAGCGATGGCTTATCGAATCGAGCCGAACTGCGTCGGCTGCACGATCTGCGCGCAGAAGTGTCCGACCGACGCGATCGCCGGCGAGACCAAGAAGCTCCACGTGATCGATCCGGTGCTGTGCATCGATTGCGGCGTCTGCACGAGCTATTGCCCGGTCGAGCAGTGCATCTTCGACGAACACGGCTTCTCGGCGGCCAAGATCAAGCCAAACGGACGGCCGATCGCCGTGGTGTATCTGGATCGCTGTAGCGGCTGCCAGGATTGCGTGGACATCTGCCCGGAGAGCTGCCTGGTGATGCAGACCGGCCAGAACGGCGTGTTCTATTCGTTTTCGTCGATGGCCAACGCCAAGGCGTGCACCGGCTGCCGGGAGTGCGAGCGAGTCTGCAGCGACAAGCGCGCCATCCTGGTCGACTGGCCGAACGGGGTCTACTGCGCGTCGCTCGGTGAGGTGCCGGAGCAATGGGTGGCGCCCCGCAAGGCCGGGGTCGCTGGTGCGAGGTGAATGGAGACGAGCGCAACGGAACGGATCCGGCCGAAAAAAGAAACCGAGATCTCGCGCCGTGACCTGCTGCGGCTGGGATGGGGAGCGTTCTGGGCGTTCGTGGGCGTCTGGCTGGCGGCCACCGCGCGCTTCTTCTTTCCGCGCGTGTTGTTCGAGCCGGCCACGGCGTTCCGCGCGGGCTTCCCGGACGAGTACGCCGTGGGGACGGTGGATACGCGCTTCCAGAAAACGCAGCGCGTCTGGATCGTGCGCGAGACCGATGGCTTCTACGCGCTGTCGGCGAAGTGCACGCATCTGGGGTGCACGCCGGTGTGGAGCGATTCGGAAAACAAGTTCAAGTGCCCCTGTCATGGCAGCGGGTTCACGAAGGAAGGGATCAACTACGAAGGTCCGGCGCCGCGCCCGCTGGAACGATTGCGGGTCGCGCTGGCCGATGACGGCCAACTGGCCATCGAGTCGGCCGTCAGATACCGCTACGAGCGCGGCGAATGGGAACGGCCGGGCGCGTTCCTGAACTTCAAGGGGTGAGCGCGATGAAGCTCGACCTGCGGCGTCTTCTCGATCAAGCCCGGCAGTCGCAGATCTACAAGTCCATCTTCCGTCGCGGGTATGACGATGCGCCGCGCAACCGCATCCTGGCGATCGCAGGCAACGTCTTCATGCACCTGCACCCCAACTTCGTGAAGCGGCATGGCACGAAGATGCGCTTCACGTGGTGCATGGGCGGCATCACGTTCCTGCTCTTCCTGGTGCTGACCCTGACGGGTGTCTTCCTGATGTTCTACTACCACCCGGACAAGGCCAACGCCTACGCGGACATGAAATACCTGGAGCACGACGTGCCATTCGGCATCGTGCTGCGCAACATGCACCGGTGGGCCGGCCACGCCATGGTGATCACGGTGATGCTGCACATGTTCCGGGTGTTCATGACCGGCTCCTACAAGCCGCCACGCGAATTCAACTGGGTGGTCGGTGTCACCCTGCTCGTGCTGACGCTGCTCCTGAGCTTCACCGGGTATCTGCTGCCGGACGACCAACTGGGCTTTTGGGCCGTGACCGTCGGCACCAACATGGCGCGGGCCACGCCGCTCATCGGGCACGAGGGACCGTTCGGCGAACAGCTCGGCGCCACCGCGTACAACGACATTCGATTCGCGCTGCTGGGCGGATCCCAGGTGGGGGGCAACGCGCTCTTGCGCGCTTACATCTGGCACTGCATCGCCCTGCCGCTCGTCGGCGTGGTGTTCATGATCGTGCACTTCTGGCGGATCCGGAAAGACGGTGGCATCTCCGGTCCGCTGTGAGGCTGAGCCGTGCTGCGTAATCTGTGGCTGATCGCCAGCAAGCCCGACAACCTGCCCATCCTGGGCCTGCTGGTGTTGGCGGTGCTGTTCACGTGGCTGGCGTTCCGCGTGGCCCTGGCCAACGACCGGCTGCGCCGCCAGGCGCCCGCCGGCGGTCCGGCGCCCGACGTCCTGTACCCGCCCGCGGAAGCGGCAGCGCCACGCAAGGTGCACACCTGGCCGTACCTGGTGCGACTCGAGATGCTGGTCGGGATGGCCGTCGTCGTCGTGCTGTTCGTCTGGTCGATCCTGCTGGAAGCGCCGCTGGAAGACCCGGCCCACCCGAACGTCACGCCCAACCCGGCCAAAGCCCCGTGGTACTTCCTCGGCTTGCAGGAACTGCTCGTCTACTTCGATCCGTGGATCGCCGGAGTCGTCCTGCCGACGCTGATCATCGTGGGGTTGATGGTCATTCCGTACCTGGACAACAACCCGCGCGGCAACGGCTGCTACACCTTCGCCGAGCGGCGGTTCGAAATCCTCACATTCTGTTTCGGCTTCCTGGTGTTGTGGGTGCTGCTCATTGTCATCGGTACCTTCCTGCGCGGACCGGGCTGGATGTGGTTCTGGCCGTGGCAGGAATTGGATCCCCACCGCGTGGTGGCCGAGACGAACCGCGACCTGACGGAACTGATCGGGATCCGATCCGGAACGCTCCCGGCGTTTCTCCTGGGCATGCTGATCTCGGTTGGCTACTGCGCCGCGGCCGGCGTCTGGTCGTACCGATGGATGAAGCGGCGCATGCCGGCAACGCTGGCGCGGATCGGATGGACGCGCTTCGTCGTGGCCGCGGCGCTCTTCTGGACGATGGTGGCGGTGCCCGTGAAGATCGTGCTCCGCCTGACCATGCACATCAAGTATGTGTGGGTGACACCGTGGTTCAACATCTGAAGCCCGACGAAGAACCACTGGCGCGGCGTTCGTACGCGCTGCACTTCGCGGTGCTCTCCGCCCTGCTGATGGCGGTGACCGTCTGGACCTTCTGGGACGAAGCCGTCAGCAAGCGGCCGTGGAAGACGTACCAGCGGCAGTTCCTGGTCGAGGCCGAGAAGAAGTACCGCGCCGACCTGGAGCAGGCGCGAACGACACTCGAGGAGGCGCGCGCCACACCGGAGTATGCCGAGGCGCAGACCGAATACGAGACCGCGAAGCAGGCCTACGACTTGCCCGAAGCCCGTGCCGAGCGCGACCGGGCGCAGGCCGAGCAGGTCGGATTGCAGCAGGAGCTCGACGCCGTCCGTCATCGCTTCCAGTTGCTCCGCGGTCATTACCAGGAGACGGTCTATCGATACGAGCACGTCCGGTCCGCGACGCTGAAGACGGAACTCGAGACGCTGGACCCGGAGATCACGCAACTCGCCGTGCGCATGGGCGAGCTCCAGGAACAGCGGAAGGCCGCACTGGAGAAGGGGCGTGAACGGGAACAGACACTGGAAGCGGCCAGGGCGCGGCTGGCGCATTTCGAGGACCGCGTGCGCGTGGCGGAACGCGCGCTCGCCGCGCTTCGCGAAGAGAAGATCGAGATCCGCCAGGCCGTCAACGCCAGGCTGAACCTCGTGGACCGATGCACGAGTTGTCACGTCGGCGCGATGCAGAGCGGCCTCGAAAGCCTCCCGCCGCCCTTCCGGACGCACCCACCCGTCTACCTCCGCCGCGGCAACGCCGATGCAAACGCGCGAGACATCCTGAAGGACCATCCCTTCGAGTTCTTCGGCTGCAGCAGTTGCCACCAGGGCCAGGGATTCGCCACCACGTCGGCCGTGAAAGCCCACGGTGAGGTGGAGTTCTGGCTGACACCGTTGTTGCGCGGCCCGCGGGTGTGGGCGTCCTGCCAGAAGTGTCACGACGCTCAGCCCGACGTGGCCGGGATCGAGCGCGGCTGGGAGGGCCGCCGGCTGGTGGCCAACTACGGCTGCTATGCGTGCCACAAGCTGCCGGGCTTCGAGCAGGAAGCGGCCGTTCGTGTCGGCCCGAATCTGAACGTGCTGGGCAAGAAGACGTATCCCGAGTGGGTTCCGGTCTGGCTGAAAGACCCGCACGCCTATCGGCCCGCCACGAAGATGCCCAACATGCTGCTGCCCGACGACGAGCGGCGGGCGATCGCCGCGTACCTGCTCCAGGCAGGCGGCAGCGAGGCGCCCGGCGCCGCGCCGGCGAAGCCGGACGCGACCGACGCGGCGGCCGGCCAGGAACTCTTCGAAAGCGTGGGCTGCCAGGCGTGCCACAGCGTCGACGGACGCGGGAGCACGTTTGCGCCCGACCTCTCGCGCGTGGGCGAAAAGGTCCGGCCGGCGTACTTCGTGGAATGGCTGCGCGATCCGGTCAAGGTACAGCCCGGCGCGACGATGCCCAACCTGCGTCTGAGCGAGATGGAGATTCGCCAGCTTGCCGCCTATCTCAGCACGCTCAAGAAGGCGTCACTGCCGCCGCTCGACTTCGATCCGAGCGACAAGGATTTGGCCGCGCGGGGCAAGGCGCTCATCGTCCGGTACAACTGCTTCGGTTGCCATCGCGTCCCGGGGCTGGACGGGCGTCCCAGCCTCGTGCCCGATCTGACGGTGGTGGGTTCGAAACTGGTCGAGGAATTCGACTTCAGCTTGAAGCGCAAGGACATCCTGGCCAGCCTCAACCTGCACGACCAGCGGGAGAACGTCTACCAGGCGCGCTTCGCCTGGATTGTCAACAAGCTGAAGAGCCCGCGCAGCTACGACGAAGGCCGCTACAAGAAGCCGGACGAAACCCTGCGCATGCCCAACTTCCGGCTGCCCGACGCGGAGGCCGCCGCCATCGCCACCTTTCTGAGCGGCCTGACCGCGAACAGCATCCCGGGAGAATTCCGCGAGCAGCTTTCCGACCGCGCCGTGGCCATGGCCGCGGGCGCCGAGGTCATCCGCAAATACAACTGCACGGGCTGCCACCAGATCGGCACCGAGCGCGTGGTGTTGCGCGACGGCACGCTGCTCGAGGGCAACACCAAGCTGCGCGAAGACCAGACCTCCTTCTTCTTGCTCTGGCGGGATGTCGCTCATCTGGGGAGGAAAGCGGGCGAGATTCTGCCCGTCGCGCAAACTGATGTCCTCACCCACTCGCCGGCCGCCGGCGGCGACATCGTCCCGCTGATCGTGGAGCGCCAACTCGCGGCTCAGGGACTCTCGCTCGAACAGGCGCAACAGGATCCGGCCGTGCTGGTCCAGGCCGAAGAGGCCCGGGCCTTTGCGCCGCCGGTACTCATCGGCGAGGGACGCAAGGCGCGGCCGGCCTGGCTGTTCCAGTTCTTGAACCGACCGGTGACGCTGCGGCCGTGGCTGCGCGTGCGCATGCCCACGTTTCCCCTGACCGCCGAAGAAGCGCAGGCTCTGGCGCGCTACTTTGCCGCCGTAGACCGGCAGCCGTTTCCCTTCGAACGCGATGAGGAGGGAGACGAGGAGTTCGTTGCGGCGCGCGCGGCGGCCGCGCCGGGCTACCTGGAGCGCGCCCGGCGGCTCTTCTCGCATGCCGACGTCAACTGCGCCTCCTGCCACGTCCGCGGCGCGTTGACCCCGCAGGGTGACCCGTCGGGCTGGGCGCCGGATCTGGCGCGCGCCCGCGACCGGTTGCGTGCGGCCTGGATCCTCGACTGGCTCGCGGGTCCGCAGCGGCTCCAGCCGGGCACCAAGATGCCCACCTTCTTTCCGGACGGTGAGGAGCGATACCAGGAGATCTTTCCCGGTCCATCCGGCGCTCAGATTCGGGCTCTGAAGGACTACGTGCTGACGATCGGCAGCCGACCATCGGTCAGCGGCTCGGTCGTGGGAGGACGCGAATGAGAACGCATGGGGTGCTGGTCGTCGCACTGATCGTGGCGCTGTCGGTTGCGCCGGCCTCACAGGGCAAGTACAAGGAGACCGCCGTGACGAACGGTGGCGCAGTCGCCGGTTCGGTGAAGTTCAGCGGGGCTGTTCCGCCGCGCGCCAAACTCACAGTGGACAAGGATCTGGAAGTCTGCGGCAAGGGTGGCGACAAGCTGAGCGAGGCGCTCGTGGTCTCTCCAGCCAAGGAGATCAAGAACGTCGTGGTCACCCTGGAAGGAATTGCTGCAGGCAAGAAGTTCTCGACCAGGACGGCCACGCTCGA
>CAYHRK010000150.1:6725-8696 GCA_964358795.1 uncultured Vicinamibacterales bacterium
TGGGGCTGGCGCTCACAGCGACCGGACAGGGTGTTTCATCGACTGCGACGCCCCGCGCCCAGGTGCCGTCGCCGGAAACGGGCAGGCCGCTCTACGAGCTGCACTGCCTACAGTGTCATGGCGAGAAAGGGCTGGGTGACGGCAAGGCCGCCCTGTTCCTCTATCCCAAGCCGCGCGACTTCACACGCGGCTTGTTCAAGATCCGGACGACGCCTAGCGGGTCCCTGCCCACCGATCAAGACCTGTTCGACACGATCACCCGGGGCATGCCGGGCTCTTCGATGCCGAGCTTCTCGCAGTTGACCGCGCAGGAGCGCTGGGCGCTCGTCAGCTACCTGACGACGCTCGTCGAGGCCTACCAATACCGCAAGCCGGAGCCGCCCGTGCGCGTGGGGCCACCGGTTCCGAAGAGTCCGGCCACGCTGGCCCTGGGCAAGGAGATGTACCGGAAGATGGAATGCTTAGTGTGCCACGGGGAGACGGGCCGGGGCGACGGGCCGGCGGCCGCGGACTTGAGAGACGACTGGGAGATCCCCATCACGGTCCGCGACTTAACCGACGGCACTTACAAGGGCGGCCCCACCGATCGTGACCTCTACCTGCGGTTCACCACCGGGATGACGGGCAGTCCGATGCCCGCCTACTCGGACGACCAGATGACCGCGGCGGAACGTTGGGCCCTCGTGCACTACGTGCAATCGTTGCGCCTGCCGGATCGCCCCTTGATCGTGCCCCCGGCCGACGGCCAGGTCACCGCCGCGCGCGTTTCTGGAGCGCTGCCCAGCGACCCCTTCGACGCCGCGTGGAAGCAGGCGACTCCGGCGGACATCCCGATGAATCCGCTGTGGCAGCGGACCGAATCGGTCAGCCACATGACGCTGCGCGCCCTCCATGACGACGACGAGATCGCCTTCCTGCTCGAGTGGCGCGACGCCCGCCCGGAGGTCGGCTTCAGCAGGACGGAAGAGTTCCGGGATGCGGCGGCCATCCAGTTCGGACTCGCGGGGGAGAAATCGCTGACTTTCCTCGGCATGGGGCACCAGCAGGGCGCCACGAACATCTGGCAGTGGAAGAGCGACTGGCAGGCCGAGCTCGCGCAGGCGACCGTCGCGTATCCGGCCACGCACAGCGACTTCTACCCGTTCGGCGACGGCTTCCTGAGCGGCCGCATGGCCAACAACCCCTTCTCGGCGGCCGCCCGGCAGAGTCCGGTCGAGAACCTGGCGGCCATCGGGTTCGGCACGCTCACATCGCAGCCAGACCAGGTCGTTCGCGGGCAGGGTCTCTGGAATGACGGCCGGTGGCACGTGGTCATGCGCCGCAGCTTGAAGGCTGCTGGCAAGAACGACGTGTCGTTTGCGCCGGGCGTCTCGGTCCCCTTCGCGCTGGCCGCGTGGGACGGCGCGCAGGGCGACCGTGACGGCCGGAAGATGGTGTCCTCCTGGTATCGGCTCACGCTGGACGGCAAGTCGGCGGCACGCGTGCACTGACAGGGTCGATCGACCGCGATTCGGCACGCCTGAGGAGACGGCTCATGAGCATGGATCGCCGCAGGTTCTTGACACTCGCGGGCGGCGCGGCGGCGGGCAGCCTGCTGGACCTGCACTTTCTCGAGGCCCAGGAGGACATCCCCAACCCGCTCCAGCACTACCCCAATCGTGACTGGGAGGAGGTGTATCGGGACCAGTACCGCTACGACCGCTCGTTCACCTACGTCTGCGCGCCGAACGACACGCACAACTGCCGCCTGCGCGCGTTCGTGCGCAACGGGGTACTGGTGCGCATCGAACAGGGCTACGACGCGGAGCAGGTGAGCGATCTCTACGGCAACACGATCCCGCCGTCGTGGAACCCGCGCGGCTGTTTGAAGGGCTACACCTTCGTGCGGCGGCTCTACGGGCCGTACCGCGTCAAGCATCCCACGATCCGCAAGGGCTGGAAGGACTGGGCCGACGCCGGCTTCCCCGCGCG
>CAYHRK010000151.1:0-8690 GCA_964358795.1 uncultured Vicinamibacterales bacterium
GATCCGCTGACCAGATCCGCGTCGTTGTGATCCGCGCCGGGCACCGCGAGAAACGACTTTGGCCCACTCGCCGCATCGTAGAGCTGCCGGCTCAGCTCGAACGGGATCACGCGGTCGTTCGTCCCGGCGATCACCAGCAGCGGGCAGCGCACGCGGCGCAGGCAGGCGAGCGAGTCGTACCGATCCCGCAGCAGCCGGCGCACCGGCAGGAACCAGTAGTGATGCGAGGCCACGTCGGTCATTGAGGTGAACGGTGACCTCAGCACCAAGGCAGCCGGTGGATGTGTCATGGCAAGGCTCACCGCCACCGCTGTCCCGAGCGATTCACCGAAGTACACCACGCGGTGTCCGTCCTGGCTGCGCCGCTTCGTCACATACACCCAGGCCGCCTCAGCATCCAGCGACAATCCCTGCTCTGAGGGTGACCCCGCATTGCCACCGTATCCCCGGTAATCGAACAGCAGGACGTTGAATCCGCGACGCGAGAGGCCCGCCGCCAGCGGTGCGCGATACGATCGATTGCCGGCGTTGCCGTTGAAGACAATCACGGTGGTCTTGGCCAGTCCAGTCAGGGAAGGCACGAACCAGGCGCCCAGATCCAACCCGTCGCTGGTCCGGATCGTCACCTCCTCAGCAGAAGCCAGACCG
Source organism: uncultured Vicinamibacterales bacterium (assembly GCA_964358795.1). Classification (GTDB taxonomy): domain Bacteria; phylum Acidobacteriota; class Vicinamibacteria; order Vicinamibacterales; family JAKQTR01; genus CAYHRK01. The sequence goes on from CAYHRK010000151.1 coordinate 649, forward strand.
AGATACTCGGGGCGAACGATCGCGCCAGAGGGCAGATACAGGAGTCTGCGTTGGCCGAGCCAGAGCAATGCCAACAGCCCCATCGCGAGCAGCAGCGGGAGCGCGCTGGCCATCAGCCAGGCCTTTCTCACAGGCGAGTCAGATGAATCGGGGCCACCTGGTGCGGCGGCCCCGCGAAAAATCTATTCGTCGCCACCGTCAGTCTCGGGTTTGTCTGGAAGGCTGGTGGCGAAATCGTCGAATTCCTCCGGAACCTCGACCTCGGCTTTCGGATCCACGATTTCGGCCTTCGGGTCATCGACGTCATATACGCGGCCACCCCCACGCATCTTGATGGGCCCTTTGGGTCCCGCATCTCCACGGGGTTTTCCGCCTCCCGTCCGCTTGCCCTTCGGTGGCGCCGGCGGTCCGAAATTCCGTTCCCGTCTGGCACCAGGATCGCCACCCATGGCGGGCGGCGGTCCCGACCGGGGCGGGCCGCCCGAGTAGCCTCCACCCATGGGCGGTCGCGGACCACGATCTTCGCGAGGCCGCGCCTCGCTCACCGACAGGGCGCGGCCGAGGAACGGCTGTCCGTTGAGCCGGCGAATCACCTCAGTGGCGTCCGCCACTTCCGCGTAGTCCACGAACGCAAAACCGCGGGGTCTGCCGGTCTCGCGATCCATGGGAAGAACAACCGAGAGCGGCGCCGCGACGGCGGCCACGTGGGCGCGAAGATCTGTTTCGGTCGCGCTGTAGGGGAGATTTCCAACGAACAAACGGACTGCCACGCTCTTATTTCACCTCGTTGTGACACGGCGACATGCCGATGTGTGACTGCGTATTGACGTGCTGCGGGGAAAGGGAAGCTTGGGCCTCAAGGTCTGCGCTTACGTTGCGCGTAGAATGTAGCAAACCTTGGCCCGGCACGCAACCACGGACCTGACTTGAGCATGACCAGAGCTGCCTTGAGCCCGGATCTCCGGTGACGCGGTGCCCACTTGCCCCCACTTGCCGGGTGCCTTGCGCAACGGGGAACGGTCTGGTACCGTGGGACAATTGACACCCGACTTGGAGTGCCTGTGAATACACGTTTCGTTGCAATCACGCTTGCCCTGATGGTCGCTGTGACGGGCTGCAAGAAGCAGGACACCGCCGCGACGACGCCATCGACGCCCGCCAACCAGCCAGCGGCTGCCGGGGCATCTCCGTCGTCTCCCGCCGGCGCAGGCGCACCCACCGTGAAGCCGGTGCCCGCGCAGTTGCCGGATGTGGTCGCCAAGGTCAACGGCGAATCGGTTCAGCGGTCGGAGCTCGAGATGGCCATCCAGACGCTCGAGTCCCGTGCGCAGAGCTCGGTGCCTCCTGACCAGCGCGACACAGTGTTTCGCCAGGTCATCGACCGCATCGTCGGGTTCCACCTGCTCGTGCAAGAGGCGAAGACACGCAAGGCAGTCGCACCGCCGTGGCAGGTGGACGCGCAAGTGGATCAGTTGAAGAAGCAGTTTCCGTCCGAGGAGGCGTTCAACAAGATGCTGCAGACGCGCGGCATCACCTTCGATCGGCTCCGCCAGGAGACGGCCGATACGGTGGCCGTCAATCAGATGCTGCAACAGGAGATTGATCCTCAGATCAAGGTGGCCGATCCCGACATGAAGGCATTCTTCGGTCAGAATAAGACCCGGTTTCATCAAGACGACTCCGTCCACGCCAGCCACATCCTGATTCGTGCGGATCAGAATGCCGATGCGACGGTCAAGGCCAAGGCTCGGGCCACGGCCGACGACGTCTTGAAGAAACTGAAAGGCGGGGCGAAGTTTCCGGATCTCGCCAAGCAGTTCTCGCAGGATCCGGGCTCGGCACCTAACGGCGGCGACCTCGGCTTCTTCCCTCGTGGCCAGATGGTGCCGGCCTTCGAGCAGGTGGCCTTCGGCCTGAAGGTGGGCCAGACAAGCGGTGTCGTGGAAACGCCGTACGGCTATCACATTATCCGGGTCAGTGAGGCCAAACCCGGCCGCGACATGGGCTACGACGAGGTGAAGGAACAAGTCCGGGAATACCTGGTGCAGCAGCAGCGCGACCAGAAGAGCCAGAGCTTCGTCGATCGGCTCAAAGCGAAGTCCAAGATCGAAATCCTCTTCTAGCGCCACCGCGCAGGATGCCGCATATGCCCCGATGCTTCTCCGCCATGGCTGCTCTCTGCCTCGGACTGTCCATCGTCGTGAGCGCCGGCGAGCAGCCCACGCCAGCAGCCGGACCGTCGTGGCTTGGGCCGCACCGCGACGCCGCGGCGCGTTTGATCGGTGAAGCACTGGGCAGCACGCGTGCCTGGGATCGGCTGGCCGAGTTGACCGATACGTTCGGCCATCGACTGGCGGGATCCAAGGCCCTCGAGGACGCCATCGCGTGGGCGCTGGCCGAGATGAAGAAGGACGGCCTCGAGAACGTTCGCGCCGAAAAGGTGATGGTACCGCACTGGATCCGCGGTCGCGAAAGCGCCGAACTGGTCGAGCCCGGACCCCATCAACTGGTGATGCTGGGCCTCGGCAACAGCGTGGGCACCGCCCCAGAGGGCCTGCAGGCCGAAGCGGTCGTGGTGAAGAGTTTTGACGATCTCGAGGCGCGAGGCGCCGCGGTGGCTGGAAAGATCGTGGTCTTCAACGTACTGTTCACCAACTACGGCGAGACCGTGCGGTATCGATCCGGCGGAGCGTCACGCGCGGCTGCCCGGGGCGCGGTGGGCATGCTGCTGCGTTCGGTCGGTCAACCGGGACTTCGGACGGCTCATACCGGGGCGACGAACTACGCGGACAACATTCCCAAGATTCCGGCTGCCGCCATCGCTCTCGAGGACGCCGATCGGCTGCAGCGGCTCCAGGACCGAGGCGTGCGCCTGGTGGTCCGTCTGTCGATGGAAGCCCGCATGCTGCCCGATGCCGAGTCGGCCAATGTGATTGGCGAGATTGTCGGACGCGAGCATCCCGAAGAGGTCGTGGTGCTCGGTGGTCACTTCGACTCCTGGGACGTGGGCACCGGAGCCACCGACGATGGTGGCGGATCGGTGGCGTCGTGGGAAGCCGTGCGCCTGATGAAGATTCTGGGACTGCGCCCACGCCGCACCGTGAGAGTCGTGCTGTTCACCAACGAAGAGAACGGGCTTCGCGGCGGGCAAGGCTATCGCGACCAACATCAAGGCGAGCTGGCCAACCATGTGCTGATGGTCGAAACCGATGGCGGTGTGTTCCGTCCGCTGGGGTTTGGATTCTCTGGCAGCGCAGCCGCGCGAGCCGCGGTGACCGATATCGCGACCCTGCTGACCGGAATCGGCGCCACCCGCATGGGCCCGTCTGGCGGCGGAGCCGACATTGGGCCCAGCGTCGAGGCCGGCAAGATCCCGTCGATGTCGCTCGATGTCGACGGCTCGCCGTATTTCACCATTCACCACACGATGGCCGACACCATCGACAAGATCGATCCCACCGATCTTGCCCGATGTGTGGCGTCCCTTTCGGTCATGGGCTACGTCGTGGCGGACCGCCCCGAGCGACTCCCCCGCTGATCGAGTAGACTCGTCCCAGTTCGGCCACCGCTGGCAGGCCACTTGGCGAATTCCCGACGAGGATCATGCCGAGATCCCGGCGCCCAGCCAAGCACAAGCACCCCTCGAGGGTGAAATACCGGGGGTTTCGACGGATCGAACTTTGCTACTCCGAGATCACATTGCCCCCTGTTCCCAGGGGTCGCACTGATTTGGAGGATACCCGTCATGGCCATGTTCATCAAGGAAGCGGATTGCATCAGCTGCGGAGCCTGCGAACCCGAGTGCCCGAACGAGTCGATTTCGCAGGCTGAATCGGTCTATGTGATTGACGCCGAGAAGTGCACCGAGTGCGTAGGCGCGTTCGACTCCGCCAAGTGTGTCGAGGTGTGCCCGGTGGACGAGTGCGTCATCTCGGATCCGAACGTGGTGGAATCGCGGGAACAGCTCGAAGCCAAGTACGCCCGGCAACACGCCTAGAACGTCCCGCCACGATTTCCGTCTCAAGCTCCGCCAGATCACGCCTGGAGCCCCCAGCGCCATCGCAGGCGCCACCAACGTCGTTACAGCCAGGAGCGCCGGGAGCAGGATTGGCTTCACGTCCTGATTGGACGAACAGAGGGATTGCGGCGTTCAGAATCCTGCGATCGGCGGCCGGTGATGTACGATGCCCCCATGTTTGGCCTGTCTCCACGGGCACAGATCCTGCTGACCGCGTTGCTGTTCTCAACGGGAGGTGCGGCCATCAAGGCAGCCACACTGTCCAGTTGGCAGATTGCCAGCTTCCGGTCGGGTCTCGCCGCCATCGTGCTGATGCTCGGGGCACGCCATCTGCGGGGGTTTTCGCGAACCACGCTGCTGGTCGGCGTCGCCTATGCCGCCACGTTGACCTCGTTTGTCATGGCGAACAGGCTGACCACCGCGGCCAATAGCGTGTTCCTGCAGGCCACCGCTCCCCTCTACATCGCGCTCGTCGGCCCATGGGTCCTGGGCGAATTCATGCGACGTCGAGACTTGCCCCTCGTCTTCGCCATTGCCATCGGCATCGTCATGCTGTTTCTGGGGAGGCAGGATGACTCACTGACCGCGCCAGACCGCGCAATGGGAAACCTCATCGGCGTGTTCAGTGGGTGCTGCTGGGCGCTGACCGTGATCGGACTTCGCTGGGTCGAGAAACGCGAACCCGGCGGTACGGGCGGACCGGCCCGTGCCGCGGCCATCACCGGCAATGTGATCGCGTGCGTCGCGTGCCTGCCCTTCGCGCTGCCAGTGTCCAACATAAGCCTGCACGATGGTCTGGTCGTCGGCTACCTTGGCATCTTCCAGATCGGACTCGCGTACCTACTCCTGACTCGAGCCATCAGGCACGTGCCCGCCGTTGACGCATCGCTGCTGCTGCTGGCCGAGCCCGCGTTCAGCCCACTCTGGGCGTGGCTCTTCCACAACGAATCGCCGGGCGGCTGGCCCTTGGCCGGCGGTGCGCTGATTCTTGGATCGGCAACCTGGAAAACGTGGCAGGATGCCCGCCGAGCCGGAAGCTCTGCCTGACGGCCCCGAGATTCCTCAGTGTGCGACGCCATCGCCAACCGGCACGGGCTGTGCAGTGACGATGTACAATGCGATCCGTGCCGCGCGTCCCGCCATTCGATCGCCTGGCGACGTATGACGATCTGATCAAGCTTCCGGACATCGTCGTGGGTGAGATCGTCAACGGCGAACTCCATTCATCGCCACGGCCGGCACCTCCGCATGTCGTCGCAGGCTCTGCAGTAGGCAGCATCATTGGACCGCCGTTCCACTTCGGCCGCGGTGGGCCTGGCGGCTGGTGGGTTCTGTTCGAACCGGAGCTGCACCTGGGGCCTGACGTTCTGGTTCCGGACTTCGCGGCGTGGCGGCGGACCCGGATGCCGAAGCCGCCTGAGACGGCGTACTTCCCCCTCGCGCCTGACTGGATTTGTGAAATCCTCTCGCCCTCGACGGCCGCCCTTGACCGAGCCAGGAAGCTCACGATCTACGCTCGAGAGCAGGTACCGTTCGTCTGGCTCGTAGATCCGCTGGCCCGCACGCTTGAAGTGCTCCAACTCGAGAAAGGCCGATGGACGATCATCGGCACCCATCTGGGCGACGAGACCGTTCGGGCTGAGCCGTTTGCCGAGATCGAACTGGTCCTCACGGACCTGTGGGTGGACTAGCGTTCATCGCCGCCAGCGGTACGATGAGGCACTCCGCCACACCGCCACGAGACGATGCGCGAGCGACGATCATCCGCGGTGCGGGGATTCGCCGGAGCTGGATCGTCAGTTGCCGTGGCATAGGTCGGTGTTCGCCGGCTGGCCGCACGCCCTCTCGCCGACGGCTCAGCGCCAGAATTCACGAGGTGTTCCTGCCGGCACTGACTTGTTCGGTCCTTCTTTGCCTCTCGGCCTGCCCCGAGTATAGTGTCCACGGCTACTAGTCCGGAGCCTGGCCGGCCACCCTTGATCGGCTGGCCGAAGCCCGGGTCGGTCGAACTGCCACAGCGGCTAGGCCACTGGTCGTTGCTCCGGGCGAGTCTACCGGACCGCTCCCCTCACAAGACTCGACAGGTAGGGAACCTCGGACATGGCGCTCTCACTCAACAAGCCCAGACTTGACAACCTCGCCAGCGACATCTGGAAGTCCGCCGAGCGACTGCGCGGCAAGTTCAAGGCCTACGAGTACCAGAACGTCGTCCTGCCCATGATCGTGATCCGCCGTCTGGACATGGCAAGTCGCGCAACGATAGGCGCCGCACGAATCGCCGGCACGGAGCTGACGACCAACCAGGGCTTTGTCTCATTCGTCTGCAATGACGCCGTCCTCCATCACCGTTTCCTCTTCTACGTTATCTCCGGGTTCCTCGGTGGCTACTTCGCCGAGATTGCTACGGGCACCACCTTCTCAGAAATTAGTCGCGGCAAGGCAAGGCTCGAGCCAATCGCGTTCCCCGGGCGCGAGGAGCAAGAGCGAATTGCGGCGTATCTGGATGCGAGTTGGGCGGCGATTGACGCGGCGGTAGCCGCCAAGCGCCGCCAACTCGAAACTCTCGATATACTCCGCAAGTCCATCATCCAACGTGCCGTGACGCGGGGCATTTCGGCACGCGTCGTGCTGGAATCTACTGGCAATGCGTGGATGGAACAGATTCCACGCGGTTGGAAACTCGTTTGCCTCAAACGCATCGCTGACATTCAAGGCGGCCTCACCCTCGGGAAGCAATACGAAGGACGGCTCATCGAGCGTCCTTATTTGCGTGTCGGCAATGTGCAGGACGGTCACCTCGATTTGGCGGACGTTTCCTTGATCGAACTCCCAGCCAGCGTAGCGGCAACTGTTGAGCTTCGTCCTGATGATGTATTGACAACCGAGGGCGGCGACCTTGACAAGCTCGGTCGAGGCCATGTGTGGAAGGGCGAGATTTCGGGATGCCTGCACCAAAATCACATCCTCGCGGTACGGTGTGTCCTCCACAACCTGAAGCCGATGTTCCTCGCCTATGTCACTGCCGCCAAGTATGGGCGAGATTACTTCGAGGCCACGGGCAAGAAAACGACCAACCTTGCCTGCACGAACGCGACCAAGGTTGGCGAGTTCCCCATTCCATTACCCCCGTTGGCCGAACAGGAAGCGATCTGCGTTCACCTTGACGAAACACTCGGTGAACTACGGCGCATCATCACCGGCATAGAATCCCAAATCGCCATCCTCATGGCCTACCGCAACTCGCTGATCCACGAATGCGTTACTGGCCAGCGGCGCGTGACGGAAGCGGATGTGCGTCGGGCGCAGAATGGGAGGGTTCGCACATGAATGCCGAGCAACCCTCCAAGCTGGCCGTGTTCGAGGGGAAGCGGATCCGCAAAACCCTCCATGAGGGCGAGTGGTGGTTCTCGATCATCGACGTGGTCGAGGCATTGGCGGGTGGTCACCGGCCTCGCAAGTACTGGAGCGACCTCAAGAAAAAGCTTGCCGCCGAGGGCTATTCCGAAGTGTCCGACAAGATCGGACAGTTGAAGATGACCGCCCCGGACGGCAAGCAGCGTTTCACCGACTGCGCCAACACCGAGACCCTGTTCCGGATCGTCCAGTCCATTCCCTCGCCCAAGGTGGAGCCGCTCAAGCGCTGGTTGGCCCGCGTCGGCAAGGAGCGCATCGACGAAATCGAGAACCCCGAGCTGGCCATGGGCCGGATGCAGGATCTTTACGAAAGGAAGGGCTACCCCAAGGAGTGGATCGACAAGCGGCTGCGGGGCATAGCCGTACGACAGGACCTCACCGATGAGTGGAAAGACCGTGGCGCCTCGACCAGCGTGGAATTCGCCATCCTGACCAACGAAATCATGCAGGGGGCCTTTGGCCTCAAGGTGGACGAATACAAGCAGGTGAAGGCGCTGGAACGGGAGAACCTGCGCGACCACATGACCGACATCGAGCTCATCCTCACCATGTTGGCCGAGGCGACGACCACGAAGCTGCACCGGGACCGGGATTCACAGAGCATGGAGCC
>CAYHRK010000152.1:0-6582 GCA_964358795.1 uncultured Vicinamibacterales bacterium
GTCGCGCACCTACCCGGCGCTGCTCATCTGGTTGTTCGAGCAGTACGTGCGGGAGGTCTACGACGGCACCGTGGTTATCAAGGGGGCGGTGCGCGAGGCCGGCGATCGGGCGAAGGTCGCGGTCTACTCCCGTGAGCGCGATGTCGATCCGGTCGGCGCGTGCGTCGGCATGAAGGGCACGCGGGTGCAGGCGATCATCCGCGAACTGCGCGGTGAGAAGATCGACATCATCGATTACTCTGACGATCCGATCCAGTTCATCCAGAACGCCCTCAGCCCCGCCAAGGTGCAGCGCGTCACGATCGTCGACGAGCATGCGAAGGTCGTGGAGGTGGTGGTCGAAGACAGGCAGTTGTCGCTCGCCATCGGCAAGAAAGGCCAGAACGTCCGATTGGCCGCGAAGCTGAGCGGGTGGCGGATCGACATCAAGAGCGACGAAGAGAAACGCAAGGAAGTCGAGGCCCAGTGGGAAGACCTGGATCCCGTGCCCGACGGCCCGATTGACGCCGACGCCGAGCAGGCGGTGTTGGTGCTGCCGGGCATCCACGACGAAGTGGTGGGCGTGCTCCGGCAGGGCGGCTACATCAGTGCCGGCCAGGTGGCCGCTGCCGAACCCGCAAGCCTGGCCGGGCTGGGGCTGGATGATGAAACCGTGCAGGCGGTGTTCGACGCGGCACGTGCGGACGCTGGCAAGGCAGCCGACCATGGCGCGGCGGAAACCCCGGCGGACGAGATCGAACCCGGCGTCGAATCCTGAGGCCCGGGCGCGAACGCAGTAGCGGAACTTGTCAGGCACAAGGTCGAGGTCAGCGTTGTCAACCGTTCGGATCTACAAGATCGCGGAATTGCTCGGAGCCACGAGCCAGGACATCGTCACGCAACTGAAGCGTGACCATGGCATCGAGGTGAAGAGCGCGTCGAGCACGGTCGAGGAGATGGTCGCCTTCCAGTTCGTGCAGCGGCAGGCCCGCAAGCTGGGCATCACGCTGCCATCGGGCGACATCTTTGCCGAGGGCGCCGCGGCCAAGGCCAAGAAGGCCGGAGCCGGGAAGAAGGCCGAACCGCCAGCCCCGACCAAGCCTGCATTGCCGCCGCCGAGGCTGGTGAAGGCGGTGAAGCCGCCGGTCACCGCGCCGCCGGCAGACGAAGAACAGGACGCGCCGGCACACGAGATCGCCGAGCAGCCCCAGCCGGCCGCCGTCGCTGCCGCCACGCTGACCGATGACGCTGCGGCCGAGCCGGTGGAGACGCCTGCATTGACCTCTCTGGACGCCGCTGCGTCGACCGAGCCAGCAGGCGAAGCCGTGGCGGGATCATCTGAGACCGCGGACGCCATCGAGCCGTCGGCCCCGCCATCCGCTTCAAAGCCGGCCACAGACCAGCATGCTTCGCCTCTGGGCGCCACTCCCGTTGTCGCGCCGGCCCACGTCGGACGCGTGGTGCCACCGACGCTTCGGCTGAGGGTCGAAGAGCCTCGCCAGCCAATGGCCCCGCCCGCCGCGTCTGGGCCGCGACCGCTGCCGCCCAGACCCGCCGCGCCTGGTCGGCCGGCCGGGACTCCGGCAGCAGGGCCGCTCGGGCCTGCGACGCCGGGAATCGGTGCGCCGAAGTTGCCGATCGCGGTCCGCCCCGGCGCACCAGGTGCGACCCGTCCGCCACTGCGTCCCCCTCTTCGTTCGCCGATGGGCTCACCGGCCACCAGCGGTCCGCGGCCGCTGCCCTCGCAACCGGTACGCACGCAGCCCGGCATGGGCGCGCGGCCCGGTGCGCCGCCGACGGCACCGGCTAGACCCGCCGTCGGACGTCCGGCTCCACCGCCACGGCCCATGGGCCGGATGGGCGGCCGTCCAGTGCGGCGCAATGCCGGGCGCGACACCACCCGTCCGGCGATGACGCCAACGCCGGGCCCGCCACCGGTCACGCGGGTCATTACGCTGGCAGAAGGCATGACGGTCAAGGATCTGTCGGACAAGCTCGAGGTCCGCGCGAAAGATCTGCTGAAGAAGTTGCTCGACCGTCGCATCATGACGACGATCAATACGACGCTCGACACGGAGACGGCCACCTGGCTGGCCAGCGAATTCGGTGCCGAGGTCAAGATGCGCAGCTTCGAGGAAGAGCTGCTCGAGGTGAGCACCGACGACGTGCATCCCGAAGATCGGATCGGCCGTGCGCCGGTCGTCACCGTGATGGGCCACGTCGACCATGGGAAGACCACGTTGCTTGACGCCATCCGTGAATCCAAGGTGGCCGAACGCGAAGCCGGCGGCATTACGCAGCACATCGGCGCGTACCAGGTCACCGTGAACAAGCGTCCGGTGGTCTTCCTGGACACGCCCGGTCACGCAGCGTTCACGTTGATGCGTGCCCGCGGCGCCCGCGTGACGGACATCGTCGTGCTGGTCGTGGCCGCCGACGATGGGGTGATGCCACAGACGCGCGAGGCCATCGACCACGCGCGGGCGGCGAACGTGCCCATCATTGTGGCGGTCAACAAGATCGACAAGCCCGAGGCGAATGCCGATCGGGTCATGAAGGATCTGGCCGACATCGGTCTGATGCCGGAGCAGTGGGGCGGCCAGACCGTCACGGTGCCGGTCTCGGCCAAGAAGAAACAGAACCTCGAGTTGCTGCTCGAGATGATCCTGCTCGTGTCGGAAATCGGCGACCTGAAGGCCAATCCGAAGTCGCCGGGCCAGGGAACCGTGCTCGAAGCGAAGCTCGACAAGGGCCGCGGTGCGGTGGCCACGGTGCTGGTGCAGAACGGCACGCTGCACGTGGGTGACACGGTGATTGCCGGTTCGGTCATCGGCAAGGTTCGGGCGCTCCACGACGACCGCGGTCACGCGATCAAGGCCGCCGGCCCGTCCACGCCGGTCGAAGTGCTGGGGTTGTCGGGGCTGCCCCAGCCGGGAGACACGTTCCAGGTCATCACCGACGCGGCCAAGGCTCGCCAGGTGGTCAGCTTCCGGCAGACGCAGGCGAAAGAGAAGGCGCTTGGTGCCAAGTCCGGGCGTCTCACGCTCGAGTCGCTGAAGCAGCAGATCGCCGAGGGCAGCGTGAAGGAGCTGTCACTGGTGGTGAAGGCGGATGTGCAGGGCTCGGCCGAGGTGCTCGCCGACACACTGGCGAAGCTGTCGGACGAGAAAGTGAAGGTCCGGATTATCCACTCGGGCGTTGGCGCCATCAACGAGTCGGACGTGCTGCTGGCGTCGGCCTCCAACGCGATCATCATCGGCTTCAACGTGCGACCCGATCGCAATGCGGCCGACCTGGCTGAGCGCGAGTCGGTGGACATTCGGCAGCACTCGGTCATCTATCACGTGACCGACGAGATGAAGAAAGCCATGGCCGGCCTGCTGGAGCCGACCTTCCGCGAAGTGCGCGTGGGCGCGGCCGAGGTGCGCGAGATGTTCCGCGTGCCGAAGTTCGGCACCATCGCTGGCTGCATGGTGACCGATGGCCGGGTGGCCCGCACGGGCGACATGCAGGCCCGACTGCTGCGCGATCACGTCGTGGTGTACACGGGCAAGATTGGCTCGCTGCGCCGCTTCAAGGACGATGTGAGCGAGGTGAAGACCGGAATCGAGTGCGGCATCGGCTTCGAGAAGTACAACGACATCAAGGTCGGGGACGTGATCGAAGTCTTCATGATTGAGAAGCTGTTGCCGGTGGCCACCATGTAGGTGGGTCCGGCGCCAGGTGGGTTCCTCGGGGGAGCCCGCGAGACGATCGAGATGGTCGTGGCGCTGCTGTCGGTCGACCTGTTCCTGCCAGGCTCCCGCTCGCTCGTGCGGACCGCGACCTGGCGGCCGTCGCCGACGAGATTGAGCGCGTCGAGCCTGGGCTCATCACGCGCACGGACATCCAGTTTCTCAGGTAACCGTCATGGCACAGGGATTCCGGCCCGACCGGCTCGGCGACCAGATACGCGCGGAGATCAGCGAACTGCTGGCGCGCGAGGTCCACGATCCCGCCATCGGGTTCATCACGCTCACACGCGTCCAGGTGACATCCGATCTTCAGATCGCCCGGGTGTTCTATACCACCATGACCAGCGAGGCGGCGCGCAAGGACACCGCCAAGGGCCTCGATCGCGCCACGCCGTACCTGAGGCGGCAACTGGCCGGCCGCATGCGGCTGCGCCGTGTCCCTGAAATCGAATTCCGATTCGACCGGTCGGTCGAGCAGCACGATCGCATCGAGCGGCTGATTCAGGAAATCCACGACGAGGAGGCTTCGCGCCCGCCGAGCCCGCTGGAAGACGGTCCGCCGCATGAGGAGTAGTCCAGAAGCCTGCCTCCGGGTGTGCGAGGCGCTGCGCCGGTACGATCGGTTCGTCGTGACCTCCCACGTCAGACCAGACGGTGATTCCGTGGGGTCGGCCCTGGCGCTGGCCTCCGCGTTGAACGCGATCGGCAAGCAGGCTCGTGTGATCAATCGAGACCGCGCGCCGGCCCCGTTGTGCGAATTTCCGGGTGTGGCCCGGATCGAGCTGGGCGAAGAGGCCGGGGACGGCATCGACGCCGTCGTGGTACTCGAATGTGGCGATCTCGAGCGCACCGGCCTTCGCGGTCTCGATCGGGTCCCGCTGATCAACGTCGATCACCATCCGGGCAACACCGGGTACGGGGAAGTCCAGTGGTTCGACGGGACGGCCGCCGCGTGCGGCGAGATGGTGTATGACATCGTCACCGAGTTGGGCGCGCCGATCACACCGGACATGGCCACCCAGCTGTTTGTGGCCATCGTCACCGACACCGGCTCGTTCCGATACCCGGGCGTCTCACCCCGCACGTTTAGGACGTGCGCGCGGCTGCTCGAGGCCGGCGCCGATCCGGTGCTGACAGCCCGGCGCCTGTTTGACAGCAACACCATCGGCCGGCTCCGGCTGCAGGGCGCCGTGTTGCAGGCGATGGAGATCCACGAGTCGGGGCAGATTGCGCTGCTCTACCTCGCTGACGCAGCGCTGGCGTCCACCGGCGGCACGCTGGAGGAAACCGACGGCCTCATCAACCTCCCGCTCAGTGTCAAAGCGATACGGGCCGTCGCGTTCTTCAAACAAGCCGAGGACGGACAGTATCGGGTCAGCCTCCGGTCCAAGGGCGACATCGATGTTGGGCGCGTCGCCCGCGGATTCGGCGGCGGCGGACACCGTAACGCGGCGGGATGCACCCTGGCCGGCACGCTCGCCACGGTCCGCAGCCGGGTGCTGGAGCCTCTGGTGCCGGAGGTGACCGGGAGTCGTGGGCCCCTCCCGGCTGTCACCCACCGTGACTGACCATCCGCCACCGGTGCAGCCTGCCGCCGCCATGGACATCACCCGCGGCGGGGTGCTGGTGGTGGACAAACCCGCCGGTCCAACCTCGCACGATGTGGTGGCGGTTGTCCGCCGGGCCCTTCGCGGCGCCAGGGTCGGACACACGGGCACGCTCGATCCGTTTGCCACCGGTGTGCTGCCCATCGTGGTTGGCCGTGCCACCCGCCTGGCGCAGTTTCTGTCGCACACCGACAAAGCCTACGAAGCGCGTATCTCGCTCGGGCGTGCAACCGACACCTACGACTTCACCGGCGCGACCACCTTCGAATCCGCCGACGGGCGGAGCTGGCCATCCCCGCACGAGATCGCTCGGGCCCTGACCGACGTGGTGGGTCCTGTCAACCAGGTGCCGCCGCCGTTTTCGGCCAAGAAGTCGGGAGGCGTGAAGGCGTACGAACGGGCCCGCCGAGGCGTGCCGGTCGCCCTTGAACCAGCGGCCGTCACGCTGCACAGCCTCGACGTGCTGGCGGTCGACGGACACGAGATCTGCGTGCGCCTGGTCTGCTCGGCCGGGTTCTATGTGAGATCGCTGGCCCACGATCTGGGGGTGAGACTTGGTACGGGTGCTCACCTGTCGGCGCTGCGGCGCACCAGGAGCGGCCCGTTCCTGGTAGGCGATGCGGTGTCTCTGGACAGCGTGGTGATGAACGGGCCCGATCTGGCAGGGCAAATATTGCCGATCGATGACCTGCTGCCCTGGCTCCCTGCCGTCAGTCTGACACCCGATGGTGTCCGGTACGTCCTGCATGGCCGGGACATCGGACCGGACCAGCTAGCCGGCGACGCCCAGCCTTGCTGGCCGCCCCGTTTGCGGCTCCTTGGCCCGGGCGGTGCGCTGCTGGCTGTTGCCGAGCCGGCAGCCGCCGGGTTTTTGCATCCGACTGTGGTGCTGGTGTAACATCTACAGGTTGCAGGCGTGACTATTTCGCTGACGGCGGCGCCGGGCCTCGTCGCAGGACAAGGAACTGGGCCGTTCGTGGAGGCAGACCGACGTGGCACTGACGAAAGAGCGCAAGACCGAACTCATCAAGTCGTTCGAGACGCACACCGGTGACACAGGCTCTCCTGATGTCCAGATCGCGATCCTGAGCGAACGCATTACGTACCTGACCGGGCACTTTAAGGTCCACGCCAAGGACCACCATTCGCGTCGCGGCCTGCTGATGCTGGTCGGCCGCCGCCGGCGTCTGTTGGATTACGTCAAGCGCAAGGACCCCGAACGGTACGCGGCCCTGATTCTGCGCCTGGGTATCCGTAAGTAG
>CAYHRK010000152.1:6682-8615 GCA_964358795.1 uncultured Vicinamibacterales bacterium
AGGCGGCAGGCCGTCCTCCGGCCTGCCAGCGGGCATGGCCTGCCAAGATCCGACTGGGCGGCGCATCCTGGATCTTGCGTGACACTGATCGACGATCCTTCCCCGCTGATGCCTGCGACAGGCGCGCGTCTGGCGCCACCTGCCGCAGATTGGCTGGGCTCTGCGTTTCATCATCCGCATACCGGGGCCGGAGACGTCCCGGCCAAGAGGCAAGAACGATGCACAAGCGAGAATTGACTGTCGGCAGTCAGGCGTTGTCGATCGAGACGGGCCGTCTGGCAAAACAGGCAAACGGATCGGTCATCGTGAGGTACGGCGATACGGTGGTACTGGTCACCGCCTGTTGCGCAGCGTCGGAACGCAAGGGCATCGATTTCCTGCCCCTCACGGTCGACTACCGCGAATACACCTACGCATCGGGACGCATCCCGGGCGGGTTCTTCAAGCGCGAAGGCAAGGCCAGTGAGAAGGAAGTGTTGACCAGCCGGTGTATTGACCGCCCGCTGCGACCGCTGTTTCCGTCGGGCTGGCATCACGAAACGCAGATCATCGCCCTGGTGCTGTCGGCCGACGAGAATTACGACCCGGACGTGCTCGCCATCACGGGGGCGTCGGCCGCGCTGGCGCTCTCGGAGATTCCGGTTCAGAAGACCATTGCCGGCGTGCGCATCGGATGCGTGGATGGCGACTTGATTGTGAATCCGACGTACGAGCAGCGCCGGCGGAGCACGCTCGACCTGGTCGTGGCCGGATCGCGCGACAGCCTCGTCATGGTGGAGGCCGGTGCGAAGGAAGTCAGCGAGGACACGATCCTGCGGGCGCTCGGAGCCGCCCAGGCTGCCATCAGCCACATCGTCGACTTGATCGACGGCCTGGCCAGGGAAGCCGGCAAGACCAAGCGCCAGGCCGGCGCAAAGACCATCGGGGCGGACTTCTACCGCGAGGTGGAAGAGAAGATCTACGTGCCTCTTGGCGAGGCCATGCGCATTCGCGGCAAGCTCGAGAGCTACGAACGCGTGGATCAGGTGCTGGAAGACCTGATCACCACGATCCCCGAGGAAGAAGTGGAGCGGAAGACCGAAGCCAAGGCGATCTTCAAGGAGCTCAAGGGAAAGGTGATGCGAGAGGAGATTCTCGATCGCGGCGTGCGCCTCGACGGGCGCGCTTTCGACGAGATTCGACCCATCTGGTCCGAAGTCGGGGTGCTGCCGCGCACACACGGATCGGCCGTGTTCACGCGCGGCGAAACCCAGGCCCTGGTCACCGTCACGCTGGGCACGAGCGACGATCAACAGAAGATCGAGATGGTCGATGGCGAGATCTACAAGCGCTTCATGCTGCACTACAACTTCCCGCCCTTCTCGGTGGGTGAGGTCGCCTTCATGCGGGGCCCCGGCCGCCGCGAGGTCGGCCACGGGGCGCTGGCCGAACGTGCCCTGGCGCCGATGTTGCCGCCTGAAGAGACGTTTCCCTATACGGTTCGCGTGGTCTCAGACATTCTCGAGTCGAACGGTTCGTCGTCGATGGCCAGCGTGTGCGGCGGTGCACTGGCGATGATGGATGCCGGCGTGCCCCTGAAGGCCCCGGTCGCGGGCATCGCCATGGGCCTGGTGATGGACGAGCAGACGGGCAAGTACGCCGTGCTGACCGACATTGCCGGTGCCGAGGATCACTACGGCGACATGGACTTCAAGGTGGCGGGCACCCTCGGCGGCGTGACGGCGCTGCAGATGGACATCAAGGTCACCGGCGTCACCACCGACGTGATGCGCAAGGCGCTCGAACAAGCCCGCAAGGGTCGGCTCGAGATCCTCGCCACGATGGGACAGACGCTGACCTCCCCGCGCGGCGACGTCTCCATGCACGCGCCTCGGATCGTCACCATCAAGATTCCGGTCGACAAGATCCGCGACGTCATCGGGCCGGGCGGCAA
>CAYHRK010000153.1:0-8502 GCA_964358795.1 uncultured Vicinamibacterales bacterium
CATTCCCACTCGTTTAGCACCGCACTTGGCTGTTGCCTTCGTGGGGAAGGTCTAGAGAAGCGCCGCGTCACACTGCCGAGCCCTCTCGCGGGCGCCTTCGCCTTCGGCTACGGCCGCCCGAGGGCGATCGGCGCCGGGAGTGGAACCGCCATTCTGGGGTTCCGGCTCTCCCATCGTCATTCCCGCGAAAGCGGGAATCCAGTCAGGCAGCCAGATTCGGCGGGCGATCCGACGGCCCATCCGCGGCGAGGTGGTCGCCGCAAACTGCGTGTTATACTCGGGATTCGTTTGCGGACCGTCCATCCCTGGCGTGCCGGAGTGGCGAAATTGGCAGACGCGCGGGACTCAAAATCCCGTGGGGTTCACCCCCCGTGTGGGTTCGATTCCCTCCTCCGGCACCATTCGACTCGGCCCTGCTCTCCCGCCTCGCTCATGGCAGGCCACCATCACAGCCGAGGTGAATGTCCTGAGCGAGCGCAGCGAGTCGAAGGGCAGCGCTGGCGTCAGTCCGAGCTTCGGCTTGGCAAGCCAGCTGGCACCAGCGAAGGCTGTCTCGCCGAAGCGGCGGGAGGACTGACGCAACCCGGACCGCCGCGAAGGCGGGCCCTCATCCAGCTGGACTCAGTCATCGAGGTCAGTTCGGCAGTCGGCGAACGGCACCATTCCCATCCCGGGCGCGGGTTGCCCCCCGCGCCAGCGGCCTACCGACCCAGCCACGCGTCGACGTGGCGCAGATACTCTGGTACGTCATGGATGGCCTGACGAACCGCCTCGAACAGTTTTTTCGGGTCGATGTCGTCGTACTCGTGGGCAATGCGGTTCCTGAGACCGGCGCAGGAGGCAATCCGTTGGGCGAACTCGGGCGCATAGACGCCAATCGCCGCCAGTTGCAGGAATGACTGGTAGTAGTCTGGCGGAGGCGCCTGCCCGGATTCCGTGAGCAGGTGGTAGTTGATGTCGATCATCCTGCCAACCGCGCGCTCGATGTACCGTTCGGCGAGCACCGCGTTGATCGAGGATTCCCGAAACACGTCCAGCGTCATGTCCGCCAGCCCCTGCAGGGCTTCGACGTCCTTCGCGATTAGCAGGAGCTTCCGGTTGACAAGTTCAGCGTCGATCATCGTGTCGCCAATCGCTGAAGGGATCGCCTGACGTAGTCCCGCTCGAGCGCCAGAAAGCGGCGGTGATCCTGGTAGCGCCTGAACGCGTACATGCGCAACTCGGCCAGCACACGCGGTGAGCCATACAGGAGCTGACACCGCTCCAGGATTTTCTTCAGAAACAGCGGATCGGCATGGTTGATGACCGCGACATCCACGTCCCGCCCAGGGTAGAGCTTCTGCAAATCGGCGCTGAGTGCGACAACGCTCCCGAGCGCCCCCTGGCCGTCCTCGAACAGCGCGGCAAGGTCGAGATCGCTCCGGGCATGAACGTGCCCCGACACCGTCGAGCCATGCTGCAGCAGTAGCCTGACGCGGTGGCTGGCGCCGATCTTAGCGAGGCTGGACATGTCCATGTGCGACCTTGCCGCCAATTATAGCGCGCGGGCTACCTGGACACCGTGGCGTTGTGCGATGTCGCCGTCCCCTCTCACAGGTAGACCGCTTCGGGCACCGTTGGTAAGCTGCCCTGGTCGCCACGTTCCACACAACACGGGAGGTCTCCATGAAAGGGAAACACGCGGTCGCGGCTCTTCTAACAGTATCGGTCCTCGTCGCCGCGCTGCTCCTCATGGGCTCCATCACGCCCGTCGTCGCTGGCGGTGTATTCGCGGCGGCGCTGGCGTTGCTGGGTGTGCTGTCGGGCGGCTTCCGCAAGTAGGACAGTCGGCGGAAGGAACGAGCTGATGACCTACGGCGAGAAACAGCGTAAAGGTCCGCAAGGTGGCAGGCGCCGGACCGCGCGATGAACGACTCAACGATGACCGACTCGCTGGCGCGCACGCTCTGGGACTATATGCTCCTTCGCCACGAACTGGCGGGGAGCGACGTGATCCTGGCGCTCGGCAGCCACGACCGGCGCGGCGCGCGACCGGTTACTTGCCAGCCAGCACGTCGTCGATGGCCTGCTTGAACACGCTGAACGGCATCGCGCCGGAAATGGCCTTGCGGATCTTCACCTCGCCGTTCGCGGCCGGTGTGCCGATCAGGATCATCGGCGTTCCCGAGACGCCCATCTTCTGACCGAGTTCCATATCCCGCCGCACCCGCGCCGCCATCTTCCCAGAGTCCAGGCACTGCTGAAAGGCTGCGGCATCGAGTCCCACCGACTGCGCATGCCGCACAAGGTCGGGAGGCGTCAGCGCCTTCTGGTTGGTGAACAACTGCGTGTGCATCTGCCAGTACTTCCCTTGCTGACCCGCGCACGCGGCGGCCTCGCTGGCCTTGAACGCGTTCTTGTGGATGGACTCCAGCGGGAAGTCGCGGAAGACATGGCGGATCTTGCCCGTCTGGATGTAGTCGCGATCGATCTGCGGCAGGGCGTCGTTGGCAAAACGACCGCAGAACGGGCATTCGTAGTCGGAGAACTCGACCAGCACCACGCCGGCTGACGCCGCGCCACGGACGGGCGAATCCGCAATCGGGACCGACACATCCTGCGTCACGTTGATGATCGAGTCCTGGGGCGCCGGGCGCAGCGTCGCCTTGATTTCATCGAGCTGTTTCTGGAGCGTTGCCTGACCGGCTTTCAACGCGTCGACGTCCTTGCGAAGGGCCGCGATCTCGGCCGGTATCTGGGCGGCGGCGGGAGCGGAGGCAGCCAGCACGACGGCCGTGGAGAGCGCGAGGGCGAGCGACAGGCGCGCTGCGGCGAGGTATCTCATGCCAAGAGCCTACCGCGCACTGGGCTGGGCTGGCAAACACACCGGAGCGCGGCGGCCTGGACCGCACCGCTGCCATGACGCTCCTCACTCGTGTGGGATCCGTGCTGGAAGGTCTGAACATTGGTCACGCGCTCGTCGGAGCGGCCGCGCTGGCGTCCGCCGGCGTCTCGCGATCGACGTTCGACATCGACGTCATGGCCGTCGATGCGCGCTGCGCGAATATCGGCCGCAGGGCGAGGGCCGCTGAAGCGTGCCGACCAAGATCTCGGATCACGCTGGCGCCACAGCCCTCTCGGCCGAACCAATGGAATAGGGCCGCGCGGGCTCGGGTCCCCAGCCGGTTGCTGTGGGGCAACGGAACATCCATTAGCAGACGCCCGAGTCTCGGGGCTGGCTCACTCGGGCTGTTGACACAACAACGTCCCGGTGGGTAGTGTTGCGCGGTGCGGTGCCGGCCACTGGCTGCCGAGCGTTGTGCTTTGCCGCCACGCCTCCAGACCGGCGACCGGGATCCAGACGAACTGAGAACCGCGGTTATGCCATCTTCCAGCTCGAACAGCGCCCCATTTCGGCCTGTCAGGCCTGTCGTCAGATTCCTCGAGATCCGCCTCATCGGACGCATCCTTGCCGAGGCGCGCGAGGTGCTCTGCACGCTCGGCGTGGAAATCCACAATACCAACGCCCTGGCCCTGCTGGGTGACCACGGCGCGCGGGTGGACGGCGCCCGGCGGCGCGCCTGGTTCAGCGACGAGCTTATCGACCTGGCGATCGGCCGGGCTCCGCGAGGCTTCCGGCTGTACGACGTGCTGGGACAGCAGACCCACGACCTGTCAGAAGACAATGTGCACTTCACGCCAGGTTCAGCGGCCATCAACATACTGGACGGCGAAACTGGCGCTATTCGCAGGCCCTCGACGGCCGACTATGTCCAGCATGCGAAGCTCGTCAGCCGTCTACCCGCGATCGCGGCGCAGAGCACCGCCCTTATCCCGATCGATGTCCCGGAAGCCGTCTCTGATAGCTACCGTCTGTACCTCAGCCTGCTCTTCGGCGAGAAGCCGGTCGTCACCGGTGCCTTCACGATCGACTCGTTCTCGGTGATGAAGGCCATGCAAGTGGCCGTTCGGGGATCTGAGGCTGAACTCAAGGCCAAGCCGCTCACGATCTTCTCCTGCTGCCCCACAGCGCCCCTCAAGTGGAGCGACGTCACATCGCAGAACCTGCTCGACTGTGCCCGCTACAGTATCCCGGTCGAATACATATCGATGCCGCTCGCTGGCTTCATGGCGCCTGTGACGCTGGTTGGCACGCTGGTGCAGCACACCGCCGAAACGTTGAGCGGCCTGGTCATGAGTCAGCTGGCCAACCCTGGTACGCCCGTGCTGTGGGGAGGATCTCCGGCGATTTTCGACGTGCGATACGAAACCACGCCAATGGGCGCGATAGAAACGCAGATGATCGACTGCGCGTGCAGCGAGATCGGCAAGTACCTGGGGCTGCCGACGCAGGCCTACATTGCCCTGAGCGACGCCAAGCAACTCGACGCGCAGGCCGGGCTGGAAACGGCCATTGGCGCAGCATTGGCGGCCCTGGCCGGCATCAACAGCATCTCGGGGCCGGGCATGCTGGATTTCGAGAGCTGTCAGAGCCTCGAGAAACTGGTGCTCGATCACGAGATCTGCCAGATGGCGCTGCGGGCCGTCAAGGGCATCGCGCCCAGGGACGACTTCCCCGCGGTGCCGCACTTCGAAGAACTGTTGAAGGACGGGCACCTGCTCATCTCGAAACACACACGCCGCTACCTGAAGGACGAGCAGCTATTCCCCGGACGCGTCATCGACCGCGCCAACAGGGCTAGGTGGCAGGAGGAAGGCGGACTGACGCTCGGGGCGCGCGCGCGTGAGGAGGTCACGCGGCTGGTGGGTGACTACGTTCCGTCGCGTCTCTCCGACGCCGTGAAGACCGAATTGACCCGCCTCATGACCACCGACGCTCGTCGTCATGGTCTCGAGACGCTGCCGCACGCCGAGTGATGGGCGCCACCATCCTGAAGCTGGCGTGCCGTGACGTCATGCCTCACCCGGCAACCGTTCTGGAGCGGCTCGGGTTGCCCGACGATGCCTCGGCCCGGCGGCGGCACGAACCCACGGTCGAGGCCGCCTGCGAGCAGCTCGCTGCGCTTGCCGATCCCGTCGGCCTGTCTGCCGGCATTTCGTCCGACCACTTCGGCGCCGTCTATCAGGGTGAGGGGCAGAATGCCCCCGACACACCGCTCGCCGAGATCTACCCGCGCGCCGACGCTCTGACGCTCTTCGCCGTCACCATCGGCCGGGCCGTCAGCGCCAGAATTGCCGAGCTGTTCGAGGCGCGCGAGTTCGCGCTGGGATCCACGCTTGACGCCGCCGCCTCGGAAGCCACGGAGCTGGCGGCCGACGGGCTGGAGCAGCGCGTCCTCGACGAGCTGACACGCAGCGGGACCGCGACACCGTCGACCAGTCTGGTGCGGTACAGTCCGGGGTACTGCGGATGGCATCTAAGCGGGCAGCGCGCGCTCTTTGCCGCGCTCAAGCCCGATGCGATCGGCCTCACGCTCAGAGACAGCTGTCTGATGGAGCCGCTCAAGTCCATCTCGGGCGTCATGGTGCTGGGCCAGCGCGACATCCACGAGTTCTCGCCAACCTACTCGTGTTGTGCCGAGTGCCGCACCTCAACCTGCCTCACCCGCATGCGCCGGGTACCCGAAGAACTCACAAAGGCGACACCATGGACATCCTGAGTGCCCTCGTGGCCGAACTCGAGCGTGGCGACGATGAGAAGGTCGCCGAACTGACGCGAAGGGCCATCGCACAGAACCTCGCCCCCAGAGACATCCTCGACCACGGACTGATTGCTGGCATGAACGTCGTGGGCGAGAAGTTCCGGACGCGCGAGATCTTTCTGCCCGACGTGCTCCTGGCCGCCAAAGCCATGTACGCGGGGATGGATCTGCTGAAGCCGTTGCTCGCGAAAGACGGCGTGCCGACGCGGGGGCGGGTCGTTCTGGGCACGGTGCAGGGCGACCTGCACGACATTGGCAAGCAACTGGTGGGCATCATGCTGCGTGGTGCCGGCTTCGAAGTGATCGATCTCGGCCATGACGTGGCGCCCGCTCGCTTCGTGGCCGCCGTGAAAGAGCTCCAGCCCGCGGTGCTTGGCTTGTCGACACTGCTGACCACCACGATGCCGGTCATGAGAAAGGTGGTGGCTCTGCTGAAAGAGGAAGGACTGGCCGGACACGTCAAGACTATTGTCGGCGGGGCCCCGGTGTCGGCGGAGTTCGCGCGCGAGATCGGGGCGGACACGTACGGTTACGACGCCGCAAACGCCGTGGAACGCGTGAGTGCGCTTGTCTCATGATGGATCTGTTGTCGCGTCTCCGAGCAGGCGAGGTCCTGGTGGCCGACGGGGCGATGGGCACGATGCTCTTCGAGTACGGCCTGCCGCCTGGCGAGTGCCCTGAGTCGCTCAACCTCGCCGATCCGGCGCGCCTCGAGCAGGTCGCCCGGCTGTACGTGGACGCCGGCGCTGACCTGGTGCAGACCAACACGTTCGGCGGCTCTCCGTTGGCGCTGGCGCGGTATGGTCTCGATGGGCAGACCGACGCCGTCAACGCGGCCGCGGTGGCCGCCGTCCGCCGAGTGGTGGGCACGCGGGCCTACGTGTCGGGGTCGTGCGGTCCGAGCAGGCGCACCCTGCTGCCCTACGGCGACACGGCGCCCGAAGAGGTCTACGCGAGTTTCGAGCGGCAGGTGCGTTCCCTCATCGAGGCCGGCGTGGACGTGCTCTGCATCGAGACGATGACCGATCTGCGAGAAGCCCAGTTGGCGGTCAAGGCCGCACGCGCCGTCTCGGCCACCATTCCAGTGATGGCCACGATGACCTTCGATGCGACCCCGCGCGGGTTCTTCACCATCATGGGTACGGACATTCGAACGGCCGCAGCCGGCCTCGCCGAGGCAGGCGCAAACATCGTCGGGTCGAACTGCGGCAACGGCAGCGAGCACATGGTGGGCGTCGCGCACGAGTTCCGCGCGCGCACGGATCTGCCTCTCCTCATCCAGGCGAACGCCGGCCTGCCGCAGGCGGATGGCGATCGCGTGGTGTACGCCGAGACGCCTGCGTTTATGGCCCAGCACGCGCAGGTGCTCATCGACCTGGGGGTGTCCATCGTGGGCGGCTGTTGCGGAACGACACCGGAGCATATTCGAGCCTTTCGCATGGCCGTCGACCAACGCCGAACTCCCGGAAGCCGTGGCGTCTGACGCCGAGGCCTGATGGCGTCTGTGAGGGGCATGCGATGACCTCACGCCAGCGGATGGCCATTGCGATGCGGTGCGGCACCCCCGATCGGGTGCCGGTGATGTGCCAACTCTCGCTCGGCCACTACTTCCTGCAGGCCTCCGGCGACGCGATTGCCATCTGGCACGACACGACGGCGTTTGCCGACGCCCTCGTCTCTCTCAGGGACAGGTACCGATTCGACGGCATTCTCGTGAATCTCCCGGGGCGGGATCCGCGTTGGCGCTCGTACGTGGTGGAGGTCCGTGAGACCACCAATGGCCATGCCGTCGTCTGGGCCAACGGGTGGATCACGCTCGTGCCGCTCGACGACAACCCGCACGTCTGCCTGTCGGATGCCGCGCCAACACCGCTCCCGCGCTTCGCCGATATCGATCCGGACCTGCTCTACTATGTGGAGCCGCACGATCTGTCCGGTGTGACGTATCCGTACTCTTGGGGACTCGATCTGACACCCGCGGCGATACCGGATGCGTCAGGCGCTCACGGCGTGGCGTCGCCGGCGTTTTTCCCCCCGTTTCACGGCGACGGGTTGAGTCTGGTCCGTTCGCGGTGTCCAGATGTCAGTGTGCACGGCGAGGTGTTTTCGCCGTTCAGCCAGTTGGTCGAACTGGTTGGCGTGAGCGATGCCATGCTGGCCCTGCGACGCGATGCCGGCAAAGTGACTGCGTGCCTCGACGCGCTGGGACGCGGCGCCCTCGAGCTGATGGATCGTCACGCCAGGGCTGGCGCCGACGCGGTGCTCATCTCCAGCGCCTACGCCGGCGGGGGCTTCATCTCGCCCGGTGACTACCGCCGGTTCGTGCTGCCGGCCGAACGGCACCTGATCGAGGCGTTCGGGACTGCTCATCCGGATGTGCCGGTGTACACGCACACGTGTGGGCTGCTGGGCGATCGGCTCGAGTTGCTCGAAGAGACAGGCACAGCAGGGATCGACACGCTGGATCCCCCGCCGCTCGGGGATGTCGACCTTGCCAACGCGAAGCGGCGCGTAGGCGATCGACTGTTCCTGAAGGGCAATGTCGACCCGGTCAACACCGTGTTGCGCGGGACCCCGGTCCAGTGCGCCGCCGACGCGCGGCGCCGCCTCGACATCGCCATGCGGGGAGGCGGCTACATCCTCTCGACCGCGTGCTCGGTCCCGCCGCACGCCCCACCGGAGAACATCGCGGCGCTGGCGGAGGCCGCCGAACAGTACGGGTGGTACTGACGAAGCCTGACTCGTCTGCGGACGGCATCGCGCTCGTGTCCCGTCCTAGTGTCCCGAATCAGAAGTTCGCCGACATATTCCGGGCGGGGCATCCCGCCTCGCGGCGTTGCTCCTCCCTCAAATACTCCCG
>CAYHRK010000154.1:0-6552 GCA_964358795.1 uncultured Vicinamibacterales bacterium
GTGCGGATCGAACTGCCGGAATCAGATCGGCGCGATCTGAGCGAGGTTCGCGACACCGCCCAGCGGTTGCTCGCCAGTGTGGCCCGACAACTGGACGCGACTCAGCCTGCCGACACTGTCGTACGGTTTCACTCCACCGTCGAGAGCTACACACGGGAGACCGGGCAGCCCTGGTGGACCGCCGCACGCACACGCGGAACCCGCATAGACCTGGTGCCGCTCGGGGTGCTTCGCCAGCGCGGCACACTGGAATCCACGCTGCGCCACGAGTTTGTCCACGTGCTGACCGATAGCCGATTGCGAGACAGGCCGTTGTGGGTGCGCGAAGGACTGGCCGTGATCTTGGCAGGGGAACTGGGCGTGCCGCCCGAAGGCTCTCGACGCGATCGCATCGAACCGTGTCCCACCGACGCCGAACTACGGGCGCCCACGTCTGCAGACGCGTGGCGCCACACCTACGCGGCGGCCGGTGCATGCGTCGAACGGGCCCTGAAGACGGGCCGCCGTTGGCAGGATTTACGCTAGGCAGCCAGCTCAACTGCCTTTGACACAGCCGGGGGTGGCGTGTCGGTAGACGCCTGCCTGGCCACGATCCACAGCACCACCGCCCACGCCACGTTCATCACGATGAACATCGCAAACAGCTTGACGCCCGCAAACACGGGTTCCACCCACGTCGCCGACAGCGACGCCGGCCGCCAGTACGCCAGGCGCCACGGCAGCGCGACACCGGCGAACAGGGAGATGGCGATGCCCGCCAGCTGCCGCCACCCGAACGCCTGCCGCAGCCATGCCAGGCTCGCCAGCCCTGCCAGCCCCTTGCTCACCAGAGCCGCGAACAGCGCGAGGGCGGCCGACGCTCCTACCCCGTACTTCAAGAAGGCCACGAGCCACGTGATGGTCGCATGCAGACCGCTGGTGTGCGTCCAGCCTGTTTTCACGAGCAGCCACGCGTCGATCTCGCCGGCGTGCCGGGCGAACCAGGAGTCTGCCAGTCCAGTCAGCCACCAGACCAGCGCGACCAGGGCCAGCGGCAACACCACGAGCCACGATCGACGCAGGGCAGTCGTTATCGACGGCGTGACGGCGCCCTTCGCAGACCACGCCAGCAAGGCGGTGCCCTCAATGAGCCCCGTCCACAGCGCCATCGTCACGACCAGCAGCAAGGAGGTCGTCAGCATGAAGACGTTCGATTCGGGCACCTGTAGCAGCGCCCAGTAGAACGCCCCGAGCACCAGGTGGCCGGCAGCCAGCCACGCCACAACGGCGGCGGCGCGCTTCATCACTGTTTACCTCCGTTGCCTGGCGTCGAGGCGGGCTTCGAGCCCGGCGATTCCACCGTCAGCGTGATCGCGGCGCTCGATGCCGTGCCCTCTGGCACGTACATGGCCGATATCCGGGCCGGCGGTGTCCTGAATACACCGGGCGTCACCACTTTCAGCAGGTAGCTGAATTGGTAACGCCCGCTCTCGAACGACTCCTGGAAAAAGACGACGCGGTTGTCGCGATACTCGCGCTGGCTGCCCCACCACCACTGTTTCGGCTGCTCGAGTTTGTACAGATCGTCCTGGCGGACAGCCTCGGTGCCGGCAGGAATCGGGTCTTCCAGCATCAGGTACCGCCAGTCGGTTGATCCCGCGGTCGTCAGGCGTACCAGCAGCAGATCGCCTGGCTTCACAGGGCCGTTGAGCGGAGCCTCGCGATACACGATGCGTCCCTTCAGCGTGACCGGCGACAGCGTGAAGTACTCCCGCTGCAGCGCCAGCTTGTGCGACCCCGTCCGTTCCTGCGCCGCCTGCGTATCGTAGTACGTCGCCTGCGTCGCCCAATACAGCGCACTCCCGCCGCGTGTGACCATGCGCACGGTGTTGGTGCCCGGCTGGGCTGGTGCAATCAGCTCGATGGGATCTGGTGAGGTGATCGATGCAGCCGTGAACTTCTTCGTCCCAAGCGATACGCCGTTGACAAAGACGTCCACCTCGCCGTCGGCCGCCGTCTCTTGACGCGCCTTCATGTAGTCGAGCAGGCCGTAGAGCACCATCGCGGTCTGCTTGGTGCTGGCCCAATAGAGGCCGTAGGTCCGATTCAACAGGAGCCACCGCACGGCCTGTTCGAGCAACGGGTTCTTCGGATCCCTTGGTGCAAGCGCCCGCACGGCAAACGCTGTGGCCTCGACGCTTGTGTCCACGAAATCCTCGAGCAGCGGGTCGTGGTCGGTGGTCCACCAGGCCAGATCGCCTTTGCGTTGCGCCGACCCGTTGAGGGTCTTCGCCAGCTCGTTGCCGCGCGTGTCCTTCTCCAGGTCCAGCGCGAGCAGCAGCAGGCTCTGACCGTACGCCGTCATTCGGCCCCGTGCGTTCCACAGCTCGGTCAGCGCGGCGGCACGTTCCCACTTCGGCTCCTCGCCGTAGTCGGACATATCCACCCCACGCGACGTGGCCAGCATCAGCACGTAGGAGACGTACGCCTTCAGCTCGGGCACGGCGCGAGGGTACTCGGCGTAGAGCTTGCGCAGGGCCCGCGCGCCGTTCGAGATCCGGTACTCGTCGACCTTGTACCCCGCAGCTTTCGCCTCGAGAAGCCCGAACACGGCATACGCGGTCATGAACGGATGGTTCTCGTCCGTCTTCCACCATCCCCATCCCCCGTCGTCGTGCTGGTAGTCGTAGAGGCGGGCGAGGCCTTCGGTCACCTGACGATCGAGCGATGTCATTCGCTCGGTTGCCGGGATGTTCAGCTCGGCCAGCGTGCGCTTGGCAAGCAGGTTCGGCACGAAGCTCGACAAGGTCTGCTCGGTGCAGCCGTAGGGATACCCCGTGAGGAAGTCCAGCGCGCCAAGCAGTGGCCCGGCCAGCGACGGCGCCAGTTGTACCCGGATGCTTCGCGCGGCCGGATTGGAGTTGTCCGGCACCTGCAGCTGAAGCGTGTGCTCGCCGGCACCCAGCAAGGAACCGGCGGTGCCGGCCTCGCGCTTCAAACCAAAGGGCAGCACCGGCAACGAGATCTCCACGGCATCGGCGTCGCCCTCGGTTGTGGCTGTCCCCGACACGACGGCAGGTCCGACCGTCGTGGCCTTCAGCTTCCAATCGATCCGGGTCTCGCCGCCCTGCGCCACCTGGACCGTAAACGGCTGACTCAGATCGCCGGCCCCGCCGCGGGTCTCACCCGGAACAAGTCCCGTGACCCGGCCACTCACTGAGACGGCTTTGTCGGCCGGCAGGTAGTTGTGGATGATCACGGGCAGGTCCACCGTGTCGCCCTCTATCAGGAAACGCGGCGTCACGACGCGCAGGATGAGGTCTTTGGTCGTGGTGGTTCGAGCGATCCCCGCGCCGACCTTCGTGTCGGCTGTGACCGCTCGCGCCGTCAATCGCCACGTGGTGAGGGCGTCGGGGTAGGGCACCTCCACGGTGGCGTGGCCCTGCGCGTCGGTTGTGAGATCGGCAGCCCAGAAAATCGCGTCGGGGAAGTTCTTGCGCACCTGCGGCCGCGCCGGCTTGTCGCCCTTGAAGTCGGCCAGTGTGAACGGCCGCCGGCGTTGCGTCAGCAGCAGTGGCTGCGACCCGGCGTAGCCGATAAACGAGTAGTCGCGGGAAAAGTCCGTGGACACCCGGCTGTAGCTGAGCCGGTAGAAAAAACGCAGCGGGTCTGGCGTCTGATCCGGCTTCACGCCGTAAACGGCCTCGTCTATCACGCCGACGCTCAGTTGGGCCTTCACCGGTGCGCCCGCCGCATCGGTGACCGTCAACAGGAAGCGGCCCGGTTGCTGAGGCCGCATCACGGTCTGTTCGGTCGCGGCCGTCACCTGCAGCTGCCGCGACACGGCCGGCACCTTCAGGCGCCGCTCAGCTCGATACAGGCGGTCCTTGCTCAAGTACACGATGTTGACATACGTATCGCCCACGTCCCGATCGTCGATGGGAACATCGACAGTGTTGTCGCGGCCCACGCGCACCACGCGATAGAAGGCGATGTGCTGCGCTTCCTTGGTCACCAGCACCGGGGCGGTCACCTCGGCGCCGCGGATCACCAGCCGCGCCGTGTCCCCTGGCCGATAGGATTTCTGGTCGGCGATCAACTCGAGGTACGTGTCCGTGTGGTCTTCCGAGGCGTTCTGCTGTCCTGACACCCAGACATTCGCGGTGTCCTCGACAGATCGGCCGGCGCTGTCCCCGTTGACGCGGAATCGGTAGGTGCCAGGTTCGGCGGGCAGCGTGGCCGCCCAGCTGGCCATCCCGTCGGCGTCGGTCTGCACGGTACCGCGAGTGAGGGCCATGACCGTCGGATCATCCCAACGGCCCTGTTCGTAGACGAGCCGCTCCAGCACCACTTCCAGCGACAATCCCGGCTGTGGCACACCGACGTAATCTAGGGCCTTCACCGTGACCTGCGCCTTCGCGCCACCCCGCTGCACGTACCGATCGGGCTGTGCCGCCAGCAAGAACGTGCCGTACGTGGCGTGCACGATGGTGTGGCCCGCCACCTCACGACTGCTCGGATCGGTGACACGAGCCTCGATGCGCACCGAGTAGTCGCGCTTCTTCTCGTCGGCGGCCACCGGAACAGAGACCGTCACATTGCCCTGATCGTCGAGCCGCGCCGACTGTTCGCTTTCCTGCTCTCCGCCCCACCAGCCGCCGCCCTCGTCGTCGCTGTCGTCGCTCCATCGCATGGGGGAGTAATAGGGTTGGCGGTGAACGACGTACTTCACCGAGCCGCCAGCCACGGGCTGGCCGAAGTAGTACAGGGCATTGATGGTGGCCGACACGGTGTTGCCCTGCACGACGAACCGGTTGGGGCTGGTCACCGTGACTTCGAACTCGGGCTTCCGGTATTCCTGCACCTCGAAACTGCCGCTGGCCTGCTGCTCGTTCGACGCGATGGTGATGGTGTAGTAGCCGAGCGCCGCACCTGCGGGAATGGCGAACGACGTGTTCAGCGCCCCGTACGCATCGACCGCCCGGGTTTCGCGCAGCACAACCTTATCGTTGTTGTCGGCAATCGAGACCTCGGCTTGGCGTCCGTCAAATGCCGCGAGCTGTCCTTGCGTTCGCCACCGAAGCACGCCCTTGATCCGCACCGTGTGTCCAGGCCGGTAGATGGGTTTGTCGGTGTAGACGTAGCCGACCAGTTCACGGGCCGGTTCGTGCAGGCTCCAGGCGCCGGGATCGGTGGCTGTCACCTGCGTCCCGCAGCGAGCGACGGCGACGACAGAGTCCGGGCGAACCAGATCGAGCGCGGTCATCACCAGACCGTCCTGGTTCGTCTTCGCCGTGCTGACGATCTTGTGATCGACGATCGTCTGCACGTCGCAATCCTTTTGCGGCTCTCCGGTGGCGCGGTTCGCGGCGTACACCAGCATTTGCCCCGGAGCGGTCTTGGTGACCAGGCCGATATCGGACACCATCACGATGGTGTAGGCCTTCAGCGGAGGGCTGACGGCCTCGACCACGTACACCCCCGGCTCGCGCACATCAAGCGGGATGCGGCGCGACTCGGCGTCGCGGACAGGCGGCAGAATCTCGCGCCACGAGGCGACCAGGCGCGAGGGGTTCAGCAGCGGGACCTGCGCAAACGTGTTGTAGCGCAACGTCTGGCGTTGCGCCACCTTTTCCTTGTCCTGCTGCTCGCGCCGCGTCATCCGGTACTTCACGCTGACCTGGCCCCGCAAGAAGGCCCGGATCTCGACCCGTTGGTCGGCTTTCCAGATGGCAATCCGCTCGATCCAGGTGCGTTCCTGGGGCACCACCGGTTTCTCGCTGCCCAACTGGTGCGGGTCACGCAGGTTGGCGAAAAAGGCCAGGGGATCGCCGACCCGGTAGACGCGGAAATCGAGGTGATCGATATTCCGAAAAGTCAATGAGAAGGCCGGGCGTTCACCGGTCGCAAAGATCTCGTTGCTCCAGAGACTGAAGGCGGGCCCGCGGGCCTCGCCATCGGGCTGGGCCGCCACCACCGAGGGCCCGAGCGCCAGGATGCCGACGATCAGCAGAAAGCGGACTCGTGTCATAGCCAGACCAGTCGATAGATGCCAACGAAGGCCGGGTTGTGAGGCAGCGGCCGCCAGCGGGCCACAGGATGATGCCGCAGGTCCGCGAGCCGAGCCTTGCGGACCTCTCCGGCACGGCCGTTGATCGGACCTGTATGGTAGACGATCCAGTCGCGTCCGTCGCGCTCGAAGAGTGACGTCCCCACAAACACCATGAGGTGATCGGGTGCCGCCTGTTCAGGCTGGCGGAAATACAGCAGATCACCCGGACGCAACGCCCCCGAGTCGGTGCCGATGCGGCGCGTGTTGAGCCCCACGATGGTCTTGGCGTCCGCGAACTCCGCGTAGCGGGCGCCATCCACGCGAAACAGCGGCCAGCCATCAAGTCGAGGCTGAACCCGCGAGCGGATGTCGGGAAAGGGCGGCGTCAGCGGCAAGGCGGCCAGCCGATGCCATTCGGGCGTATGGGGTTTCAGGGCCTCGCGCACCGCGTGACGGACCAGTCCCGCGCAATCGGTCACGTCAGCTTCGGGGCGGTAGAACTGGACGTCGGCCAGAAACGT
>CAYHRK010000154.1:6652-8472 GCA_964358795.1 uncultured Vicinamibacterales bacterium
TTCTCGACAAACGCCAGGAACTGCCGATGCCGCAACCACTCGCCGGCCGGGTGATCGACAGGGAATCCCCGCGGGACACGTTGCAGCTTGTCGCCCGAGACCTCTCCGAATGTGCGGCGGAATCCAGCGGCGCTGATGAGACGCTCCAGCGTCGCCTGGTGGGTCACGATGTGCTCCCGCACCAGGTGCAACTCGGGCGAGCTGGGCATGTACATGCCGCCGCCGATCCACACGTGCTCGGGAGCCACTTCGAGGTAGAGTCCGGCACCCCCGGTCTTGGGTAGCGTCCGGTTCGGAAACACGGCGCCAATGGCGGTCTTGTACGGCGACTTGTCAGCGCTGAAGCGGGTATCGCGGTAAATCCGGAACAACGATGTGCGTGGCGAGGCCAGCAGCTCTGGCGCGAACGACTCGAACTCGTGCGCCAGTCGATCGACCAGGGCGACCATCGGCTCCCGAACCAGCCTTTCGTACTCGTGCTTGCGAGGCTGGAACCACTCACGCTCGTTGTGTCGCTTCAAGCCGCGGAGCAATGCCAGCATCCCGGGAGAGAAGCGCGAGAATCCCGCCGTTCCCGGACGGCGGGGAGTCGGCAGCACCGTAGACACGATCGCTTGGCTCCTGCAGTTGAGAGAAGATGAAGTGTACCGCGCCAGGCCGGAAAACGCCAACCCGTTGCTGTGCCAGGAATAGTCCGCCCCTCAGACGGGTTATGCTGAGGACAGGGCCCCCATGCTGATCAAACCAACGTCCGATATCCGATCCTCCGAGATCACCGACGAGCGCCTGTACCTGCGCCGGCGAGAGTTCTTCAAGGCCGCTGCCATCCCTGCCCTTGCTGCGGCAGCGGGGTGGGTGCCCCCGAGCCTGGCCGTCGCCGGCCAGACACCGATCCCGAATGTGAAAAAAAGTGCGTACGTGCTGGACGAGAAGTTGACGCCGTTCCAGGATGTGACGACCTACAACAACTACTACGAATTCGGCACCGACAAGGCGGATCCGGCGATGAACGCGGCCGAGTTTCGCGTGAAGCCGTGGACGGTGCGTATCGACGGGCTCGTCGGCAAACCCGCCGACTATCAGCTCGAAGACCTGATCAAGCCGCACCTGCTTGAAGAGCGTGTGTACCGCCTTCGGTGCGTGGAGGCCTGGTCGATGGTGATTCCCTGGGTGGGGTTCCCGCTGGGCGATTTGCTGAAGCGAGTCGAACCGCTAGACACCGCGAAGTTCGTGGAGTTCACGACCCTCAACGACCCGAGGCAGATGATGGGCGTGCGGTCGCCGGTGCTGAACTGGCCCTACAGAGAAGGCCTGCGTCTCGATGAGGCGATGCACCCGCTCGCGCTGCTGGCCGTGGGGCTGTATGGCCGCCAGTTGCTGGGACAAAACGGAGCGCCGCTGCGCTTGGTCGTGCCGTGGAAGTACGGATTCAAGAGTATCAAGTCGATTGTCCGGATCCGCCTGGTTGGCAAGCAGCCGGAAACCGCCTGGCATGCATCGGCGCCACAGGAATACGGATTCTATTCGAACGTGAATCCCGATGTGGATCACCCCCGGTGGAGCCAGGCCCGCGAACGCCGCATCGGTGAATTCTTCAAGCGTCCCACGCTGAAATTCAACGGCTATGCCGATCAGGTGGCCGGACTGTACGCGGGCATGGACCTAAAGAAGAACTACTAACGAAGCGCCGCCTCAAACTGCCGAGTCCGCTCGTAGGTGGCCGGCACAGTAGGCGGCCCCCCCAACCCGTCATTCCCGCGAAGGCGGGAATCCAGGACTGGACCCCCGCCCCGGGGCGGGGGTCCGAAGGGGGCGCGGGG
>CAYHRK010000155.1:0-8426 GCA_964358795.1 uncultured Vicinamibacterales bacterium
GGGAGAACGGGAATGACGGCATGGCCGGCTAACGCCATCGGAACAACGTGATCAGATTGGAGTAGTCGTCGGTCCACACGCGCGAGGGGACGTCCTTGATTGGGCCCCAGCGGCTGTCTGTGGCGAGCGGGCCGAAATCGTTGCGGCTGCGCGCCATCAGAATCCATTCCGACGGCGTCCATCCTGTCCACCGGTCCGCTCGCTCGCTTCGCATGTCCAGTTCGCGCAGAGACGACAGCCCCGCATCCGCCGCCAGCGACGCGAACATCGGACGAAGCCGCAGGAACCGGCTCGACGCGTGGAAGGCCAGCACGCCGCCCGGCTTGAGCCGTGACAGGTAGAGCTGCAGCGCCTCACGCGTCAGCAGATGTACCGGCACGGCGTCCGAACTGAAGGCATCGAGCACCATCACGTCGAACAACGTGCCCGGCCAGCGGGTCAGCGATTGCCGGGCGTCGCCAACGACGACGGTGGTGGCCGCACTGGTGTCCCGGAGGTAGGAAAAGTAACCGGCGTCGCGCGCCAGGTGCACCACCATAGGATCGATCTCGAAAAACGTCCACGTCTGTCCCAGCTCGCCAAAGCTCGCCAGCGCCCCGGCGCCCAGCCCGACGACGGCGATCGACTTTCCGGGGCCGTGTCCGAGCGCGCCGAACAACTGGCCGGCCGGCCCGCCGCGCGTGTAGTAGGCCAACGGTTCGCGGGCCTTGTTCGCGTCGAGGCTCTGGACACCGTGCAGCGTCCGGCCGTGCAACAACAGGCGCAACTGCAGGGGCTTGTCTTCGAGCACGCGGTGGACGCCGAAGAAACTCCGCTGCACGCTGACGAGCGATCCGAAGGGGTCGGGCCGAAGCGCACCGGCCAGCAGGATGGCCGCCACGCCCAGGCCGAAGCGCACCGGACGCGGCGAGAACACAAAGCAGATGAAGACGGGCACGCCCAGGCTCAAGAGGATTTCGAGCTTCGTCAGGTCGGAACCGCCGCGCCGTACGACCTCGAACAGCGCATACGACAGCAGGCCGACCGCCACCGGTTGCCACAGATCGGCAGCGTTTATCCGGGCCCGGGCCGCCGGCGTGTCGCGGTACGGTTTCAACAGGCACACGGCCACCAGCGCCAACGGATACTCCACCGGCACGGGAAACAACTGAGGCGCCACCAGAGCATTGAACAGGCCACCAGCGGCACCTCCCACCGACAGGCAGAGATAGAACAGCGTCAGATGCGACACATCCGGCCGGCTGGTCGCCAGAAGCGTGTGGCACACCAGTGCAGCCAGCGTGAAGGCCGCCAGGTGGAGCGGAACAATCAACCATGCCGGCTCGGCCGCGCCCAGCACCAGGGCTACCGTCAGCGGCAAGACGAAGAGCGGGAA
This sequence comes from uncultured Vicinamibacterales bacterium, assembly GCA_964358795.1. Taxonomy (GTDB): domain Bacteria; phylum Acidobacteriota; class Vicinamibacteria; order Vicinamibacterales; family JAKQTR01; genus CAYHRK01. The sequence goes on from CAYHRK010000155.1 coordinate 1,376, forward strand.
CAGGATCACCTGCACGTGCAACGGCACCAGCGTGCGCCGGCCGAACGCGAGGACGAAGGTGAGCAAGTACAGCAGAAGCGGGATCACCCACAACAAGGGCACCACAGCCACGTCGGTCGACAAGTACGTGGTGACGCCCAGCAACAGGCTCGAGGGAACGGCCGCCAGCAACGTCCAGCGGCCAAGCGTGCGCCAGCCTGGTGTCGCTTCCCCCGGCGTCCTGGCGGCACTGCCCTTGCCGCCGCGCGTGGCAGCTTTCGGATGTGGAGCGGGCATCGCTGCGCCTCCGAAAGCTACGGCGCGCGGCCACCGCAGCAGGGCGACCGCGCACAGAATCGACAGCACCACGAACAGCATGTATCCGGCGGTCCACGCGAAGCCTTGATCGCGCAAGCCCAGCCACGGTTCCACCACGACCGGGTACCCGATGAGACCGATCGTGCTGCCGAGGTTGCTGGCCTGGTAGAGGAAGTACGGGTCGCGCGACTCGGGATGCTCGGTGCCGGCGAACCAGTGCTGCAAGACAGGCGCCGTCGTCGACACCACCAGAAACGGCAAGCCGATCGAGACCGACAGCACGGCCAGCAGCCAGGGGATCGGATTCTGTTCGGATGGCGGCGGCCACCCCGGCACGATACGAATCGGCAGGACAACACAGGCCACCAACAGCAATGCGCCGTGCACCGTCACCTGCGCGCGCGGGCCCAGCCACCGGGCTGATGCCCAGGCATACAAGTAGCCGGCCAGCAGCGTCAGTTGGAAGAACACCAGGCAGGTGTTCCACACCGCAGGGGCCCCGCCTAGGAGCGGCAGCACCAATCGGCCGAACAGCGGCTCCAGCAGGAACAGCAGCACCGATCCCGCAAACAAGGTGAGCGTGAACAGCAGTGTGAGAGCGCGTGGAGCCATTTGACGTGATTCTACGATGAGTTTCCTCTTGTCGCTTGACAAACCTCCTCCGGAAGACGACACTGAATGAACAGTCATTCATTTCGGGGTGCCGTGTGCCACTTGCCTCTCCCATTGCCATCAGGTCCGACGAGACCGCCAGGACAGAACGTGGGCCGGCCGGACGTGGCGACAAGCGTGAGTTGATCCTGCGCGCCGCGACGCGTCTGTTCGCCCGCCACGGGTTCTTCAACGCCCAGGTGGCCGACGTGGCCCGCGAGGCAGGCGTAGCCGCCGGAACGGTCTACCTGTACTTCCACAGCAAGGACGACCTGTTGGCGTCCATCTTCGAGCGGACCATGCGCGACGCCATCGACCAGGGGCGCGCCGCTTTGGCCGGCCTGGCCGCGCCGCTCGATCGCCTGCGCGCGATTGCGCGGTTGCACCTCGATCGCCTGGGCCGCGATCGGGATCTGGCCGTGGTCTTCCAGGTGGAACTCCGTCAGTCGACCAAGCACATGGAGCGCTTCTCGGCCACGCTGCTGCGGGAATACCTCGGCATCATCCGGGGCGCGATCGCCGATGGTCAGGCCCAGGGCGTGTTCCGATCCGATGTGAATCCGACCACCGCCGCCAAGATTGTCTTCGGCGCCCTCGACGAAATGGCCACCAACTGGATGCTCAGCCGCCGGCGGTACGCGCTGGTGGCCGACGCCGATCTCGTCATCGATCTCGTGGTGGGTGGTCTGGCCAGCCGGACCGGGACACCCGCGCGCAGCGGTGCCCCACGAAAACGCCGAGCCTTGCCGGTCCGCGTCGAGTCGCGGGTGCCGGTTTCCGAATCTCGAGTGCGAAAGGGCGGGTCATGACCATTCGAACCGTGGCGGTGCTTGGTGCGGGCACGATGGGTGCTCAGATAGGCGCGCTGTTTGCCAGCATTGGCGTCGACGTGTGGCTGCTGGACCTGACGCCGCAGATGGCGAAAGACGGCCTCGCGCGGGTTCGCAAGATGAAACCCGATCCGTTCTTTACTCCTGACGCCGCCTCGCGCATCCGGACAGGCGGATTCGACACCGACCTGCACCAGATTGCGGCGTGCGACTGGATCATCGAAGCGGTGCTCGAGCGGCCCGACATCAAGCAACCGCTGCTGGCGCGTGTCGACGCTCATCGCCGCCCCGGCTCGATTGTGAGCACCAACACGTCGGGGCTGTCGGTGACGGCGCTGGCCGAGGGGCGATCGGACGATTTCCGGCGGCACTGGCTCGGCACGCATTTCTTCAACCCGCCGCGCTACCTGCGACTGCTCGAGATCATCCCGACGCCAGATACCGACCCATCCGTGCTGGCCGACGTGCAGCGGTACGCCGACCTCAGACTGGGCAAGGGCGTGGTGCTGGCCAAGGACACGCCGAACTTCATCGGCAATCACATCGGCATCCACGGTGTGTTTCGCGTGCTCGACGCGCTTTCCAGCGGCGGCTACACCATCGAAGAAATCGACGCGATAACAGGCCCAGCCATAGGCCGGCCGAAAAGCGCCACCTTCCGCACGCTCGATCTGGCCGGACTGGACATCTTCGTGCACGTGGCTCGCACCCTCGTCGAGCGCCTGCCCGATCCCGAGGCGCGGCGCCTGTTCGAAACGCCGCCTCTTGTCCAGGAACTGCTGACGCGCGGCTGGATTGGCGAGAAAGCCGGCCAGGGCTTTTACAAACGCGTGAAGCGGCCCGATGGCGAATCGCAGATCCTGGTGCTGGATCCCGTCACCTTCGAGTACCTCCCCACCAGCCACGTGACGCTGCCCGCCCTGGAGGCCGCGCGGTCGATTGAAGATCCGGCCGAGCGGCTGCGAACGTTGTTCTTCGGCAAAGACCGCGTGGGCCAGTTCATGCGCGACACCCTCGGCCCGACGCTGCTCTACGCAGCGCAGGTCACGCCGCAAATCGCCCACACCATCGACGATGTGGATCGCGTGATGCGATGGGGCTTCGCATGGGACATGGGGCCCTTCGAGATCCTCGATATCCTTGGCGTGAACGCGGTCCTGGAAGCCGTCCCGCCGCCAGGCGGAGTGCCCGCCCTGGCCAAGCAGATGGTCGACGCCGGGCGTACGCGATTCCGCGAAGGCGCCTTGCCGCCTGTGGGCGAGGGCTTCGAGATTCTCCGCACCGCGAAGGAGCGCAACCATGTCGTCGGCAAGAACGCCGGCGCAAGCCTGGTGGACTTAGGCGATGGCGTGCTGGCGGTCGAGTTCCACTCGAAGATGAACGCGATTGGCGGCGACGCCATCGAGATGCTGCACGGCGGGGTCCAGGAAGCGGCCCGCAACTTCCGGGCGCTGGTCGTGGGCAACGAGGCGCCCAATTTCTCGGCCGGCGCCAACCTGATGCTGCTGCTGCTCGAAGCGCAAGAAGGCAACTGGGAAGAAATCGACCTGATGGTGCGCTCGTTCCAGGGCGCCACCATGGCCCTGAAATACGCCGATATCCCGGTGATTGTGGCGCCGTCCGGCCTGGCGATAGGCGGCGGCTGCGAGATCGTGCTGCACGGCGATCGCGTCCAGGCCGCGGCCGAAACGTATCTCGGCCTGGTCGAAGTAGGCGTGGGACTGATTCCGGCCGGCGGCGGCACCAAGGAGATGCTGATTCGCGGCCTCGAAGCGCGGCCGGCTGGATCGCAAGTCGACTTGCTGCCATACGTGCAGCGCAGCTTCGAAACGATCGCCTTCGGCAAAGTGTCGGCCAGCGGACCCGACGCGCGACGGCTCGGCTACCTGCGAGCCTCCGACGGATTCACGATGAACCGGGATCGGTTGCTGGCCGACGCGAAGGCCTGTGCGCTTGCGCGCGCGGCAGCGGGCTATCAGCCGCCGGCCCGGCCCACCGCCATTCCGGTTGGCGGCGAAGGGCTGCTGGCCGCACTGACGCTAGGCGTGCACCTGGCCCATCGCGCCGCACGCATCAGCGATCACGACGCGCTGATCGGCCGCAAGCTGGCATGGATTCTCGCGGGAGGGTCGCTGCCGCACGCGACAACGGTGGCCGAGCAGTACCTGCTGGACCTGGAGCGCGAAGCGTTCCTGAGTCTGTGCGGCGAAGCGAAGACGCTCGAGCGCATCGCGCACACGCTGAAAACGGGGAAGACGCTGCGGAACTAGGGGCTGGGGGGGAATGAGCAATGCGAGACGCGGTCATTGTTTCGGCAGTACGCACGGCGGTGGGCAAGGCGCCCTTTGGCGCGTTGCACACCATCAGGCCCGACGAGTTGGCGGCGGCGGTCATCGCTGAAGTGATGCGCCGCGCGCCTGGGCTCGACCCCGCGCTTGTGGACGATGTGATTCTGGGATGCGCGATGCCGGAGGCCGAGCAGGGCCTGAATGTGGCGCGCATCGCGAGCCTGCGCGCGGGCTTACCCGTGTCGGCATCGGCTGTCACGGTAAACCGATTCTGCGCCTCTGGCCTGCAGGCCATTGCGTTTGCCGCCGAGCGGATTGCCGCCGGGTCGGCCGATGTGATCGTGGCTGGCGGCACCGAAAGCATGAGCCTGGTGCCGATGGGCGGCAACAAGATTTCACCAAACCCCGGGCTGGTCGAGACGTACCCCGACGTCTACCTCACAACCGGTCTGGTGGCCGAGAACCATGCCCGGGAGTGTCACATCACGCGAGAAGAGCAGGATGCCTTTGCGTTCCGGAGTCATCAGTTGGCCATGGCGGCCATCGATGCCGGACGCTTTCGCGACGAAATCATCCCCATTCCCGTCACCATCGTCGAACCAGCCGCCGACGGCTCGGCGCCGGTTGGAAGGGAGTTCGTGTTCGGCATCGATGAGGGGCCGCGGCGCGACACGTCGCTCGAGGCGCTGGCGAAACTGAGACCCGCATTTCACGCGCAGGGCACGGTCACCGCCGGCAATTCTTCGCAGATGAGCGATGGCGCTGCAGCCGTGGTGGTGATGGCACGTGAACGGGCCGAGGCGCTGGGACTGAAACCGCTTGCTCGTTTCGTCGGATTTGCCACCGCCGGCGTGGAGCCGGAACGGTTCGGGGTGGGACCGGTTCCGGCGATCCGGAAGCTGCTGTCGCGTACGGGTCTGCGACTGGACGAGATCGACCTCATCGAACTCAACGAAGCGTTTGCCTCGCAGGTGTTGGCGTGCCTGCGTGAACTGCCCATCGATCCCGATCGCCTCAACGTGAACGGCGGCGCGGTGGCGCTTGGCCATCCGCTTGGGTGCACCGGGGCGCGGCTGACCACGTCGGTGCTCTACGAGATGGCCCGGCGCGGATCGCGGTACGGCATGGTCACCATGTGCGTCGGAGGCGGAATGGGAGCGGCGGGCATGTTTGAGCGGTGCTGACGCGGAACAAGGACAGTAGAAAGCAAACAGCAGCAGCGATAGAACGAGGTGCCTCAATGAACGTGCAGGAAGCGACGATTGTGCGGAAAGGCGGATCCTGGTTGCTCGAGGCCGAGGATCCATCGGCCATTTTCACGCCGGAGCAATTCACCGATGAACACCGGCTGATCGCACAGACGGCCGACGAATTCGTCGACATGGAAGTCCTGCCCAATCTCGATCGACTCGAGCAGAAGGACTGGGAGCTGGCGCGCAAGCTGGTTCGCCAATGTGGCGAGCTCGGTCTGCTGGGGGCCGATGTTCCCGAAACCTACGGCGGCGTACATCTGGACAAGGTGTCGTCGCTGCTCATCAGCGAGCGCATCTCGCGCAACGCCTCATTTGCGACCACCTTCGGCGCGCAGGTCAACCTCTGCACGCTGTCGATCCTGCTGTTCGGCAACGAGAGTCAGAAGCGCAAGTACCTCCCGCGGCTGGTAACGGGCGAGATCGTCGGTGCCTACGCGCTCAGCGAATCGGGCGCGGGATCTGACGCCTTGGGCGCGCGGGCGCGGGCGGTTCGGCAGCCTGACGGCAGCTTCGTGCTGACCGGCGAGAAGATGTGGATTTCCAACGGCGGGTTCGCCGACCTGATCATCGTCTTTGCCAAGGTGGACGGCGAGCACTTCACCGCCTTCATCGTGGAGAAGGCCTTCCCCGGGGTATCGAGCGGCAAGGAAGAGCACAAGCTGGGCCTACACGGCTCGTCGACGACGCCCATCGTCTTGCAGGATGCGCGGGTGCCTGGCGAGAACCTGCTGGGGGAGATCGGGAAAGGCCATCGCGTGGCATTCAACGTGCTGAACTTCGGCCGCCTCAAGCTGGGGTCGATGTGCACGGGCGGCGGCATCGCGGTTATCGGCGAGTCGGCGAAGTACGCCTCAACCCGCCGTCAGTTTGGCCATCCCATCGCGGATTTCGGCGCCATCAAGCACAAGCTGGGCGAGATGACCGCGCGGGTATACGGCGTCGAGAGCCTGCTGTTTCGCACGGCCGGGTTGTTCGACGCGGCCATTGCTGCTCACCGTCAGGGTACCGAGGACACGGCTGCCGTGCTCGCGGCTGGCGAGGAGTACGCCGTTGAGGCGTCGATCGCCAAGGTGGCCGGCAGCGAGATGGCGGATTACGTGATCGACGAGAACATCCAGATTCATGGCGGCAACGGGTTCGTGCGCGACTATCCCGCCGAACGGCACTATCGCGATGCGCGCGTGAACCGTATCTTCGAGGGCACCAACGAGATCAACCGCCTTCTGATTCCAGGCATGCTGCTGCGCCGTGCGATGAAAGGCGAGCTGGGGATCATTCAAGCCGCCAAGCGGCTGCAGGACGAGCTATTGGCTCCCCCGAAGCTCTCCGGGCCGTCGGGCGTGGGCGGGCCGCTCGCCGACGAACGGCAGACGGTGGAGGCGTTCAAGAAGGTGGCGCTAGCGGTGCTTGGTGTGGCCATGCTGCGATTTGGAGAGAAGCTGGGTGACGAGCAGGAAGTGATGATGTCGGTGGCCGACATCCTGATCGACACCTATCAAGCCGAAAGCGCCGTGCTGCGCGCGCTGGGAGCTGCCAATCGCGCCCACCCAATCGCGTCCCTGCAGCAGGACGCGGCCCGCGTGTTTGTGAACGACGCGGCCTGGCGCGTGGAGTCCAACGCGAAGCAGGCGCTTGCGGCGCTGGCCGAAGGCGACGTGCTGCGTACCCATCTTGCTGCGCTGCGCCGGTTGCTGAAAGTCGCGCCGGTCAATACGATTGCGCTGAGGCGACG
>CAYHRK010000156.1:0-8346 GCA_964358795.1 uncultured Vicinamibacterales bacterium
CCAGCCCGATGGTGAACGCGCCCAGCCCGTCACGGATGAACTCGCGTCGCGTACGCTTCATTGGGGGCGCCTCTAAACGAATACGTATTCGCCCGACCCAACCATCAGGTGCACCAGGCCGGGCACCTTCACCTGCAACTGCGCGTCCGATCCGGTCCAGGCCGCGCTCTGCAGGTACGCGCGCAAGTCCTCGTAGGGCGCGTTCTCGAACGGCACCATCGACAACCGATCGACCGCAAACGACAACACCGAGTCGGCTGTCTTGTTGTACGGCTTGGCAGAGGCCGACAGCCGCACTTTCTGATTCGTCGTCAACGTGGCGGCGTAGTTCATGCGGGCCAGCATGCCGCTGGTCGAGACCCAGCCGGGCCCAAGCTCCCAGCCCGACACGTCGGGCGGCTCGTAGAGCTGCTGGCCCATGTTGATCATGGCGCTGACGGCGTCGTTCACCGAAAAACCGACCCAGCCAACTTCTTTGAGTGACCGGATGACGAACTCGGCCGGCCACGAGTAGCGCGCGAAGTAGTTGGCGTCGTCGCGGAAATCTGACGTCTGCAGGATCCGGCGCATCAGCGTCCCGATGTGGGTGCCGCTCGACAGGTACACGTCCGCCAAGCGCTGCACCGTCTCGTCGTCGGGCGGCGTCAATTCGCTGATGAAGAACCCCCACAGCTTGCGGACCAGCCGGCGGGCCGTTTCCGGGTGGCGCGCGACGGCGGCAATCAGGTCCAGACCGTCCTGCAGGCCCGCGTCGGCCGAGCGGGCCGGGATCGTCCGGTTGCCGTCCGTGTAGATCGGGAAGGTGAAGGTCTTGGCCGCCGTCTCGTGCGTCGCACCGTTGAAGATGAACGCGTAGGAGGGGTTGGGATCGGTGCCGCTGGTGGTTCGGCGCTGCAGGTTCCACCCCGTGAAGACGCGGGCGGCCGCGTAGACGTCCGGCTCGGTATAGAAGCCCACGCCCATGCTGAACAGTTCCATCAGCTCGCGGCCGAAGTTCTCCTGCGGCTGCTGCTTGGTGTTGAGACGGCCGTCCAGCCACACAATCATGGCCGGATCCTTGGCAACCGCCACCAGCAGGTCGCTGAAGTTCCCCATGCACAAGCGGCGGATGAGCTCCAGCTGACCCTCCTGCTTCACGGGGTCTTCGCTGGGCTTGGCCGCCATCAACCGCGTGCCGTCACTCGAACCGTACGTGCCGGCGATCTTGGAGTACGCCGTGGCGAAGTGGTTGTGCCAGAATAGCGTCATCTTTTCCTGAAGCGGCCGGTTGCTGTGCAGCATGCGGAACAGCCAGCGCTGGCGGGCGTCAACAATGACCGTGTTCGGAAGAAACTGACCGCGCGACGTGGTGTTGACGTAGCCTGCCTTTCCCAGAAAGCTGTCCACGTCATCGTCGACCTGCTCGAAATCGATCAGCAGATCGATGGCGTCGCGCATCTTCAGCTCGCCGTAGAACAAGACTTCGTCGGGCCGCGCACCAAATCCAGCCCGTCGCAGAAGATGCCGGACCGCATCGCTGTAACTCGCCATCGTGTCCCTCTCATCTGCACGAGGCCGGGACCACGTGGGGGACCCGGTTGCCGCTTCCGACACGTCCCCCATGTGGGGGACATGGCAATGTGCTGGGGTTGTACTAGCGACGCCTCTCCCGCCGTCATTCCCGCTCTCTACTTCGTCATTCCCGCGAAAGCGGGAATCCAGATCCTGGACCCCCGCTTTCGCGGGGGTGACGGACGGGGCGTGGCAACCGGTCTCGCAACCCCTTCAGAATGACCTTTGTCACTAGTTTGAAGCCGAGTCGCGGAAAACGCAATAGGAACCTCCTCCGCACCCCGGTGTACGTGTGATCGCCTACCGTGTAGTCTGCGAGCATCCTGGTCACCTCGGGAAAGACGCGCATGCCTCTAACTAGCCGGTCCAGCCTGGACAGATCGGTATACAAGAACCAGGCCAGCCACTTCGAATCACGCAGCTCCGATCCAAGTTCTTTGCGCCACAGACGCTGGTAGAGGCGCTCGGACGGCCCGCGCAGAATCGCCTGCGCCGCCAGCTCGCCCGACACCATCGCGAAGTAGATACCCTCCGCCGTAAACGCATTCACAAACCCGCCTGCATCGCCCGCCAGAAACACCCCGCCACGCGCCGTGACCGGCAATGGCCCGCCAATGGGTATCTGATAGGGGGTGAAACACGCTCGATCGGGCTCGCCGCAGAGCACTCCCCGGCGTTTCATGGCCGTCACAAACGATTTGTGCACGGCGTAGGCCGGTTCGGCGATGTCGGATTTGTAAGACGAAACCGAATATCCGACGCCCACGTTCACATGGTCGCGCTTCGGAAACACGTAGCCGTAGCCGTGTCCACGCCCATGCGCGAACGACACCCATAATGTGTCCGTGTCGGTGGCGCGCATCCGGGCATTGGGCGTCTCCTCCATCATGTCGAGCGCCATCGCCTCGCGCGGCCAGCCGACGTTGAATCCCAGGCGCCTGGCCACCACGCTGTACACACCGTCGGCCGCAACCACCAGCGGCGATTCGAAGCTGCGCCCGTCCTGCGCCTCGAGACGGACGCCCGCGTCGGTTCTCGAGACACGCCGGATGTCCACGCCTTCCTGCAGCTCGGCACCGGCCCGACGCGCCAGGTCGAGCAGCAGGCCGTCAAATTCCACACGGCGAACCAATAACGCCAGCGGCTGAGGCGCGTCGATGGTGACCGACTGCCCGCCGGGACTTTCCATGTAAATCTGGTGAACGACGTGCGTGCCGATGCGATCCAGCGCGGGCGGGAGGTACGGGAACCGCTTCAGCACGCGGCATGTCAGGCCGCCGCCGCAGGGTTTGCTGCGCGGGAAGGCGGCGCGGTCCAGAACCAGGACGCGCGCCCCACCAAGGGCGAGGGCGCGGGCGGCGGTGGATCCCGCCGGGCCCGCACCTACCACGATCACATCACAGCCCCGGGCGGCGCGCACGGAGCTTAGAAGCGGAACTTGAAGCCAATCTGCAGTTGGCGCGCCTCGTAGCCGCCGCGACCGGCAATCGGGAACGCGCTGCCGTCGGCCGGAATGGCCGATGCCGGCACACCCAGCGTGTCGGTAGTGATCACGCGGGCGATGGCCGATGTTTGCTGTGTGTTGAACAGGTTCTTCACTTCTACAAGCACCTCGGCCTTGCGCGCGCCGCTGATCGGAATCAGACGCGAGTAGCGCATGTCCACGTTGTAGCGGGCCGGCAGGTACACCGAGTTGCGCGCCACATTCAACGGCCGGTCGGCCAGGATGCCGTCGCCGTTCAGATCGCGATTGCTGCGCAGATTCTGCGGCAATCCGCTGTTGAGCAGCAGCATCACTCCAATCTGGTTGTTGTTCAGCAGCCTGTTCAGAAGCTCGCTGTCTCCCTTCCACTCGGGGGACGCGACGATGCTGCCGGCGAAGCTGTGGCGAGTGTCCATGATGTTCGGCCCACGGTCGCGGTCCAGGCTGCTTGGATCGGATCGGCCATCGTCACCCTGCACGGAGAGCGTGCTGGTGAGCGGCGCGTTGTCCTCGCCCTTGGCCCACGTGTAGGCCAGGTCGAATTGCAGGCCGTGCGAGTACCGTCGCGTGAACTGCAGCGTCAGGCCTTTGTAGCTGGAATCGCCAATCGACTGCACCGTGTTGATCTGGTTGAAGCGCGGGTCCATGCGGGTGGTGGCGTTCACCGCCGTGCTGTAGATCGGCCGGCCGTCGGCCAACGTGCCGATCGGGTTGATCAAGTTGATGTTCGTGATGACCGGCAGGTGGCTCCCCCTCACGTACACGAAGCCGGCCGATGCCGAGTAGTTGGGGCCGAAGGAACGGTCGATCTGCACGTTGTTCTGAAACGTGCGCATCGTTTGGAACGCCGGGTCGACCGTCGAGATGCTCTGCGTCGGCAGCGTGATGCCGCTTGCGCCCGACAGCGTGTTCGGGTAGGCCGGCGCGCCGGCGCTGGTCGGGCTGAGGCTGACGGTGTAGGTGCGCACGCCGTTCAACTGCACCGCATTCTCGTAGGCCGCCAAGAGCGGCTGGTCGAACATGATGCCCGTGCTCGCGCGCAGCACCGTCTTGTTGTTCAGCGACCACGCCACGCCCAGGCGCGGTCCGATGTTGTTCTTGTCTCTGGCGTAGCTGCGCGAGTAGGAGAACGGCGCGCTCGGATCGCCGGCCGGGTAGGCGTACGTGTCGTAGCGGACGCCGTAGAGCATCTTGATGGTGGGCGTGAGGCGCCAGTCGTCCTGCACGAACAGACTGAATAGCTTCGAGTTCATGTCGAAATTGGTCGGCCCCAGAAACTGCAGAAACGTCGAGTAGCCGAATGGGCTGGCACCGCTCTTTGCCGCCAGGTAGGCGTCGATGTTGGCGAACGTGTAGGCCAGGCGCGGGGTCGTGGCGCGGAAGTCCTTCACAAACTGGACGTCGATGCCGAACTTGTAGCTGTGGTCGCCGCGCAGCAGCGTGAAGTTGTCGATCACCTGCCAGATGTTCTGCTTGAAGTCGAACTGGGCGTCCTGCGCACCCTGGAACGGCCCGCCGAAGTTGGCCGCGCCGCTGATGGTGATGGCCGGTCCGGTGCCCGACAGGTCGTTGGTGAAGCGACTCTGGTGCCGGTGCGCGAACTGCACGCGCACTTCGTTCAGCATCGTTGAGCCGACGCTGGACACCAGTTGCGTCGCGAATGAATCCATGGCGTCCAGAAAGTCGGTGGACCACTCGGTCGAGTTGGGAGTGCCACCTGACGAGTTGCCGATGTTGTTGGGCGACGCGTTGCGGAACAAGATGTAGCGCGACGTGAGCCGATTGGTCGCATTCATCTGGTAGTCGCCCTTGCCGATGAAGAACCGCGCGGCCTGCGACGCCGGAATCACGCCCGAGCTTTCCGCCGACGTCAAACCAATGCGCGCCGCGTTCTCGGCTTTGATCGTAATGGCGCGATCGGCCGACAGATCGCGCGACGTGTTCTCGAAGCCGAAAAAGTAGTGCAACTGGTCTTTGATGACCGGACCACCCACCTCAGCCGTCAGCGTATCGACATGGGTGTCTGGTTTGTAGCCGGCACCCTGGGCGACCGTGGAAGGGTTGTTCAGAAAGAAACTGCGCGCGCTGAAATCCTTGCGGCGGAAGCGGTAGCTGGCCGACCCGCGCACCTGGTTCGTGCCCGACGGCGTCACGGCGTTGTACACGAGGCCCGTCGTCTGGCCGAATTCGGGAGCGTAGCCGCTCGTGATCACCTTCACCTCGCGCACCATCACTTCCGACACCGGCAGCAGACGAAGGCCGGCGCGATCCTTCTGGGTGTTGGTGTTGCCGTCAATCTGGTAGTTGATGCGCAGCAGCGTGCCGTTGGCGCTGAAACGCGGCACGCCGAACTCGGAGTTCTCGAAGCCGGTGACGCCCGGCTGGAGCAGGGCGAAATTGTAGGGGTTGCGCGAGACGTTTGGCAGGTTCTTCACCTCGCGCTCGTTCAGGTTGCGGCCCAGGTCGATTTTGGCCGGGTCCACGATCGGCGCGTCGGCGGTCACCGACACCACCTCGTTGATGTCGCCCACCCCCAGTGCGATGTTGATCTCGGCGGTCTTGCCGGCGGCCAGCGTAATGCCGGCCTGTGCGAACTTCTTGAAACCCGACAACTCCGCCAGCAGGGTGTAGGTGCCAAGCGGAAGCAACGGCGCTCGGTACAAGCCGCTTTCGTTGGTCACCACCGATCGCACGGTGCCGGTATCGGTGTTGGTCACCGTCACGGTCACACCGGGCAGCACCGCACCAGACCCGTCGCGCACGGTGCCTTCAATCGAGCCGTTAGCGGCCTGCGACTGGGCAAACACCGGCGACGCGCAGATCAGTACGAACACGAGCATCAACAGGGCGGGCCGACGTCGCCGCATGGGACAATCCTCCTGGACAGAATCGGGAAAGGGGTAGCTGGATTTGAGTATAGATCAGCGACTAGACATCTTCTACGGGCTCCATCTCACCGAATGAAGCAAGTTTTTCGTCACCCCCGCGCCCCGTCCGTCACCCCCGCGAGCGCCTTCGCCTTCCGCTACGGCGACTCAAGAAAGCGGGGGTCCAGATTCGAGATTACTGCCGGCCCAGCAACCGGCCGAAGCCGAACAACTCGTCGCCCTTCTCAGCCTGATCGAGATACTGGCGCAGCAGCACCCGCGCGGCCAGAAACGCCGTTCCCACGCCGTGGTGCCCCGCCCCGAGGGCAAACAGGTGATGCGGATAGTTGCGGTGCGGACCCACACACGGAAAGCCGTCGGCCGAGACCGACACCTGGACGTCCCAGCCGTACTCGGGCTGAATTCCGGAGATGGCCGGGTAGAGCTTCGACAGCTCGTACATCAACTGCCCTGTGCGCTGCACCAGCATCTTGTCCCGCACGCGCACCGGCACATGCCGCTGATCGGCACCCACGAACAGCACCCGCTCGTCGCTCGTGCGCCGCAGCACGTGCGGCGGGTCGGCCCGATCGATCACGATGGCGCGCGATCGACCGAACTCGCGCCTGACAAACGACGGCACCGGCGATGTCAGGACGCAATAGGCGTCACACAGCCGGAAATGGCGCCTCAGAGGCTTGAAGAACGCCGGCGGATAATTGCTGGCCACTATGACCGTCTCGGCACTCACCACGCCGCCCGCGGTCTGAAGCTCGACGGTCGTCCGCAGGGGCCGCACGCGAATCACCGACGAACGCTCGAAGATCACCGCCTTGCGCTGCACGGCGGCAGCGGCCAGCCCCAGCGTGACGCGGTACGGATCGAGATAGCCATCGCCAGGCGACCGAATGGCGCCAGTGCCCGCCAGTCCGGTTTCCTGCTTCAATCGGGCGGGTGACAGCCACGAACCTTCAACATCAGCGTCTCGCAGGGCCTGCATCTCGCGGCGCAGGTGTTTCTCGTCGGCCCCGTCCTGGCCCGTGCGCAACGCCGCGTCCGACACCAACTCGCCGCGGATCTTGAGGCGGCGAATGGTCGCCGCAAAATCCAGCCCCGATCGCCGGAATGTTTGCCACAAGTGGCGGGCCACGCGCCGGCCGTGGCGATCCTGAAGCTCGCGAAACGGCACCGCGGGTTCCAACCGCAGGAGTCCCGGACACGATGCCGCGGCACCTTGCCCGATCCGATCGGCTTCGAGCACCACCACGCGCACGCCGGCGGCCGCAAAGACGTACGCAGTGGCGCAGCCCGTCAGTCCCCCGCCCAGAATCGCTACCTGCGTGTCGATGGGACCCCGGTGCTTCGGGTACACAGGTTGACGCGACTTCGGATAGCGATCGAGCCAATACGAAACGCCGTAGCGGGTTTTCATGGCTCTCGTGTCGTATCTGGACGATCGAAGGTTAAAAAGTTCGTCTCCCGCGCAAGGCCTGCCCCCGCGGACGCGAGGCCTGGATTCCCGCATCGGCGGGAATGACAGGCATGCGGGTTACGGCTGTTGGATTCTACACGTAAGAGACGCGGATTAGAATGGACATGACTATTTCGGAGGTGTCGTGTCCGGCGAGTTTCTGATGTTTGTGGCGATCGGGTTCCTGGCGCAGTTGGTGGACGGCGCGCTGGGCATGGCCTACGGCGTCATCTCCAACACGTTATTGCTCAGCCTGGGCCTGTCTCCGGCTGTGGCCAGCGCCAGCGTGCACGCAGCCGAAATCGTCACCACCGGTGTGTCCGGCCTGTCTCACCATGCCTTTGGCAATGTCGATCGCTTCCTGCTGAAGCGCCTCGCGATTCCCGGCGTGATCGGCGCCGCGCTGGGGGCGTATGCGCTGGTCTCGGCACCGGGCGACTCCATCAAACCGTTCGTCGCGCTCTACCTGTTGCTGATGGGCCTGTTGATTCTTTGGAAGACCTGGACAGTCGCCCGTCCGCATCGGAAGGTGACCACGCACCTGCGCTGGCTCGGCTTGATGGGGGGATTCTGCGACGCATCCGGCGGCGGCGGTTGGGGACCGATCGTCGCTTCGACGCTGGTGGCGCGCGGCCACCATCCGCGCACATCCATCGGATCGGTGAACCTCGCCGAGTTCTTCGTCACCGTCTCCGCATCCGTGGTGTTCATCCTGACGGTCGGCCTGTCGCACTGGTCGATCGTCGTCGCCCTCATCATCGGCGGCGTCGCCGCAGCCCCGCTGGCGGCCTACGCGGCGAAACTGCTCCCCACGCGCCCCTTGATGTTCCTGGTAGGGATGCTGATCGTCCTCACGAGCCTGCGGACAATCCTGCTGGCCTGGTTCTAGGCACCTTCTCGTCGTCCCCCCCCCGCCCCACCCTAACCCCCCCGCCCCTCCCTCACCCCCGCCAAACCCGGGGGCCAGGGCACAG
>CAYHRK010000157.1:0-4119 GCA_964358795.1 uncultured Vicinamibacterales bacterium
ATCGGGAATATGCGAGGAAGGAGCAACGCCGCGAGGCGGGATGCCCCGCCCGGAAAATAGGCGACAGACTACTGGGACGGGGCACTAGATTCACGGTGCAGATTTCTCGTACGTGGGTCACGCGCTGGTGCGCAGCGATTGCACGGGAGGACCGATCGAGGTCGCCTCGGGACCAGGCGGCGGGCAACGGCTTGAGTCAGTTGGACCCGACGCACGCGACAATTGCCGCCTGTACCGCGACCGGAGCGGCCCGATCGCCGCCGCGGTTCGGAATTGTGCGCGCTTCTTGCAGGGCCGGTGATGTGAAGCAACTGGACCCGCACGACCGTCCTCGGGAGAAGCTGGGCCGCCTTGGTGCCACAGCCCTCGGCGATAACGAGCTGCTGGCCGTCGTGATCGGCACGGGTACGCCCGGAATGAACTCGCTGGCCCTGGCCAACGCGATGCTCGAGGCCGCCGGCGGGCTTCATGGCCTGCTGACCTCGAGTCGCGACGAACTGAGACGATTGCCCGGCGTGGGGGCGGCCCGCGCCACCCGGGTGCTGGCCGCACTGGAACTGGGACGCCGCACGCTCCTGCGGGAGCCGGCCGATCGGATTCAGCTGAAAACGCCCCGCGATGTGGCCCTGCACCTGCTGCCGGAGTATGGCGCCCGACCAGTTGAACAGTTCGGCATTGTGCTGCTCGACACCAAGCACCGGCTGTTGAAAACCTCAGTGCTGACCGTTGGCACGCTGGACCGCAGCGTCGTTCACCCGCGCGAAGTGTTTCGTGAAGCGGCATCGATGCGGGCATCCGGCATCGTCTTGTTCCATAATCATCCGTCGGGCGATCCGGTACCGAGTGCCGAGGATGTCGCCCTGACGAGGCGGCTGGTCGAGGCGGGCGAGCTGATGGGCATGGAAGTGCTGGATCATCTGGTGCTGACCGCCACGCGCTATTGCAGCCTCAGGGAATTGGGACAACTCACGAAGTCTGGATGACCATGGCCACAGTGCTGTATCTCGATTGCTCGTCAGGCGCATCAGGGGACATGCTGCTTGGAGCCCTCATCGATCTGGGTCTGTCGCTCGCCGATCTCCAACACGCCCTGGGCGGCATGCTGCCAGATGGATGTGAACTGCAAACCGCTCGCGTGACCCGTGGGGGCATAGCCGCGACCCGGTTCACGCTGGTGGAGCCGGCTCCCGCGCTAGCGGGATCCGGGGCTGGCGCGCATCGGCACCTGCCGGCAATCCTGCGGCTGATCGAAGCCTCTTCGCTCCCGGCCGCCGCCAAGCTTCGCGCCACGGCCTGTTTCGAACGACTGGCGCGTGTGGAGGCCGATATCCACCAGATGCCAATCGACCGGATCCACTTCCACGAGGTGGGCGCACTGGATTCCATTGTCGACATCGCCGGCGTGGCCTGGGCGTTCGATCGGCTTGGCGTCGGCCAGGTGGTGGCTTCTCCGTTGAATGTGGGTTCGGGGACGGTCGACACGGCACATGGAACCCTGCCCGTGCCGGCACCCGCCACGCTTCGCCTGCTCGAGGGCATTCCGGTGTACTCCACCGGCACGCCCATGGAAATGGTGACGCCCACCGGCGCGCTCCTGGTGAGCGCGTACGCCTCGTCGTTTGGGAGCATGCCGGCCATGATCCCGCGCCGCATCGGGTATGGGGCGGGCAGCCGCGAGATTGAGGGCCGGCCGAATGTGATGCGCGCCGTCTTGGGCGATGCTGGCGCGGGCGCCGGCGCCGACCACGGTCGCGTGGCGGTGCTGCACTGCAACATCGACGACATGAACCCCCAGGTCTTCGGCGTCCTGATCGACAAGCTGTACCAGAGCGGCGCACTCGAGGTCTTCTACACGCCCGTGCACATGAAGAAGAACCGTCCGGGCACGTTGGTGACCGTGATTGCGGCCCCGTCGCAGTTGCAGACGATGGTCGACGTCCTGTTCCGTGAGACGACGACGATCGGTGTCCGTCATCAGGAGATGGACCGCGAATGCCTGGCGCGCGAGCGGGTCACGGTGAGCACACCGTACGGACCGGTGCGGATCAAGGTGGCCCGCCGCGAGCAACGCGTGATGAATGCGTCGCCGGAGTTCGACGATTGCGTGCGCCAGTCGACAGAACGCGACGCGCCGGTGAAGGACGTGTACAACGCCGCCATCAAGGCCTATCTCGACTCCTCGTCGCATTTTGAACAGGAACCGCCGCTCGGGACCCGAGTGAAATAGCGCATGATCGACTCCCACTGCCATCTGGCCGACGAGGCGTTCCTGGAGGACCTGCCGGCCGTGATCGAGCGCGCACGCGCCGCCGGCCTGACTGCCGCCTTGTGCGTGGTGGACGTGTCGAATCCCGCGGAAGGCGAACGCGCGCAAGCGGCCGCGGCCCTGTGGGACGGGGTGTGGACCACGGCTGGCGTGCACCCCCACACGGCCGGCGCGTACGCGGACCGCCCGGCTCGATCGGTGGAACTGGTCGCCCAACGCGTCGGCCGCGATCCTCGCGTTCGGGCCATCGGAGAAATCGGCCTCGACTACCACTACGACTTCGCGCCGCGCGACGTTCAGCGGGAGGTGTTCGCCGCGCAGGTTGCATTTGCACGGGAGGCCGGACTGCCTGTGGTGGTGCACACCCGCGAGGCCGACGAAGACACGCTGCAGATACTCGAACACTCTGGCCGCGGCGACCTGCGCGGGGTGTTCCACTGTTTTTCAGGCGGGCCAAAACTGGCGCGGCGCGCGGTGGCGCTGGGCTTCCACGTCTCGTTTTCAGGCATCCTCACCTTTCCGAACGCATTGGCGGTTCGCGAGGCCGCTCGAGAGGTCCCTGTTGACCGGCTGCTGGTCGAAACCGACAGCCCCTATCTGGCCCCCGTGCCGCTTCGTGGCAAGCGGAACGAACCGGCGTCGGTGGTGCTCATCGCACGCGAGTTGGCGCGCCTGCGCGACACCGACGAGACGGTGTGCGCGGCGACGATTGTCGAGAACTTCCGTACGTTGTTCCGACCCTGACGGCGCAGAAATCCGCGGTCTGAAGGGCCGGCGCGTGTCTGTGCGCGCGTTGACACTCGCCAGTGAATATGGTGTGATGGGCGAACGATCCTACCGTTGTGGACAATACTTCTTTCGACCTCTCGCACATCTTCGAACCGATCCGTGACGACCTGGCCAAGGTCGATGCGGAGTTCGGCCGCCACGTGCAATCGCAGGTCGAGCTGATCCCGCGCATCGGCAACTACATTCAATCGAGCGGCGGCAAGCGCATTCGTCCGTCGGTCCTGCTGATGGCGTCGCGGCTGTGCGGCTATCGCGGAGATCGCGCCATCTTGTACGCGGCTGTGGTCGAATTCGTCCACACGGCCACGCTCGTACACGACGACATCATCGACGATTCGAACATGCGCCGCGGACGGTTGGCCGTGCACTCTCAGTGGGGGAACGACGTCACGGTGCTGCTCGGCGACTACTTGTACATCAAGTCGATGGCGCTCGCCCTGACGCACGACGAGTTCGATATCATCCGGCTGTTGTGCGACGTCACGTTGCGGATGATCGAAGGCGAGTTGTATCAACTCACCAAGAACGGCGATCCCGATCTGACAGAGGACGAGCATTTCGAGATCATCCGCCGCAAGACCGCGTTCCTGTTCAGCGGCTGTGCGAAGATTGGCGGCATGCTCGCCGGCCAGTCACCCGATCGGGTCGCGGCACTGGGCGAGTACGGGTTCAACCTGGGTATCGCGTTCCAGTTGGTCGACGATCTGCTGGACCTGACCGGTTCGGCCGATCGGCTTGGCAAACCGGTGGGCAGCGATCTGCGCGAAGGCAAGATCACGCTGCCTATCATCTATCTGCTGCGCCACGCCGATGCCTCGGCCGGCGACCTGGTCAGGCAGGCGGTCCGCGAGCGCGATTTGTCGCCGGAACGGTGGCTCGAGATCAGCCGGCTGCTGGCAGAACACCAGGCCATCGAGCACGCCCGGGCCCGCGCCATGCAGTTTGCCGGGGAGGCCAAGAGCCAACTGCTCGCGTTTCCGCCCAGTCCGGAGCGCGACGCGCTAATGGCGTTGCCCGATTACGTGCTCGCCCGGGATCGGTAGCCGGGTCCCGCCTCGCGCGAC
>CAYHRK010000157.1:4219-8323 GCA_964358795.1 uncultured Vicinamibacterales bacterium
GCGCACCTGCGCCAGACGATCCGCCGCCACGAAGAGCGCTACTACGTCCTCAACGATCCGGAGATCAGCGACGCCGAGTTCGACGCCCTGATGAACGAGCTCAAGGCGTTGGAGACCGCCCATCCCGAGCTGATCACCGCCGATTCTCCCACCCAGCGTGTGGGCGGACGCGCGGTGGCCGGATTCACCACGGTCGAGCACGACCTGCCGATGCTCAGTCTCGACAACGCCTACAGCCCGGACGACCTGCGGGCCTTCGACGATCGCGTGCGCCGCGCTCTGGGCGGGGAAGGTTCAGTTCCTGACGCGGTTCCGTACGTGGCCGAGTTGAAGATCGACGGGCTGAGCCTGTCTCTGCGCTACGAACAGGGCGTGCTGGTGCAGGGGGTGACGCGAGGAGACGGCACTCGCGGCGAAGACGTGACGGCCAACGTGCGGACCATCCGGGCCATTCCCCTGCGTCTCAACGGGGGACCTGCCGGCCCAGTGGAGGTGCGCGGTGAAGTATTCCTGCCGCACGCCGCCTTCGAGCGAATGAACCGCGAGCGGGAAGACGCCGAGCAGCCGCCGTTTGCCAACCCCAGAAACGCCGCCGCCGGCACCATGCGAAACCTGGACCCCGCGCAAGTGGCGAGCCGTCGGTTGGGGGCGTTTTTCTACCAGTTGCTGGCACCGGCAGCAACGGAGGTGGCCACCCAGCGCGTGGCGCTAAAGACGATGAAGGACTGGAGCCTGCCGGTCGAGCCCCATTGGCAGGCCTGCTCCGGCATCGACGCCGTGATGGCGTACTGCGCCCAGTGGGCCGACGGCCGCCATGCCCTCGGCTTCGACACCGATGGCGTGGTCATCAAGGTCGATCATCTGGAATGGCGCGAACGCCTGGGTTCGACAGGCAAGTTCCCGCGCTGGGCTCTGGCGTACAAGTTCCCGGCCGCGCAAGCCCGCACGACGTTGATTCGGATCGAGGTCAATGTCGGTCGGACAGGCGCCGTCACGCCCTACGCTGTGCTCGAACCGGTGCGCCTCTCCGGCTCCACGATACAGATGGCTACCCTGCACAACGAGCAGGAAATCGTTCGGCGCGACATTCGGCCGGGCGACACCGTGGTGATTGAAAAAGGTGGCGAGGTCATCCCCAAGGTCGTGGGACCGGTGCCCGGTATGCGGGCGGCTGGAGTCGAACCGTGGGTGATGCCCACGTTGTGTCCGGCCTGTGGGAGTCGCCTCGACCGGCCCCCCGGCGAGGTGGTGTGGCGGTGCCTGAACAGCGCCTGTCCGGCACGGCTTCGCCGGAGCCTGCTGCATTTCGCCTCCCGGCGAGCGATGAATATCGATGGCTTGGGCGAGGCGATTGTCGATCAACTGGTCGACCTGGGCCTGGTACGCGATGCGGCGGATCTGTACACGTTGACCGCCCCGGCATTGACGGAGCTGGTCGTGACGCCGAAGGACGCGACATCTGAACGCGCTAGGCCAAGAAAACTCGGCAAAGTCGGCGCCAATCTTGTTGCACAGATCGAAGGGAGCAAAGCCAACGCGTTCTGGCGAGTGCTGTTTGGGCTGGGGATCAGGCACGTCGGCGAGCGGTCGGCTCAGGCTCTGGCCACGGCGTTCGGATCGATCGACGCGCTGATGCGCGCGACACCAGACGCGCTGGAGACGATCGAGGACGTCGGGCCCGTCGTTGCCGCATCAGTACGGCGCCACTTCGAGGAATCGCACAACCAGGATCTGGTGGCGCGACTGCGTGCAGCCGGCGTGCGGATGATCGAGGAACACGCCGTCCCGCTGCAGGAGCCGGCGCTGGCCGGCGTGGTGGTGGTCCTGACCGGCGCGCTGGCGTCCATGTCGCGGGAGGCGGCCGAAACCGCCATCACCGCGCGGGGTGGCCGCGTGGCGAAGTCCGTGAGCAAGCAGACGACCTATGTCGTGGCCGGCGCCGATCCGGGAAGCAAGCTCGAGAAGGCCCGGCAGCTCGGCATCGAGGTTCTGGACGAGGCCGCGTTCCTCAGCCGTATAATGCAAACGTGACGCGCCGTTTCACCGCCTACCTGTCCAAGGGACACGCATGAAGCCCCGCATCCTGGTCATCGACGATGAGGCCGCCATCCGCGACTCGATGCGGATGATTCTGGAATACGAGGGATACGAATTCAATGGCGCCGCCACCGGTGAGGATGGCGTGGCGCTGGTCGAGCGGGAGCCGATCGACCTGGTGTTTCTCGACATCAAGATGCCGGGCATGGACGGGCTTGAGGTCCTGAGCCGGCTGAAGACGGTGGCCGAAAGCCTACCGGTGGTGATGATCTCGGGGCATGGCACCGTGTCGACCGCGGTTGAAGCGACTCGTCTCGGCGCCTTCGACTTCATCGAGAAACCTCTGGCCACCGAGCGGATCCTGCTGACCATCCGAAACGCGCTCGGCTTCAGCCGTCTGCGCGACGAAAACAAGACGCTGCTGCGCGTGGTTGAAGTGCGCCACGAAATGATCGGGAGCAGCGCCGCGCTGAAGCAAGCACTGGACACCGTGCGACGCGCGGCGCCCACCAACGCCACCGTGCTGATTCGCGGCGAAAGCGGCGTCGGCAAAGAACTGGTGGCGCGAATGATCCACCGAAACAGCCTGCGAAGCCGCGAGCGTTTCGTCCAGGTGAATTGCGCGGCCATTCCCGACGATCTGATCGAATCCGAATTGTTCGGTCACGAGAAGGGCTCGTTCACCGGCGCGACCGAGAAGCAGATTGGCAAGTTCGAGCAGGCCGACCGCGGCACGATCTTCCTGGACGAGGTTGGCGACATGAGCCTGAAGACGCAGGCCAAAGTGCTGCGCGTGCTTCAGGAAGGCGAAGTGGAACGGCTGGGGTCGGCACGCACGCTCAAGGTGGACGTGCGGGTCATCGCGGCTACCAACAAGGATCTCGAGCAGGAAATCGAAAAAGGTAGTTTCCGAGAAGATCTGTTCTTCCGGCTCAGCGTCATCCCCATCTCGGTGCCACCGCTGCGCGAGCGCGCCGACGATATTCCGGTACTCGTCCGGCATTTCGCCGACCTCTTCGCACGCGAAAACAACTTCCACCCCAAGCGCGTGGCGCCCGACGCCATGGGCGCGCTGCAGCGCTATCGGTGGAAGGGCAACGTGCGCGAGTTGAGGAATACCATCGAGCGCGTGATGATCCTGACTGCGGCCGACGTCATCGGCGTCGAAGACCTGCCCGGCTCTGTTCGGCCAGACGCCAGACCCGGCCCGCCTGACGCAGCCGCAGAAAAGGCGGGAACGCTCCGGGAATTCAAGGAAAGCGCCGAGCGGGCCTTCTTGATCGAGAAGCTCAGGGAGAACAACTGGAATATTTCGAAAACGGCCGAGGTGATTGGCACACCTCGTAGTAACCTGTACAAGAAGCTCGAACAGTACGAGATCCGGCAGGAGCCTGGCTCAGACACGTAGTTCGCATCCGCCGCAGCCGGCCAGACGACCGCCGCTTCCGGTAACCGGCAGCACGCATGCCGCCGAAGTGACGGGAGGGGAGGAAAGTCCGAACTCCAAAGGGCAGTGCGCCGGGTAACGCCCGGTCAGGGTAACCTGAAGGAAAGTGGCACAGAAAATATACCGCCCGCCTTCGCGCACTACGTGCGCTTCGGCGGGCAGGCCCGCGAGGGCTTGCCCGCCGTAGCTCGCCGGAACCGCAAGGCCCCGGCGAGCGGAGGAGGGTAAGGGTGAAAAGGTGCGGTAAGAGCGCACCGCGCCTGCGGCAACGCAGGCGGCAGGCAAAACCCCGCACGGAGCAAGACCAAATAGGGAGGCGTTATCAGGGCGGCCCGCCCGATGCCTCCGGGTTGGTCGCTTGACCCTGTCAGTAATGGCAGGGCTAGATGAATGGTCGTCGCCTGTCGGGGTCCGCCCGGCGGGACACAGGATTCGGCTTATGGTCCGGCTGCGGCGGACCTCTCACCGTTTCGCAGACCAACGAGGGTCGTGATGGCAGCGTATCTCGTGACTGGCGGCGCTGGCTTTATCGGATCGCATCTGGTGGAGGAACTGGTTCGCCGCGGCGAACGGGTACGCGTGGTCGACAGCTTGATTACCGGCAAGCGGAGCAATCTGGC
>CAYHRK010000158.1:0-8292 GCA_964358795.1 uncultured Vicinamibacterales bacterium
CGACCTGGTTGGCGTCCATGAAGCACGGGTCGCACATCATGTTGCAGCGGTTGGTCAGGTCCACCGTCAGCACCGACCCGCGCCCGTGCTTGATGGTGCTGCTGCCGTGATTGTGCAGTGTCTCGTCGTTGTGCGCGGCGATGTCGCGACCCGGGAACACCTCTTCCAGATGGCGGAACATGGCCGGATCGATCGACATCACATCGTCGAAGTGGCCGTGTTGCGGGCAATCCTTCACCATCAGGATCTTGCCGTCGCGTTCGATGATCTGCGCCTTGATCTCGCCGACTTTCTCGTTCAGCAGAATCGACACGTCCTCGTTGCCGTCGATGATGGACTGGCGGGCTTCACGCACGCAGGTGGGGCAGAGCGAATCGGTCTCGCGCGGAAAACCCAGGGGGGGCTTGGTTTTCTCCCACGATTTCAGGAGCGGCTTGTCGGACCACTTCGGCGTAAACGACGGCCTCTGGCCGATCCGGCTGGCGGCCGCATAGACCGTCCACAGACCATTGGCCACGAAGCTAAGGCCCTTCTCCACGTACTTCACGGGGGCGTGGGACATCACGGACTCCTTCGAGAGAAACTCGGTCAACAACGCGCCCGGCGAACCGAAACCCTCTTGGGGCTCTACCGGACGCTAGTAGCTCAGCTGAATGAAGGTAGACTACCGGCGAAATCCCTGAATACCATGAGGATTTCAGCCGGAGGGCGGATCCGGGGGCTCAGTGGGCACCAGCGAGCCTGAGTGGCGGGTATGATGAACGCATGGCCGAGCGCACCTACGACCTCCTGATTGCCGAAGGCTCCATTCCGGCCTGCTTCGACACGCAGGTGCTGGGCATCACGCCGGCCGGCCTGCAGGTCGACCAACGGGGCCGACGGCACGAACTGCCTGCGGACGCCGTCTTTCTACTGACCGGCTATCACCCCGACTTCGACCTGCTGACCGCGTCGGGTGTGACGGTCGATCCGGTTCGGCGCGTGGCCCTGTACGATCCCGAGACGCTCGAGACCAACGTGCGGAATCTGTTTCTGGCTGGTGGCGTGGTCTCGGGCCGGGACACGGCGCCCATCTTCATCGAGAATGGCCGCTACCACGGCGAGAAGATCGTGCAGACCCTTCTGAATCGCCGCTAGCGTTACATCCGGTTTCAGAACCCGTTCTCGCGGCCAGAAACAGGCCACACACGCAGGTTGTGAAACCGTCCCTAATGTGTCAGTCCACGGCTTGGCGGGACGGCGGTCGCCATGGCCTTCATCTCGAGCAGCTCGATCAGCGCATCGCACCGCGCGGCGATCCCGGGACATTCCAGCAAGGCCTGCCGCTCGATGGCTTCCAAATCCAGGTATTGCGCCAGCGCGTTGACGACCTCTTCATCCGAGAGGTTGGAGGGAAACGGCAAGTCGGGGGCCTGCGTGGCCGACGTCAACAGCTTCTCCAGTCGGTGACGCTGCCGTCGTACGGCCTCGCGATCGGCGGCCGACGTGACCTCGGTCAGCAGCTCCACCTGCGCGCGCCTGTAGGTTCGGCTGCGTTCTTCACCCGTCACGCGGAAGCGCTCGACACCGCGCAGCACCAGGTTGTAGCGCCCGTCGGACAACTGTTCGATGTGGCTGATGAGGCCGACGCACCCGATGGCGAAGACGGCCGGCTGACCGGCCTCGTCGTGATCCCATCCGGGCCGGAGCAGCGTCATGCCGATCAGCCGATCGCCGGCAAGCGCGTCCTTCACCATGTCGCGGTACCGCGGCTCGAAGATGTGCAGCGGCAGGAACACGCCTGGAAACAGCACGACATTCGGCAGCGGGAAGATCGGAATCGTCGTTGGCAGCATCGCGGTGTCGGGCGACGGCGCCAGAGCGCGCACACCCGGATCCACTCTCGCGCACGCCCCGGGATGAAGAAACGGGCGGCCTCATGAGAAGATAGCACGATGCGGCCGCAAGTCATCGCTCATCGAGGCGGCGCGGCGCTGGCAGGCGAGCCGAGCTGGAGGCCATGACCGTGGACCTGACTAATCCCGCATCCCGCATGCCGAATCCCGCTGTGGCAGGCCTCACGTTGCACGACGTCTACGATGCGCGTGCCCGCGTGTACCGTCACCTGCGCCCGACGCCGCTGCTGCGGCATCCGTTGCTGGTGGCCGAACTCGGCTGCGACGTCTATGTGAAGCACGAGAACCACAACCCGACAGGGTCCTTCAAGATCAGGGGCGGCCTGAACCTGGTCTCGAGGCTCACCACCGACGAGCGATCGCGCGGCGTCGTGACCGCGTCAACGGGGAATCACGGCCAGTCGCTGGCGATGGCGTGCGGTCTCGAGGGCGTGCCCTGCACGGTCTATGTGCCGGTGGGCAACAACCCCGAAAAGAACGGCGCCATGCGCGGCTACGGCGCCACGGTGATCGAAGAGGGGCAGGATTTCGATGAGGCCCGCCTGCGATGCGAAAGGGACGCCCATGCGCGCGGCTCTCGGTACGTGCACCCGGCCAACGAGCCGCTGCTGGTGGCAGGAGTGGCCACCTACGCGCTGGAGATCTTCGAGGAACTGCCCCGTGTCGATATCGTGCTGGTGCCGATCGGCGGAGGCAGCGGCGCGTCGGGCCTGGTGACCGTGCGCTCGGCGCTTGGCAGCTCGGCCCGGATTGTCGGCGTGCAGGCCGAAGGCGCCGATGCGTTTACGCGATCGTGGCGCACCGGCACCCGCGTGGTGGGCGAGCGCGCCGCGACCTTTGCGGAGGGCATTGCCACCCGCGTTACCTTCGACTTGACCTACGCGCTGCTCAAGCCCGAACTGGACGACATCGTCACCCTCACCGAAGAAGAACTAGCCGAAGGCGTGCGCCTGGCCTTGCGCGCCACGCACAATCTGGCGGAAGGCGCCGGCGCGGCGCCGCTGGGGGCCGCACGGAAACTGCGCCACGATCTGACCGGCCGGACCGTCGTGTGCGTGATGAGCGGCGGCAATATGGACACACACGTGCTCCGCGAGATCCTGGCTTCGCACCGCTAGCCTCTGGACGACTACAGCTGGTTTCAAAACCGTCCGGGTCCTGTCCGCGACCAGCCCACCCGTCCTCGGGCCGACAAACATGGTCACGGCTGACGGCCCTGCGCGGCGGGCGGGCGCCCGGTCGCGGCCACCCGCCCAGGTTTTGAAACCACCTCTTGGGAATTGGGGTCGGACAGCGCCTGGTGGGTGAGGGCGAACACGCGATCGAACATGGCCTCTGTCAGGCGGCCGGTATTGGTGTTCTGCCGGCTTGGATGGTACGAACACACCACGACGGGACTTGCGACGCCGAAGCGGTGCACGGCACCGTGGCCGAAGCGTGGCATTGGTCGAACCGCCACGCCGCGTCGGGCCAGCAGCGCTAGCCAGGCGTCGAACGCGATCCGTCCCAGGGACACAACGACGCGAAGTTGATCGAGCGCCCGCGTTTCGGCATCCAGGTGATCGAGGCAGCGCGCCAGTTCATCCCGTGTGGGCTTGTTGGCCGGTGGAGCGCAGCGGGCGGCTGCGGTGATGTAGGCATCGCAAAGCACGAGCCCGTCGCCGGCGTGGTCCGAGGTCGGAATATTCGCGAAGCCTGCCCGATGGAGCGCTCGCATCAGGAAGTGCCCCGATCCATCGCCCGTAAACAGCCGCCCGGTGCGATTGGCGCCATGCGCGGCCGGGGCCAGGCCCAGGACGAGCACGCGAGCGCGAGGATCCCCGAATCCTGGAACAGGCCGGCCCCAATAGGTGTCGTGTCGATGCGCGGCCTTCTTGACCCGCGCGATCTCCGCACAGTAGCCGCGCAGACGGGAACACCGCTCGCACGAGAGGATATCCCGATGCACCGCAGCGAGATCCGGCTGGGGCGCCGATGGTCGGGTCTGCATGCTTGCTCCGCGGCATGAATCCTGGTCTTTCTTCCCCCTTTGGGCCGCCGAAGCCGGAGGCGCCCTTGAGCCGCCGGCGAAGGCGACTACGCCATCAGCAGCGGGTGCTCCAGGAACCGTTTTAGCGTCTGGAGGAATCTGGCGCCGCTGGCGCCATCGGCCACGCGGTGGTCGACCGAGAGCGTCGCTTTCATCCGGTAGCCAATCGCCAGGGCGCCATCCTCGACTACAGGCACCTTTCGGATGGCGCCCACCGCGAGAATGGCGGCCTCTGGCGGGTTGATGATGGCGGAGAACTCCTCGATGCCCATCATGCCCAGATTCGAAATCGAGAACGTCGCGCCGGTGTACTCGTTGGGCTGAAGTTTGCGCGCGCGTGCCCGCTCGGCCAGCGTGCGTGCCTCCTCCGAAATCTCCTCGAGCGGCTTCAGATCCGCGTCGCGCAGCACGGGCGTGATCAGACCGTCGTCGAGCGCCACGGCCATGCCGATATGCACGCCGGAGTACTGCGTGATGTGATCGCCGGCAAACGAGGCATTGATGTCGGGATGCTGCCGCAGGGCCAGTGCCGTCGCTTTCACGATGATGTCGTTGATCGAGATCGACGACTTCTGATCACGCAGCGCCTTGTACGCGTCCCACACCCGATCCATCGCCACCTCGATCGTCAGGTAGAAGTGGGGCACCGGGCCTTTGCTCTGCACCAGGCGCTTGGCGATCGTGCGCCGCACCGGTGACAACTCGACCGCCTGCGACTCGGGCGCCTCGTCGCGCGCGGCCTGCATGGCCAGCGACCGGGACCGCTGGGCGATAGCGGGCCGGGCTGCCGGCGGGGCTGCCGCCTGCGCGAGGGCCGCTTCGATGTCGCGCTTGATGATGCGGCCCTGCGGACCGCTGCCCCGCAAGGCGTTCAGGTCGACGCGGCCTTCCGCCGCCATGCGCAGCGCCAGCGGCGACGCCTTCAGGCCGCGACCCCGCTCG
Organism: uncultured Vicinamibacterales bacterium; assembly: GCA_964358795.1. Classification (GTDB taxonomy): domain Bacteria; phylum Acidobacteriota; class Vicinamibacteria; order Vicinamibacterales; family JAKQTR01; genus CAYHRK01. Next base: position 4,867 of record CAYHRK010000158.1, read on the forward strand.
GCGGCGACGGCCGCCGGTGTGGGGTTGGCAGGGACTGGCGCCGACGCGCGCACCGGTCGCGGCGCGGCGGGCTCGGCGTGTTGGGGCGCCGTTGCGTGGGCAGCGCCGTCAACCGGCAACAGGGCCGAGATGTCCTCGTCGGCCGTTCCGACGATGGCAATCAGCTGGCCGATCTTCGCGAACTGACCTTCCAGGGTGACGAGCTTGCGGATGATGCCATTGGTATAGGCCTCCATTTCCACGGTGGCCTTGTCCGTTTCCACTTCAGCCAGCGCTTGCCCGGTTTCGACCGGGTCGCCTTCCTTCTTGAGCCACCGGAGGATGCGGCCCTCCTCCATGGTGTCGCTCAACTTCGGCATGACCACGCGAGAAGCCATATGGGTGATCCTGGTCAGTCAGACAAGTGTAGACAGTTAACAGTAGACAGCAGGCTGTCGTTCCTAGCCTCTAGTCGAGATACAGCACTTCTCGCACCGCCGCGACCAGCCGCGACGGCGTGGGCATGGCCATGTGCTCGAGATTCTTGGCGTAGGGCATGGGGACATCGGCGCCGGTGACCCGCGTCACCGGCGCATCGAGATCGCCAAAGGCCTGCTGCTGAATCTGATAGGCGATTTGCGCGCCGATCCCGGCAAACGGCCAGCCTTCCTCGAGAATCACGCAGCGATTCGTCTTGCGCACCGAGTTCAGAATCGGCGCGTCGTCCAGTGGCCGCAGCGTGCGCGGATCGACCACCTCGCAGGAGATGCCGTCGGCGGCCAGCATGTCGGCGGCCTTCAACGCCACGGTCACCATTTTCGACCACGCCACGATGGTCACGTCCGAGCCTTCGCGCTTGATGTCGGTGACGCCGATCGGAATCAGGTACTCCTCGTCGGGCACCTCGCCCTTCGATCCGTACAACGTTTCGCCCTCGAAGAAGATCACCGGGTCATCGTCTCGAATCGCGCTTTTCAGCAGACCCTTGGCGTCGTACGCCGTGGCGGGCGCCACCACCTTCAAGCCGGGCACGTGCGCGTACCACGATTCAATCGACTGGGAGTGCTGCGCCGCCAGCTGGTGCGCCGCGCCGCCGGGGCCGCGCACCACGATGGGCATCGTGAACTGGCCGCCCGACATATAGCGCATCTTCGCCGCGCCGTTGATGATCTGATCCATCGCCAGGAGCGAGAAATTCCACGTCATCATTTCGATAATCGGACGCAACCCCATCATGGCCGCGCCCACGCCGACACCGGCGAAGCCTTCCTCGGTGATCGGCGTGTCTATCACGCGCTTCTCGCCGAATTCCTGCAACAGACCCTTGCTGACCTTGTAGGCGCCCTGATAGACGCCGACCTCCTCGCCCATCAGGAACACGCGGGCATCGCGGCGCAGTTCTTCGCGCAGGGCTTGATTCAACGCATCACGATAAGTCATCACGGCCATGGTGGTTCCGTACCTGCTGACTACTGTTCGCGGGTCTTGAAGGGACCGTAGGGTTGGGCGTACACGTCGGTGTAGAGATCGTCGGCTGCGGGTTCGGGGCTCGCCTCGGCGAACTGAATGGCCTGCTCCACCTCCGCGCGCGCCTTGCGGTCCAGTTCCTCGAGACCCTTCTGATCCACCGTGCCGGCCGCTGCCAGGCGCTGGAAATACGATCGGATCGGGTCCTGCTGCTTCTGTTCCTCGACCTCTTCCTTCGTGCGATAGTGGCCGTGCACCGGATCGGACATCGAATGGCCCATGAAGCGGTAGCAGCGCGCCTCGATGAGCGTAGGGGCGCTTTCTCGCCTGGCCAGATCCACCGCGCGGCCCACGACCTCACGCACCGCCAGCACGTCCATCCCATCGACCGTCTCGCTGGCCATGTCGTAGGCGCATGCCCGTTGCGCGACGTCGTAGATGGCCGAGGCCCGCTCGATCGCCGTGCCCATCCCGTACCGGTTGTTCTCGACAATGTAGATACACGGCAGCTTCCATAACGCGGCCATGTTCATCGACTCGTGGAACGCGCCAATGTTCACCGCGGCCTCGCCAAAGAAGCACACCGCCACGCTGTCGCGTTGCAGGTACTTGTTGGCGAAGGCGACACCGGTCGCCAGCGGAATGTGGCCCCCAACAATCGCATGGCCGCCCAGCATGCCCTTCTCGCGGTCGAACAGGTGCATCGACCCGCCCTTGCCCTTCGACAGCCCATCCCGCCTGCCGAACAGCTCGGCCATGACGCGGCCCGGATCGCAACCCTTCACGATGGCGTGCACGTGTTCGCGGTACGACGTGAGGATGGCATCGTCGGGGCGCAACGTCGACATGGCGCCGATCGCCACGGCTTCCTGGCCGATATAGAGGTGGCAGAACCCGCCGATCTTCTGCAACGCGTACATCTCGGCGCACTTCTCTTCGAAGCGCCGTCCGCGCAACATCTGATACAGCAAGTCCACCAGCACGGCTTTCGGCGTGCCGGCCAGTTGGCGGCTCACGTGGTCAGGCGCAGTCACAATCGACATCGTCGCTTCTTCTCCCCGAGCCGGTTCCACGCGCACCTGGTGTGCGCGGCGGCGGCTAGTCGCTCGAGGTCCGGCGTTCGGCTTCGTCGAACGCGTCGGCTTGCTCGTGGGCATGATAGGAACTTCTGACCAGCGGCCCGCATTCGACGTGCCCGAATCCCATGGTCGTGGCAGTCGCGCGGATCATCTCGAATTCGTCGGGGTGGTAGTACCGGGACATCGGCAAGTGCGAGGTCGACGGGCTCAGATACTGCCCGATCGTGATGATACCGACCCCGGCAGCCCGCACATCGGCCAGTGTCTCCACGATTTCGTGCCACGTTTCGCCCAGTCCCACCATGACGCCCGACTTGGTGGGAATGTGCGGCGCGTAGCGCCGGGCGCGATCCAGCAATTCGAGCGCGCGCGGATAGCGGCCCCCCGGACGGGCCATGCGGTAGAGGCGCGCCACCGTCTCGATGTTGTGGTTCAGCACGTCCGGGCCGGCATCAAGTACGGTGCGCAGCGCCGCTTGGTCGCCCTGGAAGTCAGGAATCAGCACTTCGATGCGGCACGAGGGCCGCTCGGCCCGGACCTGCCGAATCGTGTCGGCGAAGATCCCCGCTCCGCCGTCGGCAAGATCGTCGCGGTCAACCGAGGTAATCACCACGTAGCGCAGGCTCATGTCCCGCACGGCGCCGGCCACGCGGGCCGGCTCGGCGTAGTCGGTGACAGGCGGCTTGCCGTGCGCGACGGCGCAATAGCCGCAAGCCCGCGTGCAGACATCGCCCAGAATCATGAAGGTGGCCGTGCCGTGGTGCCAGCACTCGCCGATGTTCGGGCAGTGAGCCTCTTCGCACACGGTATGCAGGCGCTGATCCCGCATCAAGCCCTTCAGCCTCAGGTAGTTGGGCGACCCGGGCGCACGCACCTTCAGCCACTCGGGCTTGGGCTCGCG
>CAYHRK010000159.1:0-8253 GCA_964358795.1 uncultured Vicinamibacterales bacterium
CGCGGGCGCCTTCGCCTTCTGGCTACGGCCGCCCAAGAAGGCGGGAATCCAGTCCTGGACCCCCGCTTTCGCGGGGGTGACAGTCGGTTCGCTGGCGTGACGATTCGCGTCTCGCGCCTCCGGGTGACGATGGCTGTTCCACGTGGAACAGTCTCGGGTTATAGCATTTTTCGGAGGACGATGAGCCGGCTGCGGAGGGATTCTACTAGCGGCCAGGTGGCTTCGTACACGAGTGGCGGGGAGACCATGGGTGGTGTTTCGACGCCTGCGGACGCGCGAAACATGAGAACGCGGCCGCCCTGGCGAAGAAACGCCTGCAGTTTGGTGAGCAACTTCTGTTCGATTCGTACGGCGCGAACCGTCACGAGGTCCTGCGATTCGTGTAGTTCGGGGCGTGTCAGCAGTTCCTCGGCGCGGGCCGTTTCGACGGTGGTGTCGGCCAGGTTCAGCGTTCGGACTGCCTCGCGAAGAAACGCCGATTTCCGCGTTTTCGATTCCACCATCAGCAGGTTTAGCGAGGGCACGGCCAATTTTAGCGGAATGGCCGGCGATCCTCCGCCCGAGCCAATATCCAGCATCCGTGGACGCGGTCCCAACATCGGGTGGCCGTGACCGCCGGAACCGTGCAGGTGGCGCGCCGCCACGAGCGGCTCTATCAGCAGGCGATCGATCGCCTCGTCTGGGGCATCGCTCAGGGAGAACGACGTGAGGTTGATCTTCTGATTCCAGAACTCAAGAAGGTGGTAGTAGGCTGCCAGCGCCTCGGCCAGGGCCGGATCGATCGACACCCCCGCCTTGCGGGATCGTTTCGACAGGCGGTCGGAGAACTCTCGAGCAGTCATCGATCATTCGATTCAGATAGGCCGCCACCACGGCAACGGCGGCTGGCGTGACGCCTGGAACGCGGCCAGCCTGCCCCAGCGTGAACGGCTCGACCTCGGTCAGCCGCTGGGCCGCTTCGCGCGACAACCCCTGGATTCTGCCATAAGGGACGCCCCGTGGGATCGGCCGCACCTCATGAAGTCGATTTATTTCGACTTCCGTCTCCTGCCGGCGCAGGTATCCCTCGAACGCCAGCGGTCGTCCTGGACAAGGCCGACGGCCCGGCCTCTTGGCGTGAGGCGGAGATCGGCGTTGTCGATGCGAAGCAGAAGCCGGTATTCGGCGCGCGACGTGAACATCCGGTAGGGTTCGAGGCATCCCTTGGTGATCAGGTCGTCGATCAGGATGCCGATGTAGGCCTCGCCAACTCTCCCGGCCGCGAACCGCTCAAGACCAACGTGGATCAGCCCGTTCAGGAACGTCCCCGTGGTGACGATCACCGATCGCGAGCGAATCGCTTCGCCATGTTATAGGTTGATTCCCCTAATAACGCCGTCCTCGATCAGCAACTCCCCTGCTCTGCCTATCACCCACTCGATATTCGGCTGCGCCTCCAAGGCCGAGCGAACCCACGCGCCGTAGCGCCGCTGCCTCCAGCGCCCAGTCCCTACCGCGGTCTGGCGGTGATGATCACCGTCTTCATGAACGCGTCGCCGATGCTTTCCGACGTGACGTCTTTGCGTTCGGCCACGGCCATGTGCACCAGGCGACGCTCGTAGGGATTGAGCGGGCCCATTTCCTGGGGCGCGCCGCTCATCACGGCCTTGTCAGCCAGGAACGCAGCCATGCGCTGCAGGTCCGCATCCTTGTCCTGACGGAACCCCATGCAATCCACACTGATGCGCTTCCCCTCCGGCATGTCGTCGCGAAAAACACTCACCACAATCTGTTGCAATGCGTCCAGCGCCTCGCCACGCTTCCGCACCAGCAGGTCGCCGCCCTCGCCTTCCAGGTTTACACGAGGGCCGTTGTCGGTTTCCACCAACGTGGCCGTCAGCGACAGCCCCATCGCGTTGGTCACTGCCGTCACAAACTCAACGATGCGCGCATTCACGTCCGGCATGGTGCCCTCTTACCCTCCGGCCTCCGTGTCTTCCGTCTACTGTCTACTGGCTTCCGTCTTCGAACTTCTGTCTTGCAACTTCTTCGTCTGCCGTTCCGCCGGCGGCCGGATGACGCGCACCGCCACAGGCCCGATGATTTTGTTGGTGATCACCTGCTGGCCAATCGCCAGCAGGTTACTGAAAAACCAGTAGATCACCAACCCGCTGGGCGCCCACAGGAACATGCCGGTGAACACGATCGGCATGAACATGAACATCTTCTGCTGCACGGGATCGGCCGTCGACGGCGTCATTCTCTGCTGCACGAGCTGCGTAACGCCCATCAGCACCGGCGTGACGTACCACGGATCGTGCACCGACAGGTCCGTGATCCACAGCGCGAACGGCGCGCCGCGCAGCTCGATGGCCTGCGACAGCAGACTATAGAACGCGAACAGCACGGGCATCGTCAGCAGCATCGGCACGCAGCCGCTGGCCGGGTTCACGCCGCGCTGCTTGTACAGCCCCATCACCTCGGCGTTCATCTTCTGCTTTTCCGGATCGGTCGCCTTCAGCTTGCCGTAGCGCTCCTGGATCGCCTTGATCTCGGGCTGCAACTCCTGCATCTTCCGCATCGACACCACGCTCTTGTGGCGCAGCGGGAAGATGAGCAGGTTGATGAAGAACGTCAGCGCGATGATCGACCAGCCGTAGTTGCCGAGATAGTCGTTGATGCCGTTCAGCGCCCGCAGCAGCGGCACGATGATCGGCGCAAACATCCCGAAGTTGATCGCCTTCACCATGTCGGGCTGCACGCTTCTCAGTAGGTCGAAATCCTTGGGCCCGATAAAGAATCGCAGGCGTGCGCCCGCACCCGCGGGGTTCACCGCGTAGCTCACAAAGTCGTGCGTGCCCTTGCCGGTCGCGTCCGGCACCGAGAGCGTGGTGTAAGCGATGCGCGTATTGGGAAACGCCTGGCCGGCCATGGCATCTGCGCGACCGGGGCTGTCCTTCGAATTGACAGGGATGGGCAGCGCCGTCGAGAGGAAGTAGTGGTCGTCAACGCCGGCCCAACTGAGCGTGCCCTCGGAGACCGGCTGGTTCATGATCGTCTTGGCGTCAAGACGCTGCACGCTGCCCGCGCGCGACACAATGCCCTCGGCCTTTTGCAGATACTGATTCGCGACACTGCCCTCGACCGTGCCCGGGCCCGGACCCATCATGATCGCCACGTTTGCGGGTTGGCCGTTCTCGGTGACGTCGATCGTGGCCACCACCGTGTAGTTCTCCGGATCGATCGTAAACGTCTTGCGCGCCGCCAGGCCGCTGGCGTCCCGATACTCGAAACCCAGCAACTGGACGTGCGTTCTGGGATCAGCGGTGGCCCCGCCGCCATCCACCCGGAACAGCGCCGTGTTCAGTCGCGCGTCGACCGCCGCGTTGCCGGTTTCAAGCGAGAACGGACGCGTGGCGCCGCGAAGGGTTTGCGGCACCAGATCGACAGGCGTCTTCTTGTCGTCGGTGTATCGCTTCAGGCGCCAGTTCTTCAGCACGGCCCCGCGATTGGTGAACACCGCGCGAACGGTCGGCATGTCAACAACGATGTCCTGTTCGGACGAGGCGGCCACCAGCGTCGCAACCGGAGCCTGCGGGGCAGGAGCAGGCGCGGCGCTGGCCGTTGGGGCGTTGGCTGGGTTGGCCGCGCCGGCTGCAGGCTCTTCACCCGGGCGGGAGCCCGAGCCCGCCCCGGATCCCCCGGTTTGCGCTCCCGTGGCGGATTGCGCCTGTGGTTGCTGGGATTTGTCGGGTGGCTTGGGCGGCGGCACGAACATCGCCTGGTACAGGTAGAGCACCAGAAATGAGAGCACGACGGCTATGATTACGCGCTTTTCCATGGATTTCGGATCACATTCCCGGTCTGGATTCCCGCTTCCTTGGGAATGACGAAAGGAGCTCTGTCACCCCCGCGAACGCGGGGGTCCAGGTTCTGGATTCCCGCGTGCTTGGGTCGCCGTAGCCGGAAGGCGCCTTCGCTGCCTGCGGCAGCTTCGGCGTCCCAAAGGGCGAAGGCGCCCGGAACCGGATCGTGGCCCGACCCGCCAAACGGATGGCAACGCCCAAGGCGGTGAAGCCCCAGCATGACGCCGGAGAGCGCGCCGTGCCGCAGGACGGCTTCGGCCATGTAGTCGCTGCACGAGGGCAGGTAGCGGCAGGACCCCGCAAATAGCGGCGAAATAAGGGCTTTATAGAGAGAGAGCAGCCGGAGAAGGACCCTTGCGGGCGCGCTAGGAATCACGCGTCCTGCGACGGCGCCGGTTGAGGGTGGCGCGGTAGTCGGCTTCGATGGTTTCGTAGTCGGCCACGAGCATCTCGCGCCGGGGAATCACGACGATGTCCACCCCGGTCTGGAGCTTATTGTGCCGGAACACCTCGCGCACGAGGCGTTTGGCGCGGTTGCGGTCCACGGCGCCGCCAAACTTGCGTGTGGCAGCAATCCCCAGCCGGGCTTGCGGTTGCCCGTTTTCGCGAATAAACACGGTCATCAACCGGCCCGACAGCCGGGAACCGTGCTCGTAGGCGGCCAGGTAGTCGGGCCTGCGGCGCACCCGCTCGATCGGCGCGAGGCGCTGGTTGGACGCCACCATGACTGCCCTGGCGGCCTACTCGGACGACACCGAGAGGCGCTTGCGCCCTTTGGCGCGACGGCGCCTCAGGACATGCTGGCCGTTCTTGGTGGCCATCCGGATCAGGAAACCGTGCGTGCGTTTGCGATGACGAACATTGGGCTGGAACGTGCGCTTCATTCAGGCACCTGTAATCTGCAACAGACGGAACTTTCAATACTACCGGGCCTTTACGGTGGCGTCAACTTTTCCACGTATTTTTCGTGCAATACCTGCTATTGTCGTCCCTTCACGTGTGATAGATTTCGAGGCCGGTTTCGCCCCCCTCAGGCATACACTTTTCAACAGGTGTGGAAAAAGTTGTGGAAAACTCCTGGGGCGAAAGGTCAGCGCAGGCCCGAATTTCAAGCCTTCCCGGAGCTTTACCTGCACCCGATCACCGATGTTTGGCCCTGTGCACAGGCGAAACCGCGCAAGACGGCGACTATTTGCGAGTTAAGGGATAGCTGCGAGGCGTGTCATGGATAGCCAGAATATCTGGGAGGAGATCCTGACGAGGGTCGAACCCAAGATCACTAGGCATGTGTTCTACACGTGGTTCCGGCCTACCTCGTTTTCGTCGGCCGACGGCAACACGGTCAGAGTGAGAGTGCCCAATTCGCTGTATCCGGTCTGGCTGAGCAAGCACTACGGTGGGGTGATTGGCGAGGCCTTGTCGGAAATGGATCGGCCGCAACTGAAAGTGGAATTCGTGACCGACGCGGCGGTCGAATCGCTGTCGCCCATTGAGGCTGCGCCGCCGATTGCGCCGGAGGAAGAGGCGCTGGCCGATACGTCGTACAGCGGCGTCGCCTACGAGGGAACGCCGGCCGTGGGGCTGAATCCCCGCTACACGTTCGACTCGTTTGTGGTCGGGCCTTCAAATCAATTCGCGGAAGCCGCGTGCCGCGCCGTGTCGGAACAGCCGGCGCGCTCGTACAACCCGCTCTACATCTACGGCGGCGTGGGTCTAGGCAAGACGCACTTGATGCACGCGATCGGCCAGTTCGTGCTGCGTCACAATCCGCTGTTCAAGCTCACCTACGTCTCGACCGAGCGGTTCATGAACGAGATGATCAACGCGGTGAAGAACGAGAGCTTGTTGAATTTCCGCGAGCGCTACCGCAGCGTGGATATGCTGCTGGTTGACGATATCCAGTTTCTGACCGGCAAAGAGGGCACCCAGCGCGAGTTCTTCCATACGTTCAACGCGCTCTACGATTCGCAAAAGCAGATCGTGCTCAGCAGCGATTGCCCGCCCAACGAGATTCCGTCGCTCGAGGAGCGCCTGCGCTCGCGTTTTGAGTGGGGCCTGATTGCCGACATTCAGCCGCCGGATCTCGAAACCAAGGTGGCGATTCTGAAGAAGAAGGCCGATGCGGAAAGTGTTCCGCTGCCAGACGGCGTGGCGATCTACATCGCCGAAAAGATCAAGTCCAACATCCGCGAGCTCGAGGGATCGCTGATTCGGTTGCTGGCGTTTGCGTCGCTGACCGGCCGCGAAGTGTCGATCGGCCTGGCGCAGGAAGTGCTGAAGAACGTGATCGGCCACGACGATCGCGCCCTGTCCATCGACATGATCCAGAAATCCGTGGCCGACGCCTACAAGCTGAAGCTGGCCGAAATCCGATCGCGCAACAACTCGAAATCGGTGGTCTTGCCCAGACAGATCGCCATGTATCTGTGCAAGATGCTCACCTCGGCGTCGCTGCCCGAGATCGGCCGCAGTTTCGGCGGCAAGCACCACTCCACCGTAATCCACTCGATCGGGAAAATCGACGCGCTGCGCAAGAAGGACCGCGATTTCAACAGCGTTATCAACAGCCTGATCGAGTCCATGCGATAGAGAACGTCTATGGTTTCATCTTTCGGAGCACGTTTTCCACAGGCCGACCCCGACACTGGCTGCGGGTCTTCTGTGGACGGCGAAAACGTCCACAGCCGGTCCTTGAATCAACACCCATATGTCCCCAGGAAGTCAACAGGAAATGTGCCCGCCAAGTGTTTCTCTGACAATCACTTAGACCACCTGTCTTGCCTTTTCAATAGGTGATCTTTACTGTATAATTTCTTCTTCTTGATTTCTTCTTTTCTCTAGTCTGAAGAATAGCCTGGCAGACTCAAGGCTCGTCCAGCAAGGGCGGAACACCATGGAACTTGTCGTCCGAAAAACTGACCTCCTGAAAGAACTCCAATTGTTCCAGGGCATCGTTGAGCGCAAGAACACGATTCCCATTCTGGCCAACGTGCTGCTGGAGGCAAGCGGCGATGTTCTGCACCTGGCGGCCACGGATCTGGAAGTGGGACTGAAGGCCAAGTGCGCAGCGTCGGTGTCGAAGCCTGGCGCACTGACGATACCGGCCAAGAAGTTCTACGAGATCGTGAAGGAACTGCCCGATACCGACATCCGCATCGAAGAAGAAAAGAACGGTGCGGTGAAGGTGGCTGCCGACCGGTTCGAGTCGCGCATGCAGACATTACCTCGTGACGATTTTCCCACGCTGTCGGACATGCCTGCCGATGCCACCGAGAAGATCGATCGCCAGGCGATGAGGCAGATGGTCGCCAAGACGCAGTTCGCCATCACGGGCGAGGACACGCGCTATTTCCTGAACGGAGCCCTCTTCGTGCTGCGACCCGGCAGCATGCTGCTAGTCGCCACTGACGGCCACCGGCTGGCGCACGTCAGCGCTCCGCGGCCAGGCGTCGACACGCCAGGCGAAGAATCGAAGACGATTCTGCCGAAAAAGACGCTGTCCGAACTGGCGCGCTTGCTGGCCGATGGCGAGGGCGACATCCTCTTTGGCCGCACGGAAAACCACATCTTCTTCGGCATCGACGGACGCGTGCTCGTGTCGCGCATGATCGATGGACAGTTTCCCGCCTACGAACGCGTGATTCCCAAGGGCAACGACAAGCGCGTGGAGTTCGAACGGGAGCGCATCACATCGGCCATTCGCCGCGTGGCACTGTTGTCGAACGAGCGATCGCGCGCCGTCAAGTTTTCCGTAGATGCCAACCGCGTTGAGGTGGCATCGCACAGCCCGGAGCTGGGTGAGGCGCACGAGCAGATCGTGGTGGACTACAGCGGACCCGCGATGCAGATCTCGTTCAATGCGCAGTACGTGTTGGAGTTCCTGAACGTGGTCGAAACCGACACGATCGCGATCGAGTTGAAGGACGAAGTGAGCCAGACCGTGATGCGCCCCATCGGCACGACCGGCTACGACTACACCTATGTCGTGATGCCCATGAGGATTTGATGGCGGCCGACGACTTTGTGGGCGGCCCGGGCGGCCCGGACACCGGCGATTACTCTGCCGACAAAATCAAAGTACTCGAGGGACTGGAGGCGGTCCGCAAGCGGCCAGCTATGTACATCGGGTCCACGGGCCCGACCGGCCTGCACCACCTGGTGTACGAGGTCGTCGACAATTCGATCGACGAAGCGCTGGCCGGCTTCTGCAACGAAGTGAACGTCACCATCCACAGCGACAACGCGATCACCGTGATCGACAACGGCCGCGGCATCCCCGTGGACATGCACGAGAGCGGACGATCGGCCGCCGAAGTGGTGATGACCGTGCTGCACGCCGGCGGCAAGTTCGATAACGACAGCTACAAGGTGTCGGGCGGCCTGCACGGCGTGGGCGTGTCGGTGGTGA
>CAYHRK010000160.1:0-8240 GCA_964358795.1 uncultured Vicinamibacterales bacterium
GATTGTTGCCCATCTCTGTTACGTAGATGTTGCTGTCAGAATCAACAGCAACGCGGCGATCGACACCACCAGGGTCGGCGCGAGCAGCTCGCCGCGAATCAGCGCCGCTCCACGCACGGGCCACGTCTTGAGCAACGCCAGGTTCGCCAGATCCTGGCGCAAGTCGTTGCGCATCATCTGCGGCCCCAGCAGGACCGTGAAGCCCGCCAGCGGCAGGCACGCCGCAGCGAGGAACTTGGCCATTCCTCCCTCGCCCCAGCCCTGCGCAACGACGACCAGCAGGATGACGAGAGGCAGCATGCGCAGAAGCGTCTTCAGGGATGCGTACCGGCCCAGCAGGATGAGGTTCTTCCACAGAATCGCCGTTTCTGGGGGACCCTCCGGGGCAAGCTGGAACGGTGTGGACAGGGCGCCGCGGGTGGTCGCACGCGGGGCACGTCGTTGGACGGCCCGTTTTTCGGCGTGTTCGGCCGAGGCTTCTTCGAAAGCCGTGTCCGCTCGCAGCACCCACGCGTAGTTCAGCGCGAGCAACACCAGCGCAGCGGGCAGCGCCGACCAGAACTCGGCCGCCGAAACCGACAGCGGCAGCCGTACGATCGCCCGGAACGGCCAGAGGACGAAGCCGGCCGCGCCCGTGCTGCAGATCTGCTGCAGTCGGTTGAACACATCGCTGGGTGAGGCCAGTGACGAGAGCGTCGGCCAATCGCCTACGACGGCCGCCGCCAGCACGCCAACCACGCCAAGCACGACAGCCAGCGGCAGCCACTGGCGCGCCATGCCGCTGGTCCCGTGTTCCGCGAGGCTACTGCGGCTGAGCGCCACGCCCATCAGGTGCAGCCGTACGACCATCAACAGCAGCCACAGGCCGGCCATGAACGTCCAGCCGCTCGCAAGGGATCCCGGGCGCAGAAACACCGTGGCGATGGCGCTGCCGAACAGAATGGCTAACTGCGAGCGCAGCAGCTTGAAATGCAGCAACTGCCGGCGGGTGACCGGGGCGGGAAAGAAGAACTGGATCTCGGCGCGCGAGAACGAGATCGGACGGCCGGTGCCCGGCCACACCCAGGCCACGGCCGCGATGGCCAACAGGAACAGGCTGCCGAGCAACTGCACGGGTTCGGCGATGCGCGCGATCATCGACAGCCCTGTGGTGGTGGGCACCGGGCGGGCGCTTCGGCGAAACACCATGAAGTAGAGATAGAACAGGCCGACGATCAGGCCCAGCAGATACCTCGGCTCCCGAAGCCGCTGCACCCGGCGCCGCAGGTGGTTCTTGAAGGTGCAGACAGTCAGATAAAGAAAAGTGCCGGTCATCTACCCTTCTCGCGCCGTGGCGGTCAGGAAGATCTGCTCGAGCGTGGATCCGGCTGCGGACAATTCCGGCCGCGCCTTCAGCTCGTTCAGTGTCCCGTCCACCACCTTCACGCCGTGGTCGATGATCACGATGCGCGTGCAAATCTCTTCGACCAGGTGCAGCAGGTGCGACGACACGATGACGGCGGCTCCGCTGCGGCCGCGCGACACGATGGTCTCTTTCATGTGCCTGATGCCGAGCGGATCGAGTCCCGTCAGGGGCTCGTCGAACAGCATCGCGGCCGGGTCGTGCAGCAGACCGCAGGCAATGGCGACTTTCTGCTTCATGCCGCGCGAGAGTTCCGCTGGCAACGCCTGTTCCTTGCCCGCGAGCTGCAATTCCGCGATGAGCGCCTTGGCGCGCACCTCGACATTCCGCACGTGATACAGCCGCGCGGTCAGCCGCAAATGCTCGATGACGGTGAGGTAGTCGAACAACTGCGGCTCGTCGGCCATGAAGGCCAGCCGCCGCTTCGCCTCGACCGGGGCCCGCACAATATCGTGGCCGCCGATTGTGATGGTGCCGGAGGTGGGTGCCTGGATGCCGACCAGGCATCGCAGCGTGGACGTCTTGCCGGCGCCGTTCGGGCCGATGAGGCCGACGACTTCGCCCGCTGCCACATGAAACGAGAAGTCGTCGACGGCCGTGAAGGTGCCGTAGGTTTTGGTGAGGTGCTGTACGCTGATCACAGAAGCCGCGTCTTTTCAGGCCCCGGCGCGACGACTGTGCGCTTCCTGTTCGAGAATTCTGGCGCTTCCGCCACGCAGGTGCAGAGCACGCCGAAGGACTTCGCGAAGGCCCTCGCGCCCAATCGGGTCAGTTCGGCCGGCGCCTCGCCCACATCCGGATAGCCGTTGGCGTCTGGCGTCACGTGTTCCCAGTTCTGGAACAGCCGGCCCCACTCACTCGACAGCACGTCCTTCATCATGCGGTCAGCGTGACGCGGATACCAGTAGCTGTCGTGATAGATCACGCTGGCGATGTAGGCCCACGGCGCCAGCACCGTTTTCAAGCTCCACTCGATGGGCTTCTTGAGCGGGCCCCAGTAGATCTTATGCTGCATCCTCGACGCGAAGGTCATCTGTGCGAAGGGACCCACGAAGTTCCAGCTCTCGCTGGCCGCCGCCGCGTCGCCGACGATCTCGATCTCGCGCGGGTCGCCGCAGCCCAGGCCGGCGTCGTGCGCCAGGCGGATGAACTTGATCGACAGCGGATCCATGCCCATCAGCTTGGCGGCCACGGCATCGATGGCCACCTGGTCGGCGCTGGCCAGGATCACGTTCTTCGTGTACGGCATCATGCAGCGCGGTCCCGGCCCGTCGCCCGCGAAGGTACCGTCCATCACGGCGAACACGCCGCGGTGGATCTTCTTCTGGATCATCAACAGGTCCACCAGCGTCTCGTGGATCACGGGGTGCGTCCAGTGGCGGCGTTCGTTCAACAATCCGCCAAACGCATTCTTCATCGCACCGGTGGTCGTCGTAAAGACGTGTGTCTTCACCGTGGGCAGGTGGATGATGTTCTCGCCGATAAACCGGCGCGGAATCAGGAAGCCCTTCGGGTAAACCTGATTCAGGCAGAGGAACTTCTTTGTCAGGTCGCCGACGGCGTCCTTCACGCCGATCCACTCTTCGCCTTCGTAGAGGTGCACGTTGCGCAGGCCGTGGGCCTCGACGACATTCAGTTGCTTGTTTTCCCGCTCACCGAGATGCGCATCGATCACCACGGTACGGTTGTGGCACGCGTGCATCAGGTTCGGGTCGTACCCGTCAGCCTTCATGGCGCGGATCACGCCATCCAGCTGCCAGGGCACGGTGGAGCTGCCCGGAAAAAAGAAGTGCCACGAAATGTTGACCTTGAGCGCGGTATCCGCCTCTTTCGCCACCACATCCTGATAGCCCGCCAGATTCATCAACTGGTGATAGTCCCGCAGGACAGACGCCGGGCGCGTCCGGAGGATGGCCACCTTGGGTCGACTCATGGTTCTTCTATCTTATGCCGGGTGCGGAGTTGATGTCTGTTCGTGGCGCCAGAGCATGTACGAGAAGAACAGGCCCAGCACACTCAGTGCCGACAGCAGCCACATGCCAGCCTGGTAGCCAGCGGGGTTCTGCGCACTGGCACCGGCCGCGTCGTTCAGGGTCCCGAGCGCCCAGCTCATGACCGCCCACCCGACCTGCTGGCAAAGCGTCATCAACGCGTATGCGGTGCCGAGGCGTGTCTCGTCGACGAGGTACGCCACCGATGGCCACATCACGGCGGGAATCAGCGAAAAGGCCACGCCCAGCATGGCTACCGGCAGATAAACTGGCAGCGAGGTGTGCGCCAGCAGAAAGAAGGTGGGCATGAAGAGCGCCGACCCCACCGCCATCAGCAGCGCGCGTTTGCCGACGCGATCGGCCAGCAGGCCGAACAGTGGCGTGGCGAACATGGCCGTGAGCGGCAGCAGGCCGTTGAGCCACGCGGCCATTTCGGGCGACACGCCGCGCGCGTCGGTGAAAAAGATGTTGGCGAATCGCCGGAACGGGAAGATGGCCGAATAGAACGTGACGCACAAGCCCACCACCCACCAGTAGCCGCGCCCGAATCTCAGCAGGTCCGAGAACACCAGCTTGTCGGTCTGGCCCGCGCGCCCCAGTTCGTAGGTGTTCTCGGCATGCCGTTCCAGCGTCGCGTAGATGACGCCTGCGACGATGCAGATGGCGCCGATGCCGGCCGCCAGCAACAGGGGGGGCTGCCAGCCGGTAAACAGGGCGCCAGCCCAGTTGCGCGAATTGTCGGCCGCCACCGACCCGAGACGACCGAGCGTCAGGTTCAGGCCCATCGCGAAGGCCAGCTCTTTCGCCTTGAACCACTTGGCGAGCGCCGTGGTAATGGCTACTATCAGCGGCTCGGACCCCAGGCCCAGCACGAAGCGGCCCGCCACCATCCCGCGGTAGCCGCCCAGCGACCACGCAATCAGCAGGCCCCCAAACGCCGCCACCACGCCGAAGCCAATCAGGGCGCGCTTGGTGCCGGTGCGGTCGATGATCACGCCGCCGGCCAGCAGCACGAGCAGTGCGGCGATGTTGTAGGCGGTGTCGAGCAGACCGATTTGGGCCTGGGTAAATCCCAGTTGCTGCTCCAGGAACGGTCCGACGGGATTCAGTGCGTCGAACACGTAGTAGTTGGCCATCATCGACATGCTGATGAACATCAGCACCAGCCATCGATAGGCGCGAGGCGGAGCAGGACGAGTCGGGTTTCCGGCGTGACCGGTCATGTGTGGCCTTCGGGCCCCGTGTTAACCCTGCAGGCTCGCCAGAGCGCTGGCGCTTTCCGCTTCCACGTCCTTGTGCAGGCTGTTCCCGTGCGCGTCCATGGTGACGATGGCCGGGAAGTCCTTGACGTGCAGGTGCCACATGGCCTCGGGAATGCCGAAGTCCAGCAGCGACACGCCATCCACCCGCTGGATGCAGCGGGCGTAGTACTGCGCGGCGCCGCCAATCGCATTCAGGTAGACCGCGCCGCACTCTCTCATCGCGTCGAGTGTCTTCGCCCCCATGCCACCTTTGCCAATCACTACCCGCACGCCGAACTTGCGGATGACGTCGGCCTGATACGGTTCCTCGCGAATGCTGGTCGTCGGCCCAGCCGCCTTCATCGTCCAGGCGTCACCGTCTTTCACGGCCACAGGCCCGCAGTGGTACAGCGCCGCGCCGTGCAGGTCGACGGGCGGATCGTTCTTCATCAGGTAGGCGTGTACGTTATCGCGACCGGTGTACATGCGCCCGTTCAACAGCACGACATCGCCCACCTTCAGCGCGCGGATATCGGCCTCGCTGAAGGGCGCTGTCAGCACCACCTCGCGTCCGGTGCGTGCAACGCCGGCCTGATCGGCCATGGCCGCTACCGGGCTCGACGGATCGCGATAGAGCCAACGCCTGATGCCGCCGGTCTCTGCGTCCACGACCACGCCCAGGCGGCGGAACGCCCAGCAATCGTAGGCCACCGACACGAAGAAGCTGGCGGGCAGGCGGTTCAGCACGCCGACCTTGCACCCGATCAGCGTGGTCTTGCCCGAGAAGCCCATCGTGCCAATCCCAAGCTGGTTCACGGTGCCCATGATGGTGGCTTCCAGCTCCGCCAGTGTCGCATCCGGGTTCACATCGTCCAGCGTGCGGAACAGTTGCTGTTTGGCGTGCGCGTAGCCCGACGCGCGGTCGCCACCGATGCAGACACCGACTGCTCCCGGGCTGCACCCCTTGCCTTGCGCGGCCCACACGGCGTGCAGAATGCACTTGCGCACGCCGTCCAGGTTGCGATCGGCCCGGCCGAGGTTCGGCAGTTCCACGGGCACGGCGTACTGAGCGTTACAGTTTTCGCAGCCGCCGCCTTTCAGCAACAGCTTCACCTCGATGTCGTCGTGCTCCCACTGGTGGAAGTGGATCACGGGTGTGCCGGGGCCGAGGTTATTGCCCGAGTTCTTGCCGGTGATCGAATCGACCGAATTGGGTCGCAGTTTGCCGCGTGTGGTCGCTTCGGCAATCGCCTTGCGAATTTCGCCGGCCATCGCCAGCTCGTCGACCGCCCGCGGCACGTGGATCTCGAAGGTTGGCATGCCGGTGTCCTGGCAGATCGCGCCTTCGTCTTCGAGCGCCTGATCGATGTTCAGCTTGATGATGGAAAGCGCCTGGCCGGAGCGCGTCTCGGCCGGTTCAATGTCCGAGGCGGCCACCATGGCGGTGCGTACGTCGGGGGGCAGGTCGGTCGACGTTTTGACGATGAGTTCGAGCATGCTCGAGAAGAATTCTGCTAACATGGCGGAGAGTATATACCGATTCAACACAGGCATTTAACCCATTCATGCACAGCAGGATACGGTTACTGACGCTAGTGCTGGCGGCGGTCGTCCTGACAGGGACGGACACCCGTGTTGGCGCACAGACAAGACCGCGTCACGGCCGCCTGTTCGCGCCACAGGATCTCGGGTTGCTCGAAGGCCCCGACCGCGACCTGTGGCAGATGCCCGGGCCGATCATGGACGCCCTTGGGATCGCAGAAGGATCGGTGGTCGCCGATCTGGGCGCGGGCGGTGGGTGGTTCACCATCCGGCTGGCGCGGCGCGTGGGCCCGAACGGCCTGGTCTATGCCGAGGACATCCAGCGATTGATGATCGAGGCGACCGACCGGCGGGTGAAGCGAGAAGGGCTGCGCAACGTCAAGACTGTGCTCGGCACTCCGTCAAATCCTGGGCTGCCGGTGGCGGCGCTGGATGCGGTGCTGATGGTGGACACGTATCACGAGCTGGACGATCCGGTGGCGCTGCTCGCCAATCTTGCCCGCGCGCTGAAAAAAAACGGCCGGGTTGGTGTGGTGGATTTCAAGAAGGACGGATGGGGCCCCGGACCGCCGCTCGAAGAACGCGTGGATCCCGAACTGATTGTGCGGGATGCCGCCGCCGCGGGACTGAAACTGGTGCGGCGCGAGACGTTTCTGCCGTACCAGTTCTTCCTTATTTTTTCCCGATAAGCGCCCATGCGCCTGGCAGGATCGCGGCCGCGACGAACAGCTTCACGATGTCGATGGCCACAAACGGGTAGAGGCCGGCTTCGAGCGCCAGTTCGAGAGCCCGGCCGCCGGCCGCCGGCGCCAGTTGCAGGGTGAGCCAGGCGAGGCCGCAAGAGAAGATGACGGCGAGGCCGGCCGCCATCGCCGCCACCGACCACAGGTAGCGCCGGTCGAAGCCGCGTTCGGCCAGCCGTCCGGCCACGAACGCCGCGACCGGGTAGCTCATCAGGAAACCGCCCGTTGGCCCGAGCAGCCTCAGGGCACCTTGTGGCAGCTCGGGTGAGGCGGCAAAGACCGGCAGACCCGCGAGCCCGGCGCCCAGATACAGCAACTGGCTGACCATCCCGAGGCGAGACCCAAGCGCGGCTCCGCCCAGCAGCACGATCATCGGCTGCAGCGTGAGCGGCACGGGTGTAAACGGAAGCGGTACACTGACTTGAGCGGCGGCGGCCGTCAGCACCGACACAAACAGGATGGACGCGATCCGGATGGTCCGAGCCGAACCGAGTGCGACCCCATCGGTCAGCGAGAACACGAGAGCACGGGTGGCGTTCGACATGACAGCCGCGATCTTAACGCATGCACCGACTCTCGGACAAACCCCGAGGCCTGACCGGATCGCTCGAGCGACGGTATACTGAAGTGTTGTCCTGATGAGCGATGCGCTGCTCTCCATCTCGCCGGAACCGGTGGACGTGGCCCGGGTGATGCGTCTTGCGACCCAAGCCGACGGCGATCCTCCAGGGCGCCACGGAGCCGTCGCTACGTTTCTGGGCACGGTTCGGGGCGAACATCTTGGCAGGCGCGTCCTATTCCTGGAGTACGAGGCCTACGAGCCGCTCGCGTTGAAGGCATTTAGGATCGTAGCCGAGGAAATCTCCGGTCATTGGCCCTCGGCGCGCTTGGCGCTCCACCACCGGGTCGGGCGGCTGGAGCTTGGCGAGGTCAGCGTCGTGATTGCCGCGGCATCGCCGCACCGGGCCGAAGCGTTTGCGGCGTGCAGGTACGCGATCGAGCGCGTCAAGCAGATCGCGCCGATCTGGAAACGTGAAGTGTTCGATGGCGGAGAGGCGTGGATTGAAGGCGCCACGGCAGATCCGTCCGATGCGGCCGCCAAGCAGACGGCCTACGAGCGAGCATGCGGGTAACGATTCGACTGTTTGCACGGCTCCGTGATCTGGCGGGCGCGGCAGAACTGCTGCGCGAGGTGCCTGCCGGCGCCACCGTCGACACGGTGTGGCGGACTCTGGCAGCCGAGTTCCCGGCCATGGCGCCCTACCACTCTTCGATCTCGGCCGCCGTGAATGCGGACTACGCCAGGCTGACGGCGGTGGTT
>CAYHRK010000161.1:0-8231 GCA_964358795.1 uncultured Vicinamibacterales bacterium
AGTTGCGCCAGAGTCCGTCAGGACCGCGGAAGGTCGGCACACCGCTCTCGGCCGAGATCCCGGCCCCGGTCAGGACCGCGACTGCGCGCGCACGTCCCAGCACACGTCCAACGTCCACGACGGAGGACCGGCTGTCGGTCATGTGTTTCCTTGAGTCCGGCAACGTCATGGCATGCCTCCATCAGTCTAGACAAACCCGCCCCAGGCTGGAAGGCCTACTGTCCCCCCGATCCAGGGCGCGTGATAGGCTGGCCTCTCAGGCTCCTGCCGTACGGCCTGCCGGCGCGTGCATTCCCCGTGCGGCGGCGCTGGAGCCTCGACCATCCAGAGGAGTGTCATGGTGCGCACCAGCGTTCTGTTCCTCGTGTCGTTGTGCCTGGCCGCGGCCGCAAGGGCTGCCGACGGTACCCCTCTCCTGCTCCAGCAGCCGAGTCTCAGCCGCACGCACATCGTGTTCGTGACGGGCGGCGACCTGTGGAGCGTGCCCCGCACGGGCGGCGCCGCCTCGCGCCTGACGTCCGGACCGGGCCTCGAGCGAACCCCGTCGATCTCGCCCGATGGCAGCCAGATCGCGTTCACCGGCGAATACGACGGCAACGTCGACGTCTTCGTGATGCCGATGACCGGCGGCGTGCCCCGCCGCCTCACGTGGCATCCGGCCGCCGACACCGTACTGGGATGGACGCCTGACGGCAAGCGGATCGTATTCGCGTCGACCAGGGAGGCCTACTCGCGCTTCATGGAGATGTTCACGGTGCCGGTCGCCGGCGGACCCGAGGAGAAGCTGCCGCTGCCGATGGGATTCGAGGCCAGCTATTCGCCCGACGGGTCGCAGCTGGCCTACGTGCCGATCTCCCGCGCCTTCGCGTCGTGGAAGCGCTACCGCGGCGGCCAGACCACGCCCATCTGGATCGCCACGCTCGCCTCGTCTCGCGTTGAGCAGGTGCCGCGCACCAATTCGAACGACTTCTGCCCGATGTGGATCAACGACACGGTCTACTTCCTGTCGGACCGGAACGGCCCGATCACCCTCTTCGCCTACGACACGAAGTCCAAACGGGTCACGCAGCTCGTCGACAACAGCGGCCTCGACTTCAAGTCGGCCGGCGCCGGGGCCGACGCGATCGTGTACGAGCAGTTCGGATCGCTCAATCTCTTCGACCTCAAGACCCGGAAGACCACCCACGTGCCGGTGACGGTGGCGGGCGACATGTCCGAGCTTCGCGAGCGTCTCGAGAAGGCCGGCGACCGGCTCTCGAACGCTCACGTGTCGCCGGGAGGCGTCCGCGCGGTGTTCGAGGCCCGCGGTGAGATCGTCACCGTGCCGGCCGAGAAGGGCGATGTCCGCAATCTCACCAACACCGTGGGCGTGATGGAACGCGAGCCGGCGTGGTCGCCGGACGGGAAGACCATCGCCTACTTCTCGGACGAGTCCGGCGATTACGTGCTCCACCTGCGGTCGCAGGACGGGGCCGGGCCGGCCGTCAAGATTGCGCTGGGGCCGAAGTCCACGTACTACTCGACCCCACGCTGGTCGCCCGACAGCAAGAGGATCGCGTTTACCGACGCCCACCTCGGCCTCTGGTACATCGACGTGGAGGCGAAGAAGCCTGTTCGTGTCGACGCGGCCGAGCGGGACAGCGACCTGACGCCGTCGTGGTCGCCGGATTCGAGGTGGATCGCCTACACGAAGGACCTCCGCAACTACATGGGCGCCGTCTATCTCTTCTCGATCGCGGACGGGAAGATCGTCCAGCTGACCGACGGTATGAGCGACGCCAGGCATCCCGTGTTCGACAAGGATGGCAAGTACCTCTACTTCACCGCGAGCACCGACGTGGGCGCCGCGCTCGAGTTCGATCTCAACGCCGCGTCACGCCAGGTGACGCGCAGCGTCTACCTGGTGGTGCTGTCGAAAGACGAGCCGTCGCCGTTCGCGCCCGAAAGCGACGAAGAGAAGCCCGCCGACGAGAAGAAGACCGACGACAAGACGGCCGGCGAGCCGAAGAAGGAGACGGCCAAGCCGGGCGAGGTCAAGGACCAGGCCTCGAAGACGGTCACCGTCAAGATCGACTTCGACAACATCCTGCAGCGCGTGCTCGCCGTGCCCATCCAGGCCCGGCGGTATACGGAGCTCCAGGTTGGCAAGGCCGGGATTGTCCTGGCCATCGAGGCTCCGCCGCGCGTCCCCGGCGCGCCGCGCGGATCCATGGTGCACCGCTACGACCTGAAGTCGCGCAAGTCCGACACCGTCATCAGCGGCGTCACGGGGTTCGAGATGGCGCAGGGCGGCGAGAAGATGCTCTACCAGCAGGGCGACAAGTGGTACATCAGTGCGCTCAAGCCCATGGCGCAGGGCAGCGGCCCCGGCGCAACAGGCGGGAACAGCGGTGGCGGCGACGCGCTCAAGACCGACACGATCGAGGTGCGCGTGAACCCGCGCGCCGAGTGGCGGCAGATGTTCCACGACGTGTGGCGCATCGAGCGCGAGTTCTTCTACGACCCGAACTTCCACGGCCTCGACCTGGCGGCCGCCGAGCAGAAGTACGCCCCGTACGTGGACGGCCTCTTGTCGAGGGCCGACCTCAACTACCTCTTCAGGGAGATGTTGGGCGAACTGACCGTTGGCCACACCTACATCAGCGGCGGGGAGCTGCCCGAGGTGAAGCGCATCCAGACGGGCCTGCTCGGCGCCGACTTCGTCGTCGACCAGGGGCGATACCGCTTTGCCCGTGTGTACAACGGCGAGAACTGGAACCCGCAGCTTCGGGCTCCCCTGACGCAGCCCGGCGTCAACGTGGCGGCTGGCGAGTACCTCTTGAAGGTCAATGGACGCGACGTGCCCGCCACGGAGAACGTGTACTCCTTTTTCGAAGGGATGGCCGGCAGAAGCGTGGTGCTGCGGGTCGGGCCGAATGCGGCGGGTGACGGCGCGCGCGACGTGACGGCCGTCCCCGTGGCGACCGAGACGGCACTGCGCAACTTGGCGTGGATCGAAGGCAACCGGCGCTACGTCGACAAGATGACGGATGGCCGCATCGCCTACGTCTACATGCCGGATACCGCGGGCGGCGGCCTGACGAACTTCAACCGCTACTTCTTCGCGCAGGTCGGCAAGCAGGGGGTCATCATCGACGAGCGTTTCAACGGGGGCGGGCAGCTCGCCACCGACATCATCGAGTACCTCCAGCGGAAGCTCGTCACCGGCGTGGCCGCGCGTGATGGCGAGGACTCGTTCCAGCCGCTGGGGATCTTCGGGCCCAAGGCGATGATCATCAACGAGTTCGCCGGATCGGGCGGCGACGCGATGCCGTGGCTCTTCAAGCGCGCCGGCCTCGGGCCGCTCGTGGGCAAGCGGACGTGGGGAGGCCTGGTGGGCATCGGCGGCTACCCGCCGCTGATGGATGGCGGGAGCGTGACGGCGCCCAGCATCGGCGTCTGGAACACGACGACCGGCCAATGGGAGGTCGAGAATGTCGGCATCGCGCCCGACCTCGAGGTTGAGCACGATCCGGAGCTCGTCCGCCAGGGGAAAGACCCGCAGCTCGACAAGGCGATCGAGGCGGTGATGGCGGGGCTCTCGAAAAACCCGCTGCCGGTGCCGAGGCGGCCGGCGTACCCGAGCTACCACAAGAAGTAGCCGGATCGTCCATTAGGACCCGTCCGGGGCTTTAGCCAGGACCGCCGCCGACAAGAGGATTAGCGACACCCACAGCGCATCGGCCAGCAGCAGGTGCACCATTTGCATCCATACCGGCGCCAGCAGCCACACGTTCAGGAACCCGCCGAGCAGTTGAATCCAGGCCAGCGCGGGAACGGCTCGCTTTGCGCGCGTGCCGATGCGGTTGCCCGGCGGCACCATCAGCGAGGCCGAACCAAACGACAGCAGCACAACCACGGCAATCGCGATCGCTGGATGAAGCAAACGCAGACGGATCAGCAAGTGCGATGAGGCCGACAGGTCGGCCCCGAGCGCCGCACTGATCGACGTGGCCGGGTAGAGCGTGTCCCCCAGCGCGGCTATGGCTCCGCTCTTGGCGACGCCGATCATCCCCAGCACCGCAACGATGATGATGGTGACGGCCATCCTCCGGCCGGCAAAGGTGATGTCGGCACCGCCGGCGGCCCAGTAGGCTGTCAGCGCAAGACAAGCCAGCAGGGCGAACGTGTTGACCTGGTGCACCGCCATGAACATGGCCCGCGCCATGCTGGCGTTGTCGGCCACCAACTGGAACAGCACCAGACCCGCTCCTACGGCTGCTTCGGTCAGCACGAAGATCATCGCCAACGCGGCCCCGCGCCTGGCTGGATGGCCCTTCCCACACGCGCGATACACCCACACCAGCAGCACCACGACGGCCAACAGGGCGAGTCCGCTGGTCAGGCGATGCGAGAACTCGACCAGCATCTTCGTGCCGGGCGCCGACGGAATCACTTCGCCGTTACAGAGCGGCCAATGCGCGCCGCACCCGGCGCCAGACCCTGTGGCCCGCACGTACGCGCCCCACAGAATCACGAGCACGTTGTAAATGAGGACCGACCATGCGAACCGGACGAGCTTGGTGTTCACGTGGAGATCTTACGCCAATGGGCGGGATTCGAGGTGGCTTCAAAACCGTCCGGGTCCTGTCCGCGACCAGCCCACCCGTCCTCGGGCCGACAAACATGATCACGGCTGACGGCCCTGCGCGGCGGGCGGGCGCCCGGTCGCGGCCACCCGCCCAGGTTTTGAAACCAATTGTCCAAAGTCCTGACTCGGGGATCAGCTGGAGACCGTCACCGCATCGATGATGCCCACGACGACCGAGCGCACCGGGGCATCTGTCGAGTTGAACACCTGGCGGGCGCCGTTGCCCTCGTCAAGAACGAGGACACGCTCGCCCACGCCGGCACCGACGGCATCCACCGCGATCAGATAGTCGGCAAGCGGTTGGCCATCGGGCGATGTGCGTTCGACCACGAGCAACTTCTTTGCGTCGTAGAACGGGTGGTTGATCGTGGAGGTGATCTCGCCGGTGACGCGTCCCAGAATCATGACGTGTGCTCTCGGTCCGGCTCGTGCCGCGTGTCGACAATGCCGATGATCGTGTGGTCGACGGGGACAAACCACGGGTCGAGCGCCATGGCGGCTTCGCGACCGCCTTCGTAGTAGATCAGTTCGCCTGGACCGGCCATCCGTGTGGCGTCGGCTGCCACGATCGCCGCGCCTGTGGGCTCACCGTGCATGTCGAGCGGTTGCACGAACAGCAGGGGCACGCCCTGCAGCCCTTCGTAGGCCACGCACGTCACGACGGTGCCAATCACCCGGCCGAGTAACATACACGCTCGTTAGTGTCCCGAGTCCGAAGATCCTTGACATATTCCGGGCGGGGCATCCCGCCTGGCTGCGTTGCTCACCGCTCGCATATTCCCGATATTCTCGCGTTTCGCGCCTTGCCATCCGGGCGCCGCGCTCCGGACTATTGTCAACGTTCTTCGGACTCTGGACACTACGACACGCGTTCGCCGTCCAGATCGAGGACGGTCTGCGATCCGAACCAGGTGCTGGATTCGATCTGCTTCACCAGCGCCTCGTGCGGCGACGAGATGAGCCGGTACCGCAGGTTCGATCCCGACGGTTCCAGGTGGCGCGTGGCCAGGTCGATGGCCGCTTCGATGTCGGGCAGCGATCCTTGATACACGCTGATCCCCTTGCCCGAGAGGCCTGTGTCGGCCAGGCGGATTTCGATCAGGTCCACCGCGGTGCCTTTCAGCGCCGCCTCGGCGGCCCGGACGTTGGTGGCCACCGTGTCGGTTTCGATGATCGCCAGCGCGCCACTGCTGCCCGGTTTGCGCCACCCGAGTATGGCTTCGTAGACCCTCGGGTGCACGTCGGCCAGCAGCAGGTGATCCAGCACGCTTGGTCCGCCGTGGAAGAGGCCTTCCTGCACCGATTCCTCCACCGACGCGGTCGAGCCGCCAATCAGCACGAGGTAGCGTCCACGGCTGATGGTGCCGCACTTCACGAAGGCGATCGGCGCCTTTTTCAGCATCGCGTCGGTGGCCGACATGCCTGTCGGGATGTCGTTGAACTCCACGATGGCAATGGCCGGGTGTTTCTTCATTACGTAATCCTGAAGTGATCCACCAGCACGCACCGGCGCCATCGCGAGAACGATCGCGGGCCGGTCAGCCCTTCGCCCGTGGGGCTGGCAATGGTAAACGAGCAGAAGCCTTCGCCATCCAGGCCCAGGCCCGCGTGCGACCGTCCGTTTTTCACGAAGATGCTGCAGTCGCACTCCTTGGCCATGCGGCTCAGACGGTCCAGGTGCGTCGAGTGCATGACGGCGGTGTGGCGGTTGCCGCTTTCCACCTCAATGGCCAGCGTAATCGCGCGATCGGCGTCGGGCACGCGGCACACGGGCAGGATGGGCATCATCTGCTCGCTCCAGAGCAGCGGATGGTTCTCGTCCACCTCCACGATCCCGAGGCGTGTGGAGGCCGGCACGTTCATCCCGATTCGAGACAAGATGACCGAGGCGTTCTTCCCGGTAAGCTCGTGATTCATCGTCCCATGGCCGCGCGGACCGGGGTGCTTCGCGAAGATCAGGTTCTCGAGCGCCGTCAGGCGGCTGCGGTCGATGAGCACGGCGCCAGCGGCCTGCATCGACTTGATGAGGTCGGCGGCGACGCGATCCACGACCACCACTTCCTTCTCATCCACGCAGATGATGTTGTTGTCGGTGGACGCGCCCATCACGATGTCGCGGCCGGCCTTGTCGAGATGCGCCGTTTCGTCGACTACCGCGGGCGGATTCCCCGGACCGGCGCAGATCGCCCGCTTGCCGCTGGCCATCGCCGCCTTCACCACCGCCCCCCCTCCGGTCACAACCAGCAGGCGGATCAGCGGGTGCGTCATCACCTGCTGCGCCGATTCGATAGAGGGCGCAGACAGACAGGTCACGACATTGGGCGGACCACCGGCGGCCATGATGGCCTTGTTCAGCAGCACCACCGTGTCCATGGAGCAGCGCTTCGCCATGGGATGGACGCTGAACACGACGGTGTTGCCTGCGGCCAGCATGCCGATGGCGTTGCAGATGATCGTGGAAGTGGGATTGGTCGACGGGGTGATGGCGCCAATCACACCAAATGGCGCCGGTTCCGTAAGCGACAACCCGTGGTCGCCGCTGACCGCCGACGGGGAGAGATCCTCGATTCCCGGCGTCTTCTCGGTGACGAGACGGTTCTTCACCACCTTGTCTTCGATGCGCCCGAAGCCGGTTTCTTCGTGTGCGGTCCTGGCCAGCGCCTCGGCGTTCGCCATCATGGTGTCGCGGATGGCGGTCAGGATCGCCGCGCGCGTCCGCAGTGGCAGCGCGGCGAACAGCGGCTGCGCCGCGCGAGCGGCGCCCGCTGCTTCGTCGACGGTGGCGAAGATGCCAGGCGCCGCATGGGCCGCGGACGTTGACGCACTCGCTCGGCGTCGGCCAGCCGGCTCCGTCGCGGATCTGCCCGTACCCAGGCCGCTCGCGATCTTCTGTGCGATGGCTTCGATGTCCTGGTCGGTCAGCCGTGTCATCGCGTACCTGTTGCGCTGGCTACTTCTTGTACTTCGTGTCGTTGCCGATGCTCCACGTATCGACAATCGCCATGATCACCGCATCCACCGGACGGTTGTTGGTCGCCTGCGTCTGGCGCGCGGAGCTGCCCGAGGCCACCAGCACGTACTCTCCCGGCCCCACGCCCACGGCGTCGGCCGCCACCAGGAAGCCGCCGGTGTCCTTCCCATCGGTGTCGACCTGACGCACCAGCAGCAGCTTCAGCCCCGCCAGCGTAGGCTCCTTCTGCGTGGCCACGACCGTCCCGACAACTTTGGCGAGTTGCATGGCACCCTCGAATTCCGTTGTAGCCCCGAAGCTCAGGCTGCGGGGTGCGGCGACGCGGCGGTTATGCCTTCGCCTCGGTGGCGCGGCCCAGCGGCAACACCTGATCCACGTTCGCGTGCGGACGTGCGATCACGTGCACCGTCACCACCTCGCCCACGCGGCCGGCCGCCACCTGGCCCGCGTCCACGGCGGCCTTCACCGCCGCCACATCGCCGCGGACGATGATGGAGATGTACCCGCCGCCGGTCTTCTCGTAGGACACCAATTCCACCTTTGCGGCCTTCACCGCGGCGTCGGCCGCCTCAACTACCGCCGGAAACGACCGGCACTCGATCATGCCAAGGGCTTCTGTCATGGTGTGCT
>CAYHRK010000162.1:0-8215 GCA_964358795.1 uncultured Vicinamibacterales bacterium
CGATCGACCGGCGGCGGCCCAGACCAGCGTCACCTTCAAGCGGGCGCCGAAGGCACTGCCGAAGGTAAGAGAGACAAGCCCCATACCATTCGGTGAACCGGAAGATTCGAACTGACCCACTACCGTGACGTCCACGTCGGTCGTCATCCTGGGGCGGCCCCAGATCAGCGCGGCCTGTGCCCCGAACACATACCAAGCGAGACCGAGATTCCGGAGCACGCGCGACAAGTCGGCGAGGAGTTCAGCAGGACCGGAGGAAGACGGCACGAAGGGCCTCCGCCACACGCGCGTGGACGGCCAGATCGTCGTCAGCGTCGGATTGACCGGGCCAATCGGGCCGAAGGGCCTTCACGTAGAGCCGGAGTTGGTCGCCCAGCGCGAGGACTTCCGCCGGCGTCATATCGTGTTTGCGATGAAGCCAGCCGTCTGCCTTGGCGTCGGCAACGCGCGGCCAATCGCGTCGGGTAAAGGCGAGGATGGCGTCTCGATCCACGTTTTCATCATAACACCGGCGCAGACTAGATCCACGAGCTGCGCGGCGTGAGCGAGACACCGTTTGAGGACCGCGGCGCACAGGCTGGCCCACATCAGCCCAAGGCGATGTGCGGGTTCGCCGTGTGAAACTGGAGAGCGCACGAGCCAAGGCATCCCTGACTTTGGTAAGCTCGGTGGGCGACAAGGAGAGGCCCTCGTGAATCAGCCGTACCTGTTCAGTCCGTTGACAATCCGCGACGTCACCTTTCGCAATCGCATCGGTGTGTCCCCGATGTGCCAGTACTCCAGCACCGACGGCCTGGCGACAGACTGGCACCTGGTGCATCTGGGCAGCCGCGCGGTTGGGGGTGCCGGCTTGGTGATGGCCGAAGCCACCGCTGTCGAGGCGCGCGGGCGCATCAGCCCTGCCGATCTGGGGATCTGGAACGATGCGCAGATACCGGGGCTGAGGCGGGTGGCCGAGTTCATCACGTCGCATGGCGCGGTTGCCGGCGTCCAGTTGGCGCACGCGGGCCGCAAGGCCAGCACCTCCCCACCGTGGACAGGCGGTCGCGCGCTCGGGCCAGCCGATGGTGGGTGGCCGGTTGTCGGCCCAAGCGCCATCCCGTTTGATGCGTCGTGGCTTCGGCCAGAGGCGTTGGATGCCGCCGGCATTAACAACGTGATTGACGCGTTCCGGTCGGCGGCACGCCGGGCTCGCGAGGCGGGATTCCAGGTGGTCGAGGTGCACGCGGCGCATGGCTACCTGATTCACGAGTTCCTATCGCCACTCGCCAACCGCCGCACCGACGAGTACGGCGGTTCGTACGACAATCGTGTGCGCCTGCTCAAGCAGGTGTGCCGGGCAGTACGGGAGGAATGGCCGGCCGCGCTGCCGCTCTTTGTCAGAGTGTCGGCATCCGACTGGACCGAGGATGGCTGGCAGCCCGAGCACACCGTGGCATTGGCGCATCACCTGTCGACCTACGGCGTGGATCTGATCGATTGCTCGTCGGGCGGTATCGCGCCGGGCATCACGATTCCGGCCGGACCCGGCTACCAGGTGCCCTTCTCCCAGCGGATCAAGACAACCGTGCCCATGCTGACGGCCGCCGTCGGGTTCATCACCTCGCCCGCGCAAGCTGATCAAATCGTCCGGACCGAGCAGGCCGACCTGATACTGCTGGCGCGGGAAATGCTGCGCGATCCGTACTGGCCGCTGCACGCCGCGCGAACGCTCGGGTACGACGTCGTGTGGCCCACCCAGTACCTGCGCGCGAAGTAGGGCGAAGTCGGGGCCGTCGGGGGCGGCGGCTCGTGGTAAGGTAGCGTCTGTTCTCGCGAGCCTCGACCCGTGACCCAGATGCCGCGCCAGCCCAACGCCGCTTCCCCGCCAGGAGCCCGTCCAGTCCGTGTGCAGTTGTTTGCCACGTGTCTGGTCGATCAGTTCCATCCCGAGGTAGGCGACGCCACGGCCCGGGTTCTCGAGCGACTCGGCATCGAGGTGTGCGTCCCCCTCGACCAGACCTGCTGTGGCCAGCCGGCGTTCAATGGCGGCTTTGTCAACGAGGCGGCAGCCATGGCGCGCTATACGATCGATGTCCTGACGCGCAGCCTGGATCCGGTGGTGGTGCCATCCGGATCCTGTGCCGACATGATCGTGAACCACTACCCGGAGCTGCTGGCGCACGATGCTGCTTACCACGATCGGGCCGTTGAACTGGCGTCGCGGACCTATGAGCTGAGCCAGTTCCTGGTCGACGTGCTTGGCGTCACCGACACCGGGGCGCGCGAAACGGATTCGCTGGTCTACCACGCTTCGTGCCATGGGTTGCGCGGGCTGTGCCTTCGCGACCAGCCGCGCGCGTTGTTGCGGACCGCAGCCGGAGAGCAGTGCACGGATCTGCCGGGCGCCGAAACCTGTTGTGGGTTTGGCGGACTGTTCGCCGTCAAGATGCCGTCGATCTCGGGTGCGATGCTCCAGGCCAAGTTGGACGAGATCGAAGCCAGCGGCGCCGATGCCGTGGTCGCGGCCGACATCAGCTGCCTGATGCACATCGGCGGCGGGCTGCACCGTCGCGGCAGCCGTGTGCGCGTCCGCCATCTCGCCGACGTCCTGGCCGGGCCGCCCGATGCCTGACGCGCCTTCCTCACCGCGCCATCCTGCGCCACCCGCGCAGGCACCAGCCGCGGCGGCCGCCTTCTACGCCCGCGTGGATGCCGCACTGGCCGACAAGGCGCTGCACCGGGCGTTGTCGTTGACGACGGGCCGGCTGGCGGGTGGACTGACCAGCGCGTTTGCGGCGTTGCCCGATGGCGAGGCGCTTCGAGACGCCGCTCGCCGCATTCGAGCGCACACCATCGCACACCTCGATCGGTACCTGGTGCAGTTCAGCGAGCAGGCCGAGCGCCGCGGGTGTCAGCTCCACTGGGCCGACACCGCAGCCGACGCCAGCCGGATCGTGGTCGAGATTGCGCAGGCCAACGGCATCTCGCTCGCCGTGAAGTCGAAGTCGATGCTGAGCGAGGAGATCGAGTTGAACGCGGCCTTCGAGTCCGCTGGGATCCGCGTGGTCGAAACCGACCTCGGCGAGTTTGTCGTCCAGGTTGGCGGCGACAAACCATCGCACATCATCATGCCCATCGTGCATCGCAGCCGCGAATACGTGGCCGCGCTCTTCCGCGACAAGCTCGGTGCCTCCAACACCGACGTCGCAGACGTCCCGGCGATGACCGCATTCGCCCGGCGCGTACTGCGACAGGAATTTGTGCGGGCCGGCATGGGCGTGAGCGGCGTCAACCTGGCGGTCGCCGACACCGGGAGCCTGTGTCTGGTCAGCAACGAAGGCAACGGACGCCTCACGACCACACTGCCTCGTGTGCATGTCGCGCTCGTTGGCCTCGAGCGCATCGTGCCCACCGCCGCCGACCTCGGCGTGGTGCTGCAACTGCTCGCGCGCAGCGCGACCGGGCAGGCGATGCCCGTCTACACGAGCATCCTGACGGGGCCGCGACGCGCGCGTGTCGACAACGGTGTGACCGGAGAGCCGGACGGACCAGACCAGCTCCACGTCGTGATCGTCGATAACGGCCGCAGCCGGTTGCTCGGCAGCGATCTCGCCGAGATCCTGTACTGCGTACGGTGCGGCGCGTGCCTCAACATCTGTCCGGTCTATCGCCACATCGGCGGCCATGCGTACGGCGGCGTGTATCCCGGTCCGGTCGGGTCTGTCGTCACCCCGGGGTTGATGGGACTCGACCAGTGGTCGGAACTGCCGCACGCCAGCACGCTGTGCGGGGCGTGCCGCGATGTGTGCCCGGTGCGCATCGATCTGCCGCATCTGCTGTTGAAGCTGCGGGAGCGCGGCGTGGCAGAAGACCGCGCGCCATTCTGGCTTCAGATTGGGATGCGGGTGTTCTCGGCGGTCGCCACGCGACCGCGGCTGTACGCCTGGCTGGGTCGCGTGGCTGCCCTCCTGGGCGCCGCCGCGAGTCGCGATGGGTGGCTGACACGCTTGCCCGGCCCCTTGTCGGGGTGGACAACGTCCAGGGATTTTCCGGTGCCGGCGAAGCGCTCGTTCACAGACCTGTGGCGCGAGAAGACCGCGAAAGGGAGGCGGACGTTATGACGCCCCGCGAGCGCATCCTGGCCGCCGTGCGCGACGGACTCTTGCGGGCCGAGTTGCCTGGCGCGTCCGACGATCGGCCTGCCTATCGCGGCCTAGCTTGGAATCCTGATGGCGGCTCGCTTGTGGAGCGTTTCACCCGTGCGTTGACAGCGCTGACCGGGCATGTGGACGAGGCGGTGCATCCGGCCGCCATCGCCGATGCCATCGTGCGCATCGCGATGC
The DNA here is from genome assembly GCA_964358795.1 of uncultured Vicinamibacterales bacterium. Taxonomy (GTDB): domain Bacteria; phylum Acidobacteriota; class Vicinamibacteria; order Vicinamibacterales; family JAKQTR01; genus CAYHRK01. The sequence continues at coordinate 4,326 of CAYHRK010000162.1, forward strand.
TGTATCACGCCACCTCTTACCTGAGCTGGGACGAGCAGGAATTAGGATGCCTCGATCTGGTGGGCCTGCTCGGGTCGCGGGGACTACGTCGCGTGACGTATGATCTGCCGGCCGATCCGACGACCAGAGACGAAGCCGTGCGGGCATTGGAACCCGTGCCGTTGGGCCTGACGGGAGCCACGGCGGCGCTGGCCGACTGCGGGGCGCTGGTGCTCGTGAGCGGACCGGGGCGGGGGCGTCTGGCGTCGTTGCTGCCGCCGGTTCATGTTGCGCTGCTGAATCCGAACGTGCTGTATCCGTCACTGACGGCGTTGTTGGAGACGCGACCGGATCTGGTCGATCGGGGCAGCAGCATGGTGATTGTGGCCGGGCCCAGCCGGACCGCTGACATCGAGATGACCTTGACGCACGGGGTGCACGGCCCCAAACACGTGCACGTCATACTGACCGCATGACCGACTCACAGATATTCCCCGGCCTGGGCAGGATTTCCTCCGATGCGGGGTTCGTCTCGCTTGATGCCTGCAGCGACGGACACTTCAGGGTGGGTCGTGACGGCGTGCGGCACATTCTGACGCCGGCCGACCGCCGCGTTGAATTCATCGTGTTTGATGATCGCACGCTCGCCTTTGTGGGCTCTTCGATGGGCTACCCGGCCTACTACCCCGTTCACGACGTGTATCTTGAACGTCCGGTGCGCGCCGTGGTGATGGATCTGGACGGCACGACGGTGCGCAGCGAGCCATTCTGGGTGTGGATGATTGAGCGAGCCACTTCCAGCCTGCTCGACGACCCCGGCTTCCACTTGGAGGAAGCCGACCTGCCATATGTGTCTGGCTTCAGCGTGTCGGAGCACTTGGAGTATTGCATTCGCAAGTACTGCCCGGGCAGGACCGTCGAGCAAGCCCGGCAGTTCTATTTCGAGCACACGCATCGCGAGATGGCGGCAATCCTCGACGGCCGCGGCAGGGCCGATGCGTTCGTGCCGGCGCCCGGCCTGAAGGCGTTTCTGCTGGCGTTGAAATCCGCCGGCATCAAGATCGGCGTGGTCACATCGGGCTTGTATGAGAAAGCCTGGCCAGAGCTGGTGGCGGCCTTTCGCACGATGGGCCTTGGCGACCCGCGTGCGTTCTACGACGCCATGATCACCGCCGGGTTTCCGCTGCGGCCCGGCGAACCGGGCACGCTTGGAGAACTGTCGCCGAAGCCGCATCCGTGGCTGTATGCCGAGGCGTGCCGCGTCGGGCTGGGCATCCCGTTCGAGGCCCGCCAGCACGTGGTTGGCCTGGAGGATAGCGGGGCTGGTGTGTGCAGCCTCCGTCTGGCAGGCTTCCCCACCATTGGCATGGCCGGCGGCAACATCGTCGACAGCGGCACGCTGCCGTTGTGCCAGCACTACTGCGCGTCGTTCGACGAGGTGTACGCCAACATCAGCTAGGTACCGTCTTGGCTCGCCATCGCGACGAATATCGTCACCCCCGCGCACGCGGGGGTCCAGGATCTGGATTCCCGCCTTCGCGGGAATGACGGGAGTTAAGTGTCTCTCCCGCCGCCGATCGCCCTTGGGCCGCCGAAGGCGAAGGCGCCCGCGAGAGGGTTCGGCCGTGTGAGGCGGCTCTTCGCTGGCAGCCAGTCGCCTTGTCCGTGGTGCCCGCTTCGGACTACGATGCGGTCGCCCCCAGGAGCGCCAGGTACGCATGTTTCGCATCCTCTTCGTCTGTAGCGGCAACGCCGGGCGGAGCCAGATGGCAGCCGCCTTTGCGCAGGGGATCGCGACCAAGGACATGGAGATCACGTGCGCCGGCGACGCGCACCAGGATGTGGCGCCATCTGCCTCCCGGGTGATGACCGAGATCGGGATCGACATCGCGCCCCAGGTCACACGCACGCTCGGCGAGATCGGAACCGAATCATTCGATGTGGTGGTGACGCTCTGCAACAATGCCCGCGAGATCTGCCCGACCTTTCCCGGATCGCCCGCACGTGTTCACTGGCCGCTGGTCGATCCCGCAAGGCAGGACCTGACGACGTCGGCCGAGGCCGACGAGGTGTTCCGGCAGGTCAGAGACGAGATCCGGCGTCGGGTTGAAGGCCTGTTCCAGTACGGATTCCTCGAATCGATCCGCCAGGTGCGCCAGACGCTCGGGTCGCTGCTCGACAACCTGACCGACGGCGTGCTGGCGCACGATCTGGATCGCCGGATCTATTTCTTCAACAGCGCGGCACAGAAGATTACCGGGTATGAGTACGGTGACGTCGTGGGCCGCGACTGTCACGATGTGTTCCCCGACCGTTTCTGTGGCGGCGACTGCTCGTTTTGCACCGACCAGCGCCACTCGTCACACTCGAGGCTGCGCTACCCCCGCACGTTCATCACCAGGCAGGGCGAACGGCGCGATCTCGAGATGTCGGTGGTGACCACCGAAACCCCGAACAAACACGTCATCGGGGCGCTGGTGATCTTTCGCGACGTGACCGAGATGGTCCACCTGCGCCAGCGGCTGGAACACACGCGCGGGTTTTGCGGCATCGTCGGACGCCACCCAGCGATGCAGCGCGTCTTCGATTCGATCCGCGAGCTGGCCGACATCAACGTGCCGATCCTGATCCAGGGCGACAGCGGCACGGGCAAAGAACTGGTGGCCAACGCCCTGCACCAGTTGAGCCGGCGACGCCCGGGTCCTTTCGTCCCCGTGAACTGCGGCGCACTGCCGGAGGGCACGCTGGAAAGCGAGCTGTTCGGCCACGTCAAAGGCGCGTTTACCGGCGCGATTCACGACCGGAAGGGACGGTTCGGCCTCGCAGAGGGGGGCACCATTTTTCTGGACGAAATCGGGGAAATCTCGCCGGCGATGCAGGTCAAGTTGCTGCGCGTGGTGCAGGAGAAGTGGTTCATGCCCGTTGGAGGTGAACGCGGCATCAAGGCGGACGTACGGGTCATCTGCGCCACGAACAAAGACCTGAAACGGTTGACCCAGCAAGGCCTGTTTCGCGAAGATCTGTTCTATCGGTTGGCCGTGGTACCGCTGAACATCTCACCGCTGCGCGAACGCACGAGCGACATCCCGCTGCTGGTTGAGTACTTCCTCGACAAGTACTCGAACGACGCGGCCAGGCGCGTGTCGCACGTGACGCCGGAAGCTCTTGCGTGGTTGGTGCAGTACACCTGGCCTGGCAACGTGCGGGAACTGGGAAACGCCATTCAGTTCGGCATGATCAAGTGTCATAGCGATACGCTCGATTCCCACCACCTGCCCCCCGAGATCGTAGCCGGCTCACTGGAGAAGACGGGAACCAAGGCCGGTGGCCCACCGAAGCTCGATGTGGGCGAGGTCGCCGACGCGCTCTGTCGCGCGGCGGGAAACCGCGCGCAGGCCGCTCGACTTCTCGAGGTGAGCCGAACCACGCTGTATCGGTTTCTCGAGACACACCCGGTGTTACAAAATACAGAAGTGTAGCGAAACAGATCCCGAACACGCGGATGGGGCGCCTTCGGCGGTGTAAGCAACGGTGTAACAACGACTTAGCGACACAGCGGTCTTGAAAAGCGGAGCCCCGATCCACCCGAGCATGTAACGAAACAGCCTCCGCTGCCACCCCGCCTTCCGGGAGTCGATCCACACATCTCACTGGCCGCAAACGACTTGCGCGCGCCTGCTGCGCGCGTGTTGCGACGGCGCGATCCCTGCACCTCCCGACTCGAAGGTGAACAGACTGGAGTCCGCAGTGGCACGGCCTTTCAATCAGAACATCGTCAAGGTCCTTCGGTTGTCTCGCCACATGATGCTGTTGGCCGACCGGGGCGATGAGACCCGCCAGGACACCAGTTGCGGTGTCCTCTACGGAACACTGCGAGACACCGCCTACAAATTGCGACAGCTTGCCGAGCA
>CAYHRK010000163.1:0-5333 GCA_964358795.1 uncultured Vicinamibacterales bacterium
GGCAGCCAGAACAATGGCGAGACGGGCAATGGACTGGCGCATGCGAGTGGATCTCTCAGGGGGACGCTCCTTGAACGTCAGACAGGGGCCGAGGCGCCATTCTACCGGCATCAACTGAAGATGGAAGCGCGTTTTGGTACCGAGCACCGCGCCGATCCGCACGGGCCGGCGGTGACGGGCGGCGCGATCCAGTAGTTTCCGTTCGATGGGCTCGAGCGTCCCGGCAACCCACCCGTCGGCGCCTATGTCGCGCGACTCGTCCCGTCCGCACGACCGAGTGATCTCGCTGCAGCGGGCGGACGGCTCGTGGGAGCTCGACGCCAAGTTCGCGCGGGCCGTCTCGATGAAACTGCGCGGCCTGGAGAAGGCCCCGCGCGACGCCATCGGCGACCCGGAGGTCGCCCGGCGCGCCCTGGCCACGGCGATTGCCAACGCCTGGCTGGAGAAATTCGCGGCAGACGCGCGGGGCGAGTGGGAGATGCTGGCCGAGAAGGCGCGGCGCCTGCTGACAGCGGTGGCGCCGCGCCCGGGGGCGGCGTTTCCTGGACCGCTCTCGTCGAACGCGTCCTCCGATAGAGGGCGAGGGGTCGGGACCAATTACGTGCGGCGTTTGTGGACGATGACGGAATCGTCGATCGAAGGCACGAACCCTCATGCTCGGCGCGGCCGATTCGAGTCGGGATGAAACCGAGCAACCGTGAGTTCCGGCGACCTCGAGGGCCGCGGCTCAGCCTTCTGCCGACCCGGCCCACAGTGACCGCAGGTCCAACTCGACCTCGAGGAACGGCTCGGCCCGCGCCACCTCGTCGCCGGCGAGCGTCGCGATGATGGTCCAGCGACCGCCCTCGAGGCGCAGCACTTCAAGCGTGCCCGCGATCGGGTCGAGCAGCCACGCGTGCACGACCTGCTCGCGGGCGTAGATACTCAACTTCTTCACGCGGTCGAGAGACGCGGTGGACGGCGACAGAATCTCGCAGACCCAGTCTGGCGCCAGGGGGAAGTAGGCCGTCGTGGGAAGGGCGGGCATACGACTGCGGCGCCAGCCGGCCCAGTCCGGCACCAGCACATCGGAGCCGACGTGCAGCTCGGGTTCGTACAGGACCCACCATCCGCCCGGCCCGCCCCGGCCCTCGTGGTAGGGCTGCACCAGCCGTCCGCCGATGATCGACCCCGTGTTGGCATGGTGCGGCGCGGGCCTGGGCGTCGCGTGCAACTCACCATCCACGATCTCCGCCACCACATGGTCGGGCAGTTTCACGAGATCGTCGTACGTCGCGGGTCGATCGAATCGCGAACTCACTGGGTGGGAAGCTCCAGAACGTGGTGGCGGCGCTTGAAGCCCGCGGTCTGCGCCGGTAGCTTGAACTCTTCCGGGAGGAGCTGGCCGACCGGGCCGGCATCGACCGCTCCCATCTGTCGGGCATCGAGTGCGGCGTCCGAACCGTCTCCGTCCTCAACCTGGCGGGTGTCGCCAAGGCGCTGGGACTACATTTGTCTGGCGCCTCGACGTTCTAATCATGCGCCTCAACGCCGCACCGACGGACAGCTCTTCGGCTTGGGCCAGCGCCACCAAGTAACGATAGTCATCATCGGCCAGCCAGAAATGCACCTGGCGGATCTTTCTAGTGGACGGCACCTCCATCGCCCCCTCCGCTATTAATGTTTCGGCCGACGCTCGACCACTCCCACCACTGTGCCCCCCTCGGCACTTGAAAAAACGACGGTGTCGGGGCCGTGCGCGTCTGACGCTGGCACCTCGGTTGGGCCAAAGTGAACCGCGGGTCAAGCCCATCAGTCAAGGAAGCTTGCACAGAGAATGCACTGTTGCCACTCGTGTCTCTTCTTCACGCCGCGTCTACAGATCACTCGCGGACCCGGGCTGGCATCGCCGCTCCCCATGCAGACCCGAAATCGGGTACCACGGCGGCACGACTTCCAATGGTCATACACGTCGTGACTCCCTTCGAACGCTCGTCGCTATCGTCATGAGGGGAACAGACCGCGGTATTGCGTACCGATCTGGTACCGCTTCCATGCACTACCTCAGCTCATGATCCTATCCTCAAACCGCAACGTGAGCCCGGCTCCCGACGAGGCGTTCAACCCTGATCTTTGATCAATGTCGTCTGCGCGACGGCGCACTGTTGGGCGAGAAACGCGTCGTCCGTGTCCTGAGTGAATCAGCAGCAGTAGGCGGCGGCGAGTGTGCGTTTCGACGGCACGCTCGCGTCACGAAGGTCGGCGCGGGTTCCACAGTTTGTAATGATGACCCTGTTCGCCTGTATTCAGCCTCGGTGTCGTGGCCCTCCTTGGGAGACCTGGCGTGGCGTCCTCACAGGTGTCACCCTGGGAAGCAGGGCTCTAACGCGTACATTCGTGCTCCGTGCCGCGGCCCCCGAAAGGACACAACACCATGACATATCGACATCGACTCCAGAGACCGCTCGCTCGGCTGACCGTCCAACTTGCTTGGCTTGGCTTTCTCACCCTGTTTGCCGTGCCAGCACTAGCGCAGAATTGCCCTGGCGCTGATCCGAACGATTCGACACCAGACAGCGCGGCGCTGCAGAGTTGTCTCGACAACAACTCCGCCGTCTATCTCCAGCCTGGATACCCTGGCTACATCATCGACACGCGCCTGTGGTTCCGGAGCTGGAACGCCGTCCTGTCCTCGGTAGGTGGGAAGGCTACGCTCAAGGCGCATCCCGACCTGACGCGGGCAATGATCAGGGTAGATGGTGCCAACTACTACACCATCTCAGAGTTGATTCTTGACGGCGACCGCCAGAATCGAACCAGGAATGACCTGTGCACCGCCCCGGAGCAGGGCTTCTACGCTGGCGCGCACGGGAGCAATCTGATCGCCGAAGGATCTGGATACACCCTGCACCACATTAACACCATCAACGCGATGTGTGGATCGGGTCTCGAGGCCAAAGGCGAGAACTTCGAGATCTACAGCGTGTACTCGGCGAACAACGGAGACGAGGCCCCGGGCGGGGGATGGGCCGACGGGATGACCTTGGTCCGATGCGACGGTGGCTACGTCCATCACAACTACATGGTGGACAACACGGACATCGGACTTGTGATCTTCCGTGGGAGCGGGTGTACCGTTCGGTTCAACACTGTGGTAAACACCAGCCGGTACGCATTTGCTGGCATCAAGGTCGGCGATCCTGGGCTCGATTCGTCGGCGAGTCTATCGGGGTCCTTGGTCCATGACAACGAGGTCACAGCCGGCTACAACCTGCTGACCTTTGGGCTCTTAGTCGGGCACCATCCCTGGGATGCCAACAAATGGATGACTGACGTCGGGGAGGTATCGTACAATAGCATTTCGGGCGCAATGGCCAACCTCGTGGTTGACGGCATCCAGGCGGGCACAATCGTCTCGAACTCAATGAGCAATGCACAAGGCACTCGGGCGTTGACGTGTTCGTACACGGCCAACTACACTGCTGACCACTTTGGGAACGCCACGCTTCAGGGTGGCTATGTGATCCACTCGTTCGATCCTGGCTGCCAGTAGCCAGCCCAGTTGGCCGTGACGGGCCAGACTGTCCTCTGCGCTCAGTTCTGCCACGGGCGCCTTGAAAGCGCCCGTGGCGTCGGGTGTTGGAGCCTGCCTTGAATCGGTACGGATTGAGTCGACTCGTGTACCGGTGGGGCTGGCCCAAGGGGGTCCGGTGCGCGGACGTGAAATAGCAGCTCTGCTGGATTCGACAGGCATCGGTTGCCTGGTGCTCGGCGAAACGATAGGCGGACTTCTGTTCCCCAGGTGCTCTTTTCTGTCGTTCACGCCCACCTTCTGGGCGGGAGTGGCAGTTCTGACTCTTCGTCATGTGATCTGGCCCCGCCCCAGCCTGTTCGCCGCGTTGGCAAACAGAGTGCGGGCGTACTGGCGAGAGCAGGGTGTGGCCAGGACGTGGTCGGTTGCGCTTGCCAGCCGGGTGGCCGTCTTGGCGGTCGGTGTTCTGGTGGTCTTGGGCGTGGGCTATACACTCCGCCCCCTGCAGTTCAGGGTGTCTAGAAACGAGCTCGTGAACCTCCCGGCTCGATTTGATGCAGGGTGGTACCTCGGTATCGCCAGGCACGGTTACCAGTGGCGCCCGGAGTTGCGCGGGCATCAGCAGAACGTCGCCTTCTTCCCTGTGTATCCGGCTCTGATGCGGGTCGGCGGCGACGTACTGACGATCGCGGCGAAAGTGACGCGAAACCCCAGGTTGTTTGGTGGTGGCGACGCGCGAATGCTGTGGGGCGGCGCATTGGTGTCTGTGTTGTGCTTCGGATGGGCGCTGCGGCAAGTCATGCTGCTGGCCCAATTGGAGCAGCCAGAGGGAAGTGTGCCTGCTAGGGGTGTCATGCTCCTCGCCGCGTATCCTTTTTCCCTGTTCTTCAGCGCGCCCTACCCGGAGTCGGTGTTTCTCTTGGTGTTGGCTAGCACGGTGTTGGCATGGAATAGGGGCGACATGCGCTCTGCTGGGCTCCTTGGGGCACTGGCTGGGTTTACACGCTCCAACGGCTGGACAGTATCCGCAGCTCTTCTGACGGAACTGATTCTTGGTCCGCGGCCCAGAGACCGGACCCTACCCCGCTTTCTTGTGGCGGTCTGCCCCCTGTTTGGAGCAGCGCTATTCTCAGCCTACGTATGGCACCTGACTGGTGACCCATTCGAGTGGACTCGAGCGCAAGAGGGTTGGGGGCGTCAAGTCGCACTCACTGGATTCCTAGCTCATCGAATTGATGCCATACAGAACGGTGGCCTCTTGGCATACCTGATGCGCGATCCGGTCGATGCCATCACGTGTGGATGCACAGCCTGGATGCTGGTGATGGCCGCAGTCTTGGCGGTACGGCGCCGTTGGTTGTACTCTGCCCTAATTGTGTTCTACTTGCTGCCGGCCATCGCGATCGACCTACCCGCTCTGGGCCGTATGACAGCGGTGCTGTTCCCGGCATTCATCGCGTCGGCCAGCCTTGTCCGCGGGCGCGCCTATGCGGCTCTGGTTGTGCTCCTGGGCGTCGGTCAGGCATTCCTAGCCGGGCGGTTCTTTTTGTGGCAGCCTCCCTACTGACATCCGTAAGGTGACAAGTCGCGACGTTGGTCCCCTAACCTGCGTAATTCATGAAGCGGTCGCGTAGGCAGGCACTGACCGGGTGACCGCGAGTGCGACGAAGACACGACGAAGCAGCGGCCACGATCGTGACGCGGGCGCGGACGACACACCTATGGAAAGGCCACGGATGGGCCGGGGACGAAGAAGAAGAGACACCTCACTCGTGGGGGCGTGACTGAGTGCGGCCGCGTCGGGTGGCCGGCGACGGTTAGC
>CAYHRK010000163.1:5433-8185 GCA_964358795.1 uncultured Vicinamibacterales bacterium
AGGAGAGCTGCTGCGCACCTTGGGTCGGATCGTCCGTCGGGTCGAGATCGATCGTGATGCGCCGAGCGCGCCCATGCAGCCGGCGGCGGTGGCGTTCGATGACCGCGTACGCCAGCTCGCGGCCCATCCGGTAGAGCGCGGTGCGTCCGACCGCGTTCTCGAAGCGGGACACCGTTGGCTGCGAGGCGAGCGGGTCCCCGCAGACGGGATCACGGTCGAGCAGCAGCTTCTGGATCGGATCCTCGCCCAGGCGGTCGGCATCGTTGGCGTCCGGATAGCCGCAGGTGAGGCCGAAGACGAGCTGGGCCACCAGATCGCGGAGCGAGTGACGGACCCTTCCGGGTTGCCGGTCGTCGACCAGGCAGCGCGCGAAGCCGTCGAGAAGACCATACGGGCGCTCCGCCGCCTTCAGCAGAATCGCGCCCCCGTCGGAACTGGCGTGCGCCTGGTCGAAGGTGGCGACGAGGGGCGTGGTGAAGAGGTCGGGAAAGAGGACAGTCTGTTGTGCTATCGTGTCGTCGCGCAAGCAAAAGCCTCCGTGGTGGGGAAGCAGTGTGGCAACCGCTTTTTACCACGCGGAGGCTTTTGTGTCTCTACCAAACGCGACCGCTTCGTGAATTGTCCAGGTTAACGTTGGTAGCGCGATCCTGAGAGCATAGCGTCACACAGGAGAGAGATTCCCTCTCGTTACAGCCACTGTCAGAAGGTGGCAGTCGACAACGGATTGCTGTCACCCTTGGACGAGATCGAGCTTGCGGTGACCGATGCCCGCCGCGCTCGCGCGCGTTCGCTGCGAACTGCGGTATGACATAATCGTTGAAGGCGTCACCTGGTTCGAGTTTCTGGGGTCGTTATGTCCGCGACGAATCGCGCTGACGAAGCAGCTTGGCTCGCCTGGCGCAAACAACAAGGGTGACACGCATGGATGACTTGTTGGCAGAATGTTGCAGATTCTGGGATGCACATGCCCGGAGAGATCCGCTTTGGGCAGTGTTGTCAGACGTGGGTAAAGAAGACAGGAAATGGGATGTGGAGCGGTTTTTCGAAACCGGTTTCAACGAGATCGCTCTGCTCTTTTATCAGTTGGATTTCAATGGCATTCACGTCAACCGCGGGTCCGCGCTGGATTTCGGCTGCGGCTTGGGACGGCTCAGCCAAGCGCTTGCGCCGCACTTCAATCGCGTCGTCGGAGTTGATGTTTCAAGCAAGATGGTGGAGACTGCGGCGACCTTCAACCGCTTCCCTGAAAAGGTCTCTTACGTCAGCAATCCGGCCGCGCATCTGCACTGCTTCCCTGAGAAATCGTTCGACTTCATTTACAGCAATCTCGTTCTTCAGCACATCCTGCCGGACCAAGCGCTAGCGTACGTGAGAGAGCTTCTCAGGATCCTGGCCCCGGCTGGCGTGCTCGTTTTCCAGCTGCCGTCGCACCGCCGCGGTCCTGATGAACCCGTTCCGCAGTTTCACCCTAGGGCGATGCCGGACGATGCGTATAGGGCCGAACTCTTTGTGTCGGGGATCCCGGTGGACCCGCTCCCACCCGGAACGAGCTTCCCGCTGGACCTGCAGCTTACAAACGCCAGCACGTACGACTGGTCGCAGCCGCAATTCGGCGCCATGCGTGCGGGTAACCATTGGCTCAGCGGAGCGGATTTGCGGCTCGTTGTTCAGGATGACGGCCGCGCAGCTCTGCCGGACATTTTGCCTAGCGGCGCGACTTGGCGCCTGTCGCTCACCTTGACAACTCCCGATCGTGAAGGCACTTACACGTGTGAGATCGATATCGCGCACGAGGGAGTGCGATGGTTCAAGGATCGAGGCTCGCCCGTGACGAGGTTTCCCGTAACGGTACGCACGAATGCACCCAGCACCCCATCAAGCACCGTACCAACGAGATCCGTGGGAGCCGAGACTGTGACTACCCTTTATCCTTGGTCTAGGCAGGCGCCGGGAGATGCGGCTGCGGCGGACCCTGGCGACTTTCCGATGTACGGAGTTCACACGAGTGTTGTTCTTGAGCTCCTGAGTGCCACAGGCGGAGAATTGATCCGAAGGCTCGACGACTACAGTTGCGGGGACGAGTGGGTCAGCTTTATGTACTTCGTTCGAAAGCCGGGTGTCGCGGTGTCAGAGTAGTGAGAACCGAGCCGAGTAGTGTGAACCGAGGTTCATTTCCGCGCGACTGAGGCTCAGAGTTCCGCGTCGCCCACGCAGCGCGAGGAGCCTACACGATCAACACGGTTGCTCAGCAGCCTGGGCCAGGTAGGCCACGGACTTGCGGAACTGAAACCTATACGGCAGCGGGCACATGGGAGGACAGGACGAGCGAAGAGGCTGTCGCCACGGCACGCGCGATTGGCTGTGGCGCTAAACTGAGGTTCCACCCGTGAAATGCGAGGATCTGACGGCGTCAGTTAGCTTTGGTCGCGGGTATCAGGTTACCGGGTTGAGCTACTGCGACGGTGATTGTAGTGCAGCGGACACGGTCGGCGTCGAGTAATGTAGCAGGTCGGCGACGATCGCGCCGGCGTCGAGACCGCGTTGGTTCGCGGTGCGGAGCACCGAGGCGAGGACCTGTTGCGTGACGGCGCCGCGCGTGCTCCGGTTCCCGCCGCCCGCTAGTTTTCTGGTCACGACGGCGGGCTTGGCGGGTACTACGCGTTCCTGGAGGCCATAAGGAATCCGAAGCACCCCGAACATCAAGACATGCTCGAATGGTGTGGCGACCCCTTTGATCCCGACGCGTTCAATC
>CAYHRK010000164.1:0-8167 GCA_964358795.1 uncultured Vicinamibacterales bacterium
CACCTTCGCCTTCGGCTATGGCTGCCCAAGGGGGGGTGCGGGTGATCGCGACGGGTGTTGCAGGCTTGTCGTCACGTGTACGCCCTCTCGTCTGTCACCCCCGCGAAGGCGGGGGTCCAGTCTTACTTCACGTGCTCCCGACTAACCACCCCGCCGCGTCGTCGTCTAATGAACTGAATGGAAGCCAGTGACCTGGCAGTCGTCGCCCGGGTTCGGGCCGGCGACAACGACGCGTTCCGGTTGCTGGTGGAGCGGCACAGCCGGACGACATTCCGGCTGGCCTACCGGCTGACCGGGCACGAACATGACGCGGAGGACGTCGTGCAGGAGACCTTCTTGCGCGCATTCCGGCAGATTGGGCAGTTCCAGGCGCGATCGAGCTTTGCGACCTGGCTGTACCGGATTGCCGTGAACTGCGCCCACGACCTACTGCGGCAGCGCCCCCGCCACGCGTCCGCCCGGTCGCTCGACGATAAGAACGCCGAGAAAATCGAGGTGGTGGATCAGTCGGCCGGGGCCGATCCCCACAAGGTGCTGGCCACGGCGGAGGTTGGACACCGCCTCCGCGTGGCGTTGGCCGACCTGAGCGATCAAGAGCGATCGGCGTTCGTGCTTCGACACTACGAAGGCCTGTCGATCGAGGAAATCGGACACGCGCTGGGCCTGCGCACCAGCGCCACGAAACACAGCGTGTTCCGGGCGGTGAAGAAACTGCGCCGCTCCATGGAACCGTTGCTGGGCGTAGAACCATGACGCACCCAACAGACGACGAGCTTGTGCTGCACTACTACGGAGAAGGCGACGATCTGGTGGCCTCGAAGGCCCATCTCGAAACGTGCGCCGAGTGCCGCGCGCGCTTCGGCTCGCTCGAACAGGCGATGACCGCAATGGCGGCGCTTCCGGTACCGGACCGTGACGAGTCGTACGGGGCGCAAGTCTGGTCGCGACTGCAGCCGCGCCTCGAACACGAACGGCCAGGAGCGCGCACATGGCTGGCCGGCTGGTTCGCGTGGCCCCGCCTGGCCTATGCCGGAGGTCTCGCCGTGATTGTCGTGGCCGCGTTTGTGGCCGGCCGGTTCTGGCCGCAGCCGCCACGCCCGGCCACAACCGCCACCGCTGTTCAAACGCCTGCCGTGGTTCAGCAGCGCATCCTGCTTGTGGCCGTTGGCGATCACCTCGACCGGACCCGGATGGTGCTGGCGGAGATCTCCAACCTGCCCGGCGAACACGCGGTCGACATCTCGGCTGAACAGGACTGGGCCAGGGACTTGGTGGCCTCAAACAGACTGTATCGACAGGCAGCCACCCGCGACGGCAAGGCCGGCGTGGTCAGCGTGCTGGAAGAACTCGAGCGCGTGCTGCTGGACATTGCCAACAGTCCGTCCACCGTATCAGCCGGCGAGCTTCAACAGATCCGGCAACGAATCGAATCTGAGGGGTTGTTGTTCAAAGTCAAAGTCCTCGGATCGCAGGTGCGGCAGCGCGCAAGCGATCTGCGCGTTCCGGCGAAATCCTAGGACACATCGGGAACCTGCCATGAAAAACACTGTTCTCATCACCATCAGCCTTGTAGTGCTCGCGTCGCTGGCGGCGGCCCAGCCGCCCGCCACGCCTCCACCTGTCCCCACTGAAGCGCGCGAACGTGCCGTACTCGAGGCAGCCGTCGCCGCTGCGGTACGGGACGTCTCCGCGCAGGCCGTTCAAGCCGCTCAAGCGGTGCAGGCCGCGCAGGCCACGGCCCAGGCGTCGACCGATGCCGCCCGGGCCCAGTTAGAGGTTCTGGGGCGGCAGGTCGAGCGGGTTAGAACCGGCGGCAGCCGCGAGCAGCGGCTCTACGCCGACGCCACCGCCGCGCTCGACGCGAATCGCTGGGATCGAGCTGTCGAGTTGTTCACTCAGGTGGTCGCGCTGAAAGCCACAAAGGCCGATGCGGCGCTCTACTGGAAGGCGTACGCCCAGAACAAGCAGGGCCAGCGGTCCGACGCGATCGCCACGTTACAGGAGCTTCGAGCCGGATTCCCATCCAGCCGCTGGCGAAAGGAGGCCCAGGCGCTCGAGGTTGAGATGAAGGGCACCTCGGGCGGCGTGTCGGCGGCCGAGTCCAATGAGGATGACGAGTTGAAGCTGCTGGCGCTGAACAGCCTGATGGCGAACAACTCGGAAGAGGTGATTCCCGTCCTCGAGCGGATGCTGCAAAGCCAGCGGTCGCCCAAACTCAAGAAGCGCGCGCTGTTCGTGCTCAGCCAGAATCGATCGCCCAAGGCTCGCGATATCGTCGCGGCTGTCGCGAAGGGATCGTCGAATCCCGACCTGCAAATGGAGGCCATCCAGTATCTGGGCGTGTTCGGCGGAACCGAGAACCAGCAACTGATGAGCGAGATCTACGCCGTCAGCCAGGACAAAGACGTCAAGCGGCGGATTCTTCAAGGGTTCATGGTGTCGGCCGACGTCGAACATCTCGTTCAGGTCGCTCGTGCCGAACGCGACCCGAAGTTGCGCCTCGACGCCATTCGCATGCTCGGCGTGCAGAATCGCGGAAAGACCGGCACCGTATTGGCCGAGCTGTACTGGGCCGAAGGCCAGAACAAGGACATCAAGCGTGAGATCGTGAACGGGCTCTTCGTGCAGGGCAACGTCACGGCGCTGGTGGCCATTGCCCGCAAGGAAACCGATCCCGAACTGCGCAAGACGCTGGTGCAGCGCCTGTCGCTGATGAAGTCGAAGGAAGCCACAGACTTCCTGATGGAGTTGATCAACAAGTAGGAGAGCCCCATGTGGGGGGACTATTTCTTCACCCACGTGTCCATCCACTCGACAAACGTCCGGTACCATAACGCGCTGTTCTGGGGCCGGTTGATCCAGTGGCCTTCGTCGGGGAAGTACAGGAGCCTGGACGGCACGCCCTGCCGCTGAAGCGTGGTGTAGAGCTGGAAGCCCTCGCCAACAGGCACGCGGAAGTCGAGCTCGCCGTGTGTCACCAGCGTGGGCGTCTTGAAGTTCCTGGCGTACGTGTGGGGCGACCACTTCGCATAGGACTCGGGGTTGGTCCACGGCATGCCACCCAGATCCCATTCGGGGAACCAAAGCTCTTCAGTCACGCCATACATGCTCGTCAGGTTGAAGACGCCGGCGTGCGACACAATCGCCTTGAACCGGTCGGTGTGGCCCAGGAACCAGTTCATCATGTAGCCGCCGTACGACGCGCCGGCCGCCACCTTGCGCGTCGCGTCCACGTAGGGCAGTTTCTCGGCGACATCCACGCCCTTCATCAGATCGTCGAACGCCTTGCCGCCCCAGTCGTTGCTGATCTCGTCGGTGAACTGCTGGCCAAAACCCGTTGAGCCGCGCGGATTCGGCATGAAGACCACGTAGCCGGCCGACGCGAAGACCTGCGCGTTCCAGCGATACGTCCACGCGTCGTTCCACGCGCTTTGCGGCCCGCCGTGTACCAAATACAGAAGCGGGTACTTCTGGCCGTCGCGGAAGTTGTTGGGCTTGATGACCCAGGCTTGGATCTTCGTGCCGCCCGCGCCGTCGTAGGTCACGCTTTCGCCGGGGCGCAGGGCGAACTTCCCGAGAAACGCCGTGTTCACGCGCGTGATCGGCGTCACCATGGTTCCGTCCGCGTTGGCTTTGTAGATCTCTGCAGGCGCCGTCAACGATGCGCGCGAGAAGACGATCGTACGGCCGTCGGCCGACACCTGGACGTCGCCATTCGAGCCGTCCTTCAGCACGAGCTTCGGCGCGACGCCTGCCAGCTCCGCGCGGTACACACGGACCTGGCCGCCGTCCTCGGCCGTCAGGTACACGGCCGTCGAGTCCGGCGTGAACGTCCACGCGTCAATCGGCCGATCGAAGTCCGGCGCCACGATCTTGCGCTCGCCTGTCTTCCGATCCAGCAGCGTCAGCTTCCACCGGTCTGCCTCGAAACCCGCTCGCTGCTGCTGGCGATACGACAGGTAGCGCCCATCTGGCGAGTACTGCGGTCCGCCGTCAGCGCCCGCGTTGGTTGTGACCTGCTTCGCCGTGGCGGCGGGCGTGCTCAGGTCGATCGTGAACAGGTCGCTGTTCGTGCTGATCGCTTCTACCTTGTCGGTCTTCTTCGCGAAGGCGATTTCCTTCGAGTCTGGCGAGAAGGCGTAGTCGTCGGGACCGCCAAGCGAGAACGGCGGCACGTCGGCCCTGCCGGGGGTGAGATCGCGGGGCTGAGCGGAGCCGTCGGCCGGCACGATGAAGAGATGACTGTACCGACCGTCCTTCCACGACACCCAGTGACGGAAGAGCAGGCCGTCGATCAGCCGAGCCTTCGTCTTGACGGCCGCCTGCTTCTTCAGCAGGGCCTCATTGCAGGCCCCGTCGCCCACCACGTTGCCGCTGCATTCCGGGAACACATCCGAGACAAACGCCATCCACTTGCCGTCGGGCGACCAGGTTACGCCTGACACGCCGGTCGGGAACCGCGTCACTTCCCTCAAGCTGTTGCCGAACGCCGTTACCCAGATCTGCGACTCGCTATTGCCGCTGGCGCGGACGAAGGCCAACTGCTTGCCGTCTGGCGACCAGCGCGGACGCTCACCGGTGAACGGGATCGTCGCGATGCCGTCGCTGAGCCGCATCACATGGATCCTGTTCGCGCGCGTGTTGCGGTCCAGGTCGACGTCGGTCTGGACGTAGGCGAGGCGCGTGCCGTCGGGCGACACCTGCGGATCGGAGATGCGCTTCAGCTGCAGCATTTCCTCGGCGGTGAAAGCGGGCGGCGTTTGCGCAAACGCGGCCGTCGCGGCGCAGACAGCCAACGTGACGAGCACTAGCACGAGTCGATGAAGGGTTTTCATGTCGATCTCCCGGATTCCACGGTCCAGAGAATAGCACGGGGATTGCGTATGTAAACCGCACCGCGCGAAAACGGCCCGCCAATCGCCAGATGGAGGCCGGACGCCGCAATTTCTGCACGCGTTTGGCCGCGCGGACGTGGCACGAAATGCAATCTGACAAGGAACCAGGTGACTACCTGCGCGTGCGTGGCCGCATCTGGAGACTGCGTCAGCGGACGCCGCACGAGGACTGCGCCGAACTGGAACTGGAGAGCCGCACCGGCCGTCCGCCCCAGCACCGCTGCGTGCTCCTGACTCCGTTCGATCGCCCTGTGCCTCTCTTTCCCACCTCCGCCGCGCTCATTGTCACCCGGCGGGTCTGGATGCGCACACTGCTCGCCACGCTTGTGGCCGCCCGACCGCACCAGGTGTTGCACGCGGCCGCGACGGCGCGCATCGCGCTTCTGCCCTACCAGTTGGAACCGGCCATCGCGGCGATGCAGCGAGGCATCACGCGGCTGCTGCTCGCCGATGCGGTGGGACTGGGCAAGACGATACAGGCGGGGCTGATCCTGGCCGAAGCCGCCGCCCGTGGCGACATGGGACGCGCGCTGGTGCTGACGCCTCCGGGCCTGCGCGATCAGTGGGCCGGCGAACTGCGCGAGCGGTTCGGCCTGGAACCCGTCGTTGCCGACGCGGCGTGGTTGCGCTCGTCGGCCGATGAACTGCCGGCCTGGGTGAATCCGTGGTCGGTGCCGCAAGTGGTGGTGGCGTCGATCGACTTCGTGAAACGTCCCGACGTGCGCGCCAGCGTCGAGGACATCGAGTGGGACGTCGTTGTGGTCGACGAGGCTCATCAGGCCTGTCACGACACCGATCGACACGAGGTGGCTCACGCGCTGGCGTGCCGGGCTCGCTGCGTGCTGCTGCTCACGGCCACGCCCCACGCGGGCGACCAGGCGAGGTTCGAATCGCTGTGCCGCATCGGCTCACTGGTGCCATCGGAACCCATCGCGATGTTTCGGCGATCCAGAACCGATGCCGGCTTGCCCTCGCTGCGGCGCGTGCGGGCCATCACCGTCAACCAGACCGACACCCAGCGACAACTGCACGCCAGCCTGCTCGAGTACGGGCGCCGCGTGTGGAACGCTCAAGCCGGTGTCGGTGGGAACAACGCGCGCCTGGCCGTCACCGTTCTGCTGAAACGCGCACAGTCCGGGGTTGAGCCGTTGCGCCGCTCGCTCGAAGTCAGGTTGGCGCGGCTGGGGCAGACGCCGGAGCGGACGGGCCGTCAGTTGTTCTTGCCGCTCGACGGCGAGACGGATGGCGCAGACGAACTCTCGGTCGGCGTGCTGGCGGCTCCCGGACTGGCAGATGTCGACGACGAACGTCTGGTGCTTCGCAACCTGATCGCCGCGGCGCGTCTCGCCGCGCCCGGCGACTGCAAGACGCGCGCGCTTTGCCGGCTCCTCAGACGCGTGCAGGAGCCCTCCATCGTGTTCACGGAATATCGCGACTCGCTGGAGGCGCTCGATGCCGCGCTCCCCGCAGAGGTCTCGCGTGTCCTGCTGCACGGCGGGCTGGATCGCGCGGCGCGCCGCGAAGCGATTGCGCGATTCACCAGCGGCGCCGCGCGCGTGCTGCTGGCCACCGACGCGGCTGGCGAGGGCCTGAATCTGCAGGAGCGCTGTCGCGTGGTCATCAATCTGGAGTTGCCCTGGAACCCGATGCGCCTCGAGCAGCGCATCGGACGTGTGGATCGCATCGGCCAGCAGCGAACCGTACATGCGATCAACCTGGTTGGCAGCGGCACACCCGAATGCACGCTGGTCGCGCGTCTAATCAGCCGCCTCGACACGGCCCGAGCGTCGGTGGGTGCCATCGACGATGTGCTTGGGTGGAAGGGCGAGATGGAGGCGGCCGCGACCATGCTCGGCGTTTCGACGGCCGAGGAGTCGATGGCCGACGCGTTCGACCGGGATCGCCAAGCCGCCGAGCACTGTGCCGAACCGATGTGCCTGCGCGAAGAGGCTCGGCTGCAGACCGCTAGTATTGCCGCCGCGCGACACCTCTGGCAATCGCTCGTGCGCGCTTCGCGGCGAGCCATCGAAAGCGAACCGCCCGCCGACCAGATCGCCGCCGTTCTCGTCTCGGCCATCCGGTCACGCCGTCTCAGTGGTCCGTCGAGCCGCGCGGGCCTGATCGCGATCTTCGAATCGCGAATTGTCGATGCCGTCGGCCGCGTGATCGACGACACCCCGATTCCCGTCACGGTGCCGTGGCCCGTTGAACCCGTGCGCCGACGCCGTGATGTGCAACTGGCCGTACGCGCGCTTCCACCAACGCTGCTCGACGCTGTTCGGACACGAGCCCGGGGGGCGGCTGAACATCGGCTCACGAACATCCGGCGCTTGTTCGACACGGCCGCCGCACCTCTCCGGTCGAGGGAACGCGAACGCCTCGGACCCGCCGCACGCTGGCGAGAAGTCCAGCCGGGTCTCTTCGATCGGCGCTCCGAACGCCTGGCGCGCGCGGCTGGTGGGCTCGATCTCGAACGCCATCACGCGCACGCGGGCCGGATGGCTGCCATCGATGCCGCCCGATCGCTCGCGCTCTCTGGAGATCCCGCGCTTGTCATGTTGCTGCTGGTCACTCGGTAAGGCCTCGGAGCGAGAGTCGTGCTGCACGGTGTCTCCGGGTCGCTGGTATCGGCCTACTTCGCCGAACACCTGTTAAACGATGCGTTTGCCGGCCGCACGGGCGAAGACACCCGAGACGCCGCAAGTCGGGCACTGCGTGCCTGGTGGAGGCGTGATGGCCGACGGTTGGGCCCGGCGTCGAGTCTGCACGCCCTGGCGAACCAGTGCGCCGTGCCCGTGCTGACGCTGCTGGGCTTCGTCCTGTCTGCGCGAGACATGATGCGTCGCAGTCACGTGCTGACAGCCGACGTGCGCGCCAAGCCAGTGGGTCCACACGATCGCTCGCTGGCGCTTCCCGTGATTGTTGTTCCGTGGGGCGAACCGATGGATCGCGCGTGGCCCGAGCTGGCACGAGACGGTCTTCGGCTTCACAGCACGTGGGCCTTCTGCGTGAACGGACGCGCCATCCGTCTGTGCGACGTCCGGCGCACGTACGCCCGCGGCTTTCTGGAGTTCGACTTCGACAGGCTGACGGCCTCCGATGGGGCGATGGTCCTGTTCTGGGCCATGGCTCGGGCCGATGCGCTTCCGGCGCTTGCCGGCTCGATCGTGGCAGAGTCGGCGCGTCACGGCTCGGCTGTGTGCGCGTCGCTGCGCCAGGGCGTGCACGACGCGTTGGTGTTCCTGCTGCGCGCGCTCCTGATCGCGGGCCGT
>CAYHRK010000165.1:0-8148 GCA_964358795.1 uncultured Vicinamibacterales bacterium
TCGCCTGGCGCGCCTCGGGGCCCACGCCGCAGATTCACGTGGCGGCCGCGAAGGTTCCGCCCGGCGGCGGCGTGAGCCGCGAGGCCGGGCCCTACTCCATCCCCTCGATCTCGCCCAGGTCCTTCGCGCGTCCGGTGGAGCGCTTGTTCCGGATGAACGACTCGCGACCGATGAAGTCCACCTGCACATCGCCGAAGGGATGACGCAGGCGGCCGGGCCAGGCCTCCTCGAACGTGAGGCCGGTCAGCTGCGTGAGGATATCGATTCGGCCAGGTGCCACGCCAAGCTGAAAGACGACGCCGGGGCGGGAGAGGTCGGCTCCGGTGATGTCGACGATGGGCGCGCCGAAGGCGGCGAGCGCCCGCATGACGCGAAGCGCGTTCTCGGGGGTGGCGTCCACCCAGACGTCCAAGGCACCTGTTGCCCGCGGCCGTCCATGAAGGGCAAGCGCGTAGGCGCCGACGATCAGGAAGCGGACGTCATGCGCGACGAACGCTCGCAACAAATCGACACAGTCCGGGTTCACCGCGAAACTCACCTCGCGACCGCCAGAGCTCCACGCTCAGCCGCCAGACCTGGAGGAGATGCTCGGCGGCAGACATGGACAGCCAGTACTCGATGTGGTGTCGGTCCGCTTCCGCCGGTGACGCGAATCGCCGTACCGCAATCCGGGTGGGGCGTGGACCGGCTGCGCTGGCGTCCATGAACGTATTGTACTGGGCCCGGGTCCGAGAAGCGGGCTGTAGGCGTGCGAGCGACACATGGAGCCGCCGTCGTGGTCGTGAACGAGGAAACCAATGTCAGCTCGCAGGCGTTCACCGAGGGCGATGGCGCGTACCGAGTACCGTTCCTGATACCGAGCAAGTACCGCCTCGAGGTGACCCTGGCCGGGTTCAAGAAGTTCGTCCGGTCGGGCATTACGGTCGGCGTGACCCAGAACGTCAGCGTCGATGTGCGACATCCTCCCGGCGCCGAACACGACCTACAACGACGCGAACTTCTGCGGGATCCCGACGCCGCGCGGATCGGTGTACTTCCCGCGATAACGTCCAGCTCGGCGTGAAGCTGTACTTCTGAGGGCGCCTCGAGAACGGGGGCGACGGTGATGGTGATGTCTCCCCAGGAAAGGACGACAGGTCGGAACTAGAGCAGCGCGATGCTCGGGACGCCATCGGCGAGACGGTGGTGCTGGTCCCAAAGGGGTCAACGCCCCGGACTGTGAAGGTGATGCGATGGGGAACCCGGGCCTGTCTCGCCCAGGCGCGAGCCATCACACTGCCGCCAGCACGCCCCGCACGTAACCGACCGATTCGGCCAGGCCCGGGAGCGGGTCCTTCGCGTCCTTTTCGTGCTCGAAGTGAATCGTTTTCGAGTACCCGAGACTGACGAGGGTCTTCAGGAGCTTCGGGGTGTCGATGACGCCGCTCCCGATCTCGACGGTGGTGCCCTTCGCATCAGCGGAGCTGACGTCCTTGATGTGCACGTCGAGGAGCCGATCGAAGAACCGCGCGATCTCGACCGCCGGGTCCAGGCCCAGACGCTGCGTGTGGCCCACGTCGATGCAGAGCCCCATGCGGCGATCCATCTTCTCGATCAGTCGGTAGGCGCTCTCGGGGCTCGGGAAGCGCTGGTCGTTGGGGCCGTGGTTGTGGATGGCCATCGCGATGCCGGTCTCCTTCACCTTCTGCTCGGCCAGTCCCATCAGCGGCGCGTCGGGCACGCCCACCATCATGTTAATGCCTGCCAGCCGGGCGTACGCGAACGCCTTGTGGACCTCCTCCTCCGTCTTCATGTAGACGACGCCGCACGAGGAGAGTTCAACGCCGGCGGCCTTCATCTTCTCGCGAACCGGCTCCATCTCCTGAGCGGTGGTGGCCATCGGCAGGTGCATGTCCTTCAACGTGAGCTTCCGCACGCGCAGGCGTGCGGTCATCGCGATCGCCTGGTCCAACGGGAACGAGCGGAACGTGTAGGAGGCGATGCCGAGATCGAACGGCACACGGGGCGGCGCGCCGCCTGCGGCGGCGAACGCGCGCTCCCCGGCACCCGGCATCGCACCGAGAGCCGTCGTGACCGCGGCGAGCCTGACGAAATCGCGTCGGGAATGTTCGTTCATGATGCCTCCGCTCTTGCCGGTTGGTGTTGACGTCCTGCAGCCTCTGCTTTTCGTCCGCGTCGGCCGAGCCGGTGTAGGCTAACATAGTCGGCCGAAGGAGCCCGCATGTCCCTTTTCGGAGCGTTCGTCTGCCTGGCGTTGATCTCCGGTCCTGCTCTCGCCCAACCCCTCCGGCCGGGCGCCGCCACCGGGGCGATGGTGGACTACCACGTGCACGTCAAGGGCGATCTCACTCTGGAAGACGCCCTCCGCCGCTCGCGCGAGACAGGCATCTACTACGGCATCGTCATCAACGGCGGCCTGAATTTCCCCATCAACAGCGACGCCGGGCTCGAGGCGTTTCTGGGCGAGATGCGGGGTAAGCCGGCCTTCACCGCGTTCCAGGCCGAGGGCCGCGAGTGGGTGCGCCTCTTCACGAAGCAGGCGCTCGAAAAGTTCGACTACGTCTTCACCGACTCGATGACCTGGACCGACGAGAACGGCAAGCGCATGCGGCTGTGGATCAAGGCCGAGGTCGGGGTCATCGCCGACCCGCAGACGTTCATGGACACGCTCGTCAACCGGGCCACCGGCATCTTCGACAACGAGCCGATTGACATCTACGTCAACCCGACGTTCATTCCCGAACAGATCGCGGCAGACTACGACAAGCTCTGGACGCCCGAGCGCATGAAGAAGATCGTGGACGGCCTTGCCGCGAACGGCATCGCGATGGAGATCAACAACCGCTACCGCATCCCCAGCGCCGCCTTCATCAGGCTCGCGAAACAGTCCGGGGTGAAGTTCGCCTGCGGCACCAACAACAGCGGTGCCGCCGATCTCGGCCGCAACGAGTACTGCGCCGAGATGATCCGGGAATGCGATCTTCGTTCCCAGGACTTTTGGAGCCCGCCAGCCGACGCCAAGAAAGCCGTCCACCGCAAGCCGCTTCCCCGATAGAACGGCGATCCTGGCGCCCGTGTTCTGTTGTTTCCTGCCGCCCGCCGCTAACGGGCCTCGCAGGCGAGGGCTTTCCTCAGCACGGGGGTTGTGACTATTCGCAATAGTTGGTAAATAGTGATAGCGTTTCTCACTAAATGACGGTTTTACACGGTTATAGAGATTAAATGTCACGGAGCAAGGGCATGGGTGAACGTTGTCCGCAGTTGGTGACCGTTTTTCGCGGACGAAGCCTGCCAGAGCCCGCCGTCCTGACCGGGTACGCCGCCCTCATTAACCGCTACGATTTGAAGCTCCCGCTGCCGCCTCTGCTTTCCGCAACCGCCGACCGGCATCACCCCCGCTCGACGCCAACGTGGCAATTGCTGACACCCCGGCACCGGCCGGATCCCACACTCGCCGGTGAACTCGTGTTTGCGCTCAAGTGGGAAGGGGTTGACCTCGCCGTTCTTGCGGCGTTGTTCAAATCGGTCCCGGCCAGCGACATTGCCGCCATCGTCCGCGCGACGCCAACCGGCGGCTTCGCCCGCAGGATCTGGTTCCTCTACGAGTGGTTGACCGGCCGTGAGCTGGACGTTGAGGCACCGGGCAAGGTGCGGTCGGTCCCGGTGGTCGATCCCGAGTTGCAGGTGGCCGCCGAACGAGGGACCCCGTCATCGCGTCATCGGGTGGTCAACAACCTGCCTGGCACCACGCGGTTCTGCCCGATGGTCCGGCGGACCCCGGCGATCGCTGCTGCCGTTGCCGCGGCGTACGACCGGCGCGCGCGCGAGATCATCGGGCGCGTCCACAGCGATCTGGTCGCTCGGGCGGCGGCGTTCCTGCTCTTGAACGACTCGAAGGCGTCATTCGCCATCGAGGGCGAGCGGCCGTCGGGTGCGCGTGCCGCTCGATGGGCCGAGGCGATCGGGCAGGCTGGCGAGCAGCGTCTGACGCTTCCCGAACTCGAGCGGCTGCAGCGCCTTGTGATCGGCGACGCCCGTTTCGTCCGTCTCGGCTTGCGCGATGAGGGAGGGTTCGTCGGCACGCACGATCGCCAAACGCGGGAACCCATTCCGGATCACGTCAGCGCCCGACCGCAGGATCTTCCGGATCTTGTCGCTGGCATCATCGACTACGCGGAGCGGGCGATCGGCGGTGGCGTGGATCCGGTGATCGCGGCGGCGGTCATCGCGTTCGGCTTCGTCTACGTGCATCCCTTCGTGGATGGGAACGGTCGGCTACATCGGTGGCTGATTCATCACGTGCTGGCCGCCGCCGGCTACAATCCGCCCGGCCTCGTCTTCCCGGTCAGCGCCGCCATCCTTCGTCGACTCGACGACTACCGCCGGGTGCTCGAATCGTATTCGACGCCGCTCCGGTCGTTCATCGACTGGCGGGCAACCGATCACGGCAACGTCGACGTACTGAACGAGACGGTTGACTACTATCGGTACTTCGACGCCACCGCGCACGCTGAGTTCCTGTATGAGTCGGTCGCGCAGACCGTTGAGCACGACCTTCCAAGCGAGGTGCGTTTTCTGCAGGGCTTCGACCGCTTCGCGGACGGCGTCAAGGAGATTGTGGAGATGCCTGACCGGCAGGTCGAACTGCTGCGCGTCTTTCTTCAGCAGGACGGCGGGCGGCTATCGAAGCGGGCGCGCGAGCAGGAGTTTGCGGCGCTCACCGACCAGGAAGCCGTGCGCGTCGAGGCCCTGTACGCCCGGTGCTTCGATCACCCGGCACCGGAATCCCCCGACCTAGGCTCGTAAGAATCTGCCATCCTGCCCGCATCGGGGTCGGAACGTCGCCTGTTTCAAATGGTCGCCAGAGGAACGCCACGTACGAGTCTAGGCATCAGTACGTCCGAACACGCCGGGGCTCCGCCTTGACCAATCGAAGGTAAGACGGTATCTTACATACCATGACAACGATCCTCTCCAGCAAAGGCCAGGTGGTACTGCCCGCCGAGCTTCGGCGGAAGGACGACATCCGCGCGGGCGAGCGGTTTGAAATCGAGCGCATCGACCGCGGTGAGTACCGGCTGACGCGCATGACGCGGCGGCGCAACGCGGGGCTCGTGAACCTGCTGCTGGCGTGCCCGGCCAAGGGCCGGTTCCGTCCGTTGGATCGCACCGAAACCACCGACGACGTTCCGACGCCTGGACGGCGATGATGTTTCTCGTTGATGCCAACGTACTGAGCGAGCCGACCAAGTCGGCTCCGAATCCCAAGGTGGTGGAGTGGTTGACCGACCATGAAGGAGAGCTTGTGGTGGACGCCGTAGTGCTCGGAGAGTTGAGCGTCGGCATCCTCGTCTACCCTGCCGGTCGGAAGCGCGCGGCCCTGGAACGCTGGTTCGAGTCGGTCGTCCAGACCATCGAATGTCTGCCGTGGGACGCGGGCGTGAGCCTGCGTTGGGCCAGGATGGTGTCGCAGCTGAAGCGGAAAGGGCAGTCGCTTCCGCTGTTGGACAGCATGATCGCAGCGACGGCGCTGCATCACGGCCTGACGGTGGTGACGCGCAACACGCGGGACTTCCAACGGGCCGGCGTGAAGGTCTTCGATCCTTTCCTCTGAATCTCAGAAGCGGCAAGAGACGAGCACCCGGCCATCTGGTCGGATCGAATCGTAATTCGCGTGAAGGTCATGGCGTCACCACGGTCGCAACGCGAGGAATCTGGAGCCGGCAGTCGGACTTGAACCGACGACCTGCTGATTACGAATGGGCTTTCAGGAGTCCGCTGGGGGTAGCTGGAGACCGCTACCCCCGTCTTTTCCTAAGGATTTCGAGGGTGGCATCCGCCAGCGTCCGCTGCGAGCCGCTACCGTTTGTCACCCATTTGTCACCCAAACTCGGTTCGCTGGCCGCGCAGGACACGAGGCCACTTTCGCCCTGGTGGTGGCCCCTGTTCGGTGTCCGCCGAGGCACATGGGTTATCATTCTCGGGTAGGGGCAAACCATGAACGTTTACGACTTGGCCATCCACGTCGAGGAGATTCAAGACGGCGGCGACTATCGCTACGTGGCCACCAGCCCGGATCTCCCCGGCCTGCTCGTTGCCGGTGACACTGCCGAGGAGGTCTTGAGTCTGGCCCCGTCAGTTGCCGGGGCGATGATCGCTTCACTACGAGCCGAGGGTGATCCGTTGCCCACGACGATGCGCCCGATGTCGTCGTTTCCGCTGATCACGCACGTTGCCGTGACGGCATGACCTACAGCGAACTGACCCGCAAGTTGCGGCGGTTGGGCTGCTATCCAACCCGATTTGGCGCGGGTAGTCACGAACTGTGGCGCAATCCGGCCACCCGTCTACAGACACCGATCCCCTATCATTCAGCCAGGGACATTGGCCCTGGCCTGCTGGCCCGCATCCTGCGGCACCTGGGGATTGATCGGAGTAAGTTCGACGAAGCATAAGGACTCGCCGGCGAGAGAATTGTGCAACAGCGTGTTGCCGGATTGCCGGAGGGGCTCGTCATCCGCATCCTCGACCGGCCTCGGGAGCCTGAAGCCCGTCGGTTCTCCGTTGAACAGGGGTTAGCTTTGACGCGGTCGCGCCATGTGTGGTGGCCGGGTTTCCGTGTCCACCGACGGGGCAGCCATCGGCGTTGAGGATCGTCGACCCGTGAATCAAGGATACCCGCGTGATGGTCGGTCGGCGGGAATGCGGGAGCGCAACGTCGATCAGGAGTCCTACTATGCCCGTGTACCAGACCGACCAGCGTGATTGGAAGCGGCAGATCCTCGGAGGCGGCGCGGGCGCGGCGCAAGTTCTGTTCGTGACGCCCGCCGCACCCTAGCGCCTCCGCGAAGTCAATACGTTTCGCCCGATCTGGAGGTGCTCGGCGTTGCATGTCCAACACCACCTCCGACCTGCCCGTAGGAAGGCTTCAACCTATCCTCGACCTCGAGCATTCCTGGCCTGTCCGATGAGTCCTCCCGGCCCGATAGCGACTCCAGTCCCCGTCTCGCCGGCTAGACCCACGCGCAGAAATTTCTCCTGGGCCTGGGCTGCCACCGTGGCACCGAACCTCCGGGCCGATCGGCCGCCTGAAGCCACCCGGGCCGTATACCCATTTCCATACCCACACGGATGGAAACGGGTGGACTGCTGCAACACGGCATGGACAGGATCACCGTGTTTCCCGAGAGAACATCACGCGTTGGACAGCGGCGGAACGTCTGCGGCTACCTCTTAATCTGCGGGTTGAAGGTTCGATTCCTACGCGGCTCACCATCGATTCCACGCAGTTCCACGCGTTTCTTTCTGGCCGGGAGAGACGACTACTCGATTGATACCCTAACTGATGCTCCACACGCCGCCAACGAGCGGCTGTTTAGGTGAGCCACAGGGCACTTCTTGGCTGAATCGCACCTCAGAGCACGCAGGTCGTAACTGCGTCACTCTCGCGTATGATCACGGCCGACGCATGGCAGCCCCCAACGCTGCTGCGTGGCGGAGGCTCCGATGACCATGCTTCAAGCCGTTCTCATGCTCGTCGTCTTCGTGTGCATTGTCGTGCTCGGGCGAGAGGTCGCGCTCTGGTACTGGAAGGTCAATCGAATCGTCGCGCTTCTGGAGAGCATCGACAAGAAGCTCGGGAATGGTCCGTCCGCGTCGTAGTTCACCAGGAGCGCGCAGTCGGCGCGTGAGGCTCGTTCGGCGCCTCGGGCGCGTGGCGTTACCCCGCGTTACCCCAGCCAGACAGGGAAGCACCCGTAACCGATGTTACCCCAGTGTTACCCTGGAACTGGCGAACCGTCTGAATTGACGAGTTGCTTAATGTTTTTGGAGCCGGCAGTCGGACTTGAACCGACGACCTGCTGATTACGAATCAGCTGCTCTACCAACTGAGCTACGCCGGCCCTCGAGGTGGGCTCCCTGTGCGGCTCCACAACTGCACGGGGAAACCCGATTGTAACACAACGTCCTCGGGGTACCGGCCCGCCAGAATCTCATCTCGAACGCGCCACACCAATTCAGGCCGTCGACTTGCACGGACGCGATCAGCGGATATGATCCGGGTGACAGAACACGAACGCAGGGATTACACCGAGGAGTGTCATGCAGCAACGAACACTGGGAGGGCAAGGGTTGGTGGTGTCGGCC
>CAYHRK010000166.1:0-8141 GCA_964358795.1 uncultured Vicinamibacterales bacterium
GATTGCCCGCTTCAGCCGTGCGCCGATTGACGTCGATGGCCGCCGGAATCGAGCTCTTCTGGCGAACTTGTAGCATGGGATCCACCTCACGGGGCGAGTGTGATGTCCAGGCGAACCGTTCGGCCGTCGGTTAGAACGTCGAGCAGCCGGCCCCTCAGGTCCGCGCGGATCTTGGCCGGGAGCTCAGCGGCTTCGACGAACAGTAGCGCCGAGGTCGGGCACGCCGCGACACAGTAGGGCTCCTCCATCCCGGTGCACCGGTCGCACTTCATCACCTTCTTGGCCGTCCGCCTCGGCGCGACGGCGCCGAACGGGCAGACCATCACGCACATCCAACAACCGATGCAGCGGGGCTCGGCGTAGAGGACGGCCTCTTGGTCCCCACGGTAGAGTGCGCCGGAAGGGCAGGCATCGAGGCACGGGGCGTCGGTGCAGTGACGGCACTGCACGGGGAACGAGCCCTTCTTGCCCAGTGCCTCGACCATCACGCGGGGCGCTGGCGCCACCGGCTCATAGATTGCCTGGGGGAACTTCTGGCTGAGGGAGTCGCGCATCAGAGCGCACTGCAGTTCGCAGGACTTGCACCCGACGCACCGTGCCACGTCGACGATGATCTCTTTCATGTGGTCACCTATAGGGCGTGGGGGAGCAGCTACAGCGGGGGGGCGCCGACCAGAGCGAGCCCGCTCGTTGTGGACCCGGAAGCGCGAGGCGGAGGGCGTGCGTATCGCCCTCGCGCTCCGATAGGCGACCGAAGGCCTTGATGCCCGTCGTATGCTCACAGCGGCCGAAGGCAAGCTGCGCCCCGATGCGAGGAACCATTGTGTGTCGCCACACCTGGGCGCCGACAACGCACATGAAGACGATCAGAACATCAGTCGGACGACGCTGGCGCGGCTCTCCAATGTCGATGATGCAACTGAGGAGCATCGTCTAGAAGCACGATGGCCCCGGCCACGCCGTAAGCCAGCATTTGCGTCCGAGTCGCAGTGACTCGGGTCACCCTCCGCGCAGCTCGTCCGACAAGTCGTTTGCTCGTTTCGAAGGCCCCTGCACCGCGTTACTCGTGAGGTGTTGTCGTCGTCTTGATCGCCTGGATGACCATCCCGAGGAATTCGTCGCCGCTCCCCGCGTGCCACCGCCACACCACGACGAGGTCGTGCTCCGGGTCGACCCAGATCATGTTCGACCCATGGCCGCGCGCCGCGAAACTCGATTTCGGCGCGTGTGGCCATGCCTTTCCCTGGGTGTTCAGCCACCAGAGGTACCCGTAGTCCGGCCCGACCGGACCGGGCGTCGTCGCCATCCTGACCCACTTCTCCGACAGGATCTGCCGGTCCTTCCACTGGCCCTCGCGCAGGAACAGGTAGCCGTAGCGCGCCTGGTCGCGGGAGTTGACCCACCAGCCGCCGCCCCATCGGGTACCCCCGTTCACCGACTTCATGGTCTTGCCGTCGATGACGACGTCCGAATTGTCGTAGCCGAGATACTTCCACGTCTGCGACGCGCCGATCGGATCCATCACCGCTTCCTTCAGCACGTCCGGAAGCGGCTTCTTGAACACGCGCAGCAGCGACAACGCCAGCCGGTTGATGCGCACGTCGTTGTATTCGTAGAAGGTGCCCGGCTCCTGCAGCGTTCGGGGCTCACGCTTGCCGGCGCCGAACTCCTCGATGCCGAGGAAGTCGTGCGGCTTGCCCCACATGACGCCTTCCCACTCGCTGGTCTGCTGCACGTGGTGATGCCAGGCGATCTTCGCGTTGTGCGGCGAGTCGTAGCCGCCGTCGTGCACGTAGTTGCGGACCGGATCGTTGACGTCCTTGATCAGGCCGCGATCGAGCGCCACGCCGAGCGCCGTGGACAGGAAACTCTTCGCAGCGCTGTAGGTCGGGTCCACGCGCGTGGTGTCGCCGAACTCCCCGACGATGTAGCCGTGACGAATCACCAGGCCGTTGGTCCCGCCGCGTTCCTTCGGCAGCGGACCGAGCACGCGGCCGAATTTCTGCACCTGATCGGAGAAGTCCCTCGGCATGGTGCTCTCGTGCGCCCTGGCGAAGGCGATCGCGCGCTCGAGCAGCACTCCGTCCATCCCGACGTCCTCGGGCTTCTTGTGCTCCCACTGATCGGGTGGCGGATAGTAGGCGGCCGGCGCGGCCGGCCGACCCTGCATGAGCATCGGCGCCGGGGCGAGCACCCACAGCCCCAGCGCCACGACGAAGCACGCCGACATTCGCTTCGCTCTCACACGTTCCCCTTTCCGGGGTCGGGAGCGATTCCAGTCTTGTGATCGCTCCCGACCCTTTAGACCTTAGCAGTAGACCTTAGAAGTAGAACTTCAGGCCGAACTGGAGCTGGCGCGACGAACCGGCGTCACCGCGAATGGTCCGCGTCTGCGCGATCTTCCCGAAGTTGATCGCGCCGAGCGTCAGCGCCGGCGACCCGAAGTTGACGGTGTTTGTGATGTTGTACACCTCGAAGCGGAACTGAACGCGCCGGTTCGGGCCAATCTCGAAGTCCTTCATCAAGGCGAGGTCGGTGTTACTGAAGCCCGGGCCGATGATCGTGTTTCGCGGGAGATTGCCGAACTGCCCGAGCGCGGGCACCGCGAAAGCTGTGGCATTGACCCATTGAGCCGGACTGGGGTTGGCGACCTTCGGATCGCCCACGAGATCGGGGCGGTCGAGCCGGTTGCCCGTGCGAGTGTTGTCGGTCGAGAGCAGGACGGTCAACGGGCTGCCGCTCTGGAACTGCGCGGCACCGGTCAACTGCCAGCCTGCCAGGACGAAACCGAGTGCGCGCGACGTGTAGGTGCCCGGCAGGTCCCACAAGAAGCTCACGACCACGCGGTGTCGAGCGTCGAAGTTACAGGGCCCTCGTTCCGCCTGCCAGTTCGTGCCGTCCTGGGGCCGAGACGAGGCGGACGACCCGTAGTCGATGCAGCGTGACAGCACGTAGAAACCCCAGGCGCTGAAGCCTTTCGACACCCGCCGAGTCAACCCGACCTGCAGCGAGTCGTACTTGGAAGTCGCGATCGGCGATTGCACGCGAATCGAGCCGAAGCCTTTGAAGGGACGGCGCGAGTCGGTGTTGGTGGCCGTGGAGCTGCCCGGGATGTAGGTGGCCTGGTTGATCTCCAGCGCGATCTCCTGGTTGCGGCCGGTCGACCCGTAGTAGCCGGCATCGAACGCGAGGTTGCGCGCCACCTCGATCTGCACGTTGGCGTTGTAGCTGTGCAGGTAGGACGTCGGCCACTCGGGCGTAATCGAAATCAGCGACGGCACCGCCGCCGTGCCCTGCCCGGCGAACGGCTGCGCGAGGGTCGTGCCGCGGTAGGTGATGCTGGTTGCCTCGGGAGGGTTCAAGGCGAGATTGCGCGCCGTGCCGACCGTGCCCTGGTTGTAGAAGATCCCGTACCCGCCCCGGATCGCGGCTTTCCCCGTTCCCGTCGGATCGTAGGCGAAGCCGACCCGCGGCGCGAAACTCCGCTTGCTCGTGACATACGGCGTGTCCCGATGGACGAGCTGGCCCGCGCTCGCGTCGAAGACGCCGAACTTGCGGCCGCCGGTTTCCTTCGGAACCGTGAAGTACTCCCACCGGGCGCCGAGGTTGAGCGTCAGCTTCCGTGACATCTGGAAGTCGTCCTGGAAGAACGCGCTGTACACGTCGGTGCCCAGATGCGTCGTCTGGTCCCCGAAGACGGCCGCCACGGTGGCGGGCCTCCCGGTGAGGAAGTCCACCATCGCGTTGCCGGTGAAGGTGCCGTCGAACCGGAGCGTGCCCTGGTCGATCGCGTACATGCGATTCCGCCAGGTCCTGATCTCGCCACCGGCCTTCAGCGAGTGCTTGCCCGCGTAGTAGGACACGACGTCACGGATCGTGAACTTCGGGTCGCGCCAGCCGGTCGGCGCCTGGCCGCGCCCGAGCTGGAACCAGCCGACCACGTTGATCGTCGGCAGCCCGATCTTGTCGTTGATGCCGTTGCTGATCCCGAACTCCGCCGGGTTGCTCAACTCGCGCGGATAGATGCGGCCGTCCAGCAGGTTGAAGGCGAAGACGGCCTGATTCAGCAGCCGGGAGGTGATCGTGGAGGTGTGCGTGACCGTCGAATGATGGCGCAGCCCCTGCCGCCAGTCGCCGAAGCCGGTCAGGTTTGTGTTGGTCGCCGGCTCGTCCCGGATGTCCCGCTGATACAGGTACGAGAAGCTGAGGCGGTTGGCGTTGTTGAAGTTGTGATCGAGCTTGACGGTGATCTGGTTCGCGTCACGCGGCTTGGCCGCCGCCCCGCCCCAGTTGAACGCGCCGGCGAAGTTCGGTTGCGGTACCAGGTTCAGGATCCTCTGCGCAACCGGGGTAACCTGGCCCGACACGTCGGTCACTACCTTCCCCTGCGCATCGCGAAAGACGCCCTGCCGCTGCTCGGCCGTCGGAACCGTCGCGCGGAGCGTCACGGATTCGCGCTGGCGACGTCCCTCGTAGGAGAAGAAGAAGAACGTCCGGTCGTGCACGATCGGCCCCCCCAACACGCCGCCGAACACGTTGCGCTTGAAGGGCGGGATCGGCGCCTTCGGATCGTCGAAGTAGTTCCGGGCGTCGAACATGTCGTTGCGCAGGAAATCGTAGACCGTGCCACGGTAGTCGTTTCCGCCCGAGCGGGTGACGATGTTGACGACGCCGCCCGACGCGCGGCCGTACTCCGCGCTGAACGCGTTGGTCTGGAAGGTGAACTCCTGAATCGTGTCGATGTTGGGCACCAGCACGACCTGGTTGTTCCGGACGTCGTTGTTCGGCGACCCGTCGATCAGGTAGTCGCTGGCATCGCTGCGCTGGCCGGCCACGTTGCCGGCGCTGGTCGACTGGATCCCACCCGGCGGCATGACGGTGCCGGGGACGAGGAGGGTCAGCTGCTGGATGTCCCTGGAATTCAACGGGATGTCGACCATGCGCCGGCTGTCGATCACCTTGCCGGCATTCGACGAGGCCGTCTGGATGAGCGGCGCGCTGCCGAGGACGTTGACCGTCTCCTCCGCGCTTCCCACCTCCAACCGCAGGTTGATGCGGTTGACCTGGCCGACTTCCAGGACCGTGTCCTGCGCCGCGTTCTTGAACCCGCTGAGCGTGGCCGTGACGCGGTAGCGGCCGACCGGAAGAAAGACGAACTCGTAGTGCCCCTCCTGGTCGGTCATCGCGTGGCGGCGATCGCCGGTATTCAGGTTGTGCAACTCCACGGTGCCGCCCGGGATCACGGCACCCGTCGAATCTTCGACAACCCCGCGAATGGTCCCCGTCGGCGCCTGCGCTGAGACGGTCGCGGCGACCAGGAGCGCCAAAACGATGATTACACCGAGCTTCATAACACCTCCTTGTGCCGAGCGCGAGCCGGCGCGAGCGGGTAACGCTGTCACCCTTACCGGCTCCTCTGCGCGGGCCCGGCTGGGATCACCGGCAGCACGATGTGCGACGGGCGATCGGTCTGGTGATAGACGGTGTTCTCCGCGACGACGAACCGGCGGTGCTTCAGAATCGGCTCTCCAGTGTTCGGGTTGACGTCGAACCGTGGAAAGTTGCTGCTCGAGATGTCCACACGGATGCGATGTCCCTTCTTGAAGAGGTTCGCGGTCGGGTACGGCTCGATGACGAACTCGTAGGCGGTCCCGGGCTGCATCAGCACCTGCTTGTCACGGCCGTTGCGATAGCGGGCGCGCAGAATGCCGTCGGCCAGGTTCATGGCGTAACCCTGCGGGTAGTCGACGTTGGGCGGATGCTCGTCCATGAGCTTCGCCGTGAAGTCGGTATCGAGAGCCGACGATGAGGCGTACAGCACGATCTTCAGGTATCCGGCGATTTCGACGTCCTCGCCGAGCGGCGGCGTGCGGAACGCCACCACGTCGGGCCGCCGCGCGAGCGGCAGGTGGTCGTGGCACCCTATGAACTCGTCGCGGCACACCTGGTTGAAGGCGCCCGGCACGTAGAAGTTGCCGAACGCGGAGACGTTCCCTCCGATCGAGGGCACCGGATTACGCGGATCGAAGAGGTAGGTGGTCGAGGCCTTCGCCGACTCCGGGGGCTTGGGTGACAGCGACCCGTCGCCGTGGAAGTAGTAATTGACGTACTGGGTCTCCTTGAGCGGCCACGAATCCAACTCGTACCAGTGCCCGCCGTGGTTCAAACGGCCGTCGGCGTTCTTCCGCCCATCGCCGCCACCCCCGACGAAGATCTTCACTGGCGGATCGTTGAGGATGCCCGTGTCGATCCCCTTGAGAAACTGATCGAACCAGCCGAGGCGGACCTGGTCGTAGTCGCCGCCAGCGAGCTCGCCGAAGTCGACGTCGCCCGCGAAGCGCGGCAGCGCAGAGACGTGGGTCCACGCGCCGAGCATCAGCCATTGCGGCGACTTCTTGATCGGCGCGAGCGCACGCCAGTTATCGCTGTGTGCCCGCGGGTACGTGTCGTACCAACCCGAATGGTGGAAGGTCGGCACGTCGGCCATCGTCTTGTAGTAGAGCGTCAGGTTGAAGCCCGGGTCTTTCCAGAAATCGTCGGGGCCCGGGTAGTCGCTGTGCTCCACGATCGAGAGGAGCCAGTCTTCGTACGAGCGAGTGAACCGGAGCGGCGTTTCCCCTTTTCTGAACGGGAACATGAATGGCAGGTTGCCTGTCAGGTACTCGAGGAACTTCTCCCGCTCCGCGCGGGCGCCGGCAGCCGCGACGGGATCGTCGAGGGTTTCTTTCCCGACGGCCGCCGCGCCCGTCGACCAGTTCAGGTATCGGAGCTCCAACGCGCCGCCCGTGCGCATCGACCAGAGGGCGTAGTTCGACTGGGCAAAGGCTGGCACCATCGCGCCAAGGCCCTTCGGGTTCTCTGTGGCGAGCGAGTACTGCGCGACACCGGCGTGCGAGACGCCGTAGGTACCGACCTTCCCGGAGCTCCATGGCTGGGCGGCCAGCCACTGCACGGCATCGGCGCCGTCGTACTGCTGCTTGCCGTAGAGATAGAACGCCGAGCCTTCCGACTTGAAGCGGCCCCGCATGGTCTGGTCGGCCACCACGTAGCCACGAGAGGCGAAGTAGCGGGCAGTGGCGTTCTTCCCCCCGGTGGCACTGCCGTCGCCCATGTGGCGGGTCAACAGAACCGGAAAGCGGCCCTCGGCCCGCCGGCCGTTCGTCGCTGGGAAATAGAGCGCCGTGGCCAGTCGCGCGCCGTCGCGCATCGGCACCATGACGGTCGGCACGAACTCCACGTCAAACGTGGCGGGCCGATCGTAGCGTCGCATCCAGTTCGTCGTCGATCGCGCGGCCCGAGTGGTGGTTGTGGCCTGGTCAGCGGAACGCTCAGAGGCGCCCACGGACATCGTTTCGATCGCCGCCAGAGCGGCCAGGCCGAGAAGGACGCTTCCTCCCGCAGTCCATCTGTTCATAGAACACCACCTTATGAATGTGCAAGCGGGGGCCTCGGCACCGCACCACCGTGATGCATCCGGATTAGGGCACGGGCCAGGGGATGGCGAACATCGGATTCGGGGGCGGGGTTAACCCATGTATACCGCATGCCGTATACTCTCATCCGGCCGCGGTGTCAAGAGCGGTTCGAATGCGTGTGTCGAATGAGGCGAATGAGGCGGCGCACGTCAGCAAAGTGACCCGGCCGAATGGGGAGGAGGTGCGAGGGTACGAGCGGTTCAAGGAGACCGACGAGCCCCGACGATGCGCGCGTACTCCACCACGCGTCGCGCCGCATTCAGCATGTCGAGCAACCAGGCGTCGTCACGCCACATACACAGGGAGCGCGTGATCGAGAATGTGCCGCCGGCGAATGTAGTTCTCACTCGCCTCGATCACCCGGCGCTCGACGAGATCGACGGGCCGTCCGAACAAGCGTTCCATCTCCTCTCTCATCTCGCTTAGATGGTAATAGCGCCGTTCCGTGCCCGGCTCGAACCTCACCATCACGTCAATGTCGCTGGCCGGCCCGAAGTCGTCGCGGAGGACGGAACCGAACAGCGACAGCTCCGCGACCTTCCATCGACGGCAGAAATCGCCGAGGCGGTCGGCTGATACGTGGAGTCCACGCCGCTTCAGGGTCTCGTCGATCGCGGCTCGTGATGCGACCGTCATTGAGTTGAACGTCTCCACGAGATCGACGGT
>CAYHRK010000167.1:0-8118 GCA_964358795.1 uncultured Vicinamibacterales bacterium
GCAGCAGATCGGAGTGCCGATCGTGATCGAAACATGAGCGTGAGTCCTGGTTAGCTTCTCAGGCAACTCGCCAGAAATCCGGCCGCAAGGACTTCACGACAGGACCGGATTCGCGACCTCATCCTCGAGGCGTACGCGGAGTTCGAGCATTCGGCGGAGGCGGGAGCCGTCCGCTAGCCCGGACAGCTTGGGGGCGCCCATCGCGTCCCCAGGTCATTCCTCAGCAGCAATGAGCGGCGCGCGCGGCTCGTGCCGCGTACGATCTCGACATTGACCTCATCCGGTCTATAATGAGACACTACAATGTCATAAATTTGCTATAACATTGACTCTTACTTGACACATTTTGTCCTCCGGGTGTAACCTAAGGGTGAGGAAAACGGATATGCACCCCACTCTTGAGAAGTCACTGCTTGTACCCTCCCGCTTCTCCGATGAACGCGGACGCGTGGATGTTGCGGGGCTTGCTGAAGAGATCGGGCTCGATCAAGCCACCCTGGTGAAAACGCTAGGGACGTCTCGCCAAACCCTCTCGCACCAATTTGGCAAGGCGGGCCGATTCACGGCTCTGCGCAACAGAGAACAGCGGGAGTTCTGGATCAAGCTGGATCGCGTGCTCACACTCCTTCAAGCGCTCACGGACGGAGAGCGATCCCAGGAGGAGATTCGTCGTTGGTTCCGGTCTCCAAACCGGGCGTTGGCTACGGAACGTCCCATCGATCTGGTGCAGAGACGCGAGCTCGAGCGGCTCATTCAATTACTAATGGATGTGCTAAACGCTGGCCAAGGCGGCTAGCGCTAGCGAGAAGTCCGTTCTAGACCTGAATCGCTAGCCGCCCGAGCACGCCTCCTTCGTCCACCACTTCCAGCACCACGGAGTCGTGCAAGGGACGCGACATGTCCGGGGCGTTCGGATCCATAAAGATTGCCACATTCTGTTTCCCTTCAAGATCCAGGAGCTCGGTTGCAGGGTACGGAGGATAGAGAATGCCGTCGAATCTGCCGTCCTCGACGGCGAGCCGGCCGACGTGATGCGTGGCCGCCCAGATGTCTCTCGCCATATCCGCGTCCCACTCCTCGGTCGGAACGACGAGTTCTTCGAGCGTCACGCCAAGTTCGTCCCGTGTGTCTTCGTTGGTCAAGTCGAGCAGATCTGCCGTGACTCGGACGGTGAAGTACAGGTACGGATCGACAGCGGCCTGGAGGTGTGGGACGAGCAGCGCCTCACGCGTCCGTGCGCCAATCTCCGAACTCGCGACAAGATGGTCGGCGGCCAGGTACAGAACGGGATGCGTCTCCTTGAAATTGTATCGATACCCGCGCCGAAACGACCATGTGCAATCGAAGAACCGATCGCGGTTGAAGTCTGTTTTGACTTTGGTGTTGTAGGCGCGCACGAAGACCTGGTTGACGATGCTCGCTGGCTCGACAGATCGTAAGGTCTTCCTGACGTATCTCACGTCCATAGACGGCTGGCTCAGCAAATACTACATCCGGCCCAGCATCTGGGCCAGACCGGCTAGCAGCCAGCCGAGGACATAATCCTTTTCCACGACTTCAGGACGAAGCTGCCATTCGACCGATCGATCGAGGATGTCCTGAGGACGTGATCTCGGAGGCGAAGGCATCGGAGCTCCTGCAAATGACCGTTCGCGAAGTCGTCGAAAGCCTCGACCGGCCGCCCGAAAGGGCCTCCGATGCCCGCGCTGCTGGTCTCTGACACCTCGGTTCTGCTCGATCTGCATCGCGGCGGCGTGCTCGAACCGAGTGGCCGGGGACCAGCCGTCGTCGATCCACACCTTGCATCCAGACGGCAAGACAGTCTAAACTTTAGATGCTATTTGAGGGACACCATGCCACGTGTGGAATTGAAGCTCAAGCAAGCGAGCGCCGTGCTCGGCGTGTCGCAGAAAGACCTCCAGAACTTCGTGCAGGCGCGCGTCCTGAAACCGCGGCGCCGCCTTGGTCTCCATTATTTCGACACCAATCTGCTGTTGCAGGCGACGGTCGCTCTGTATCTCAAGGGCTCGTTGGGCGCCTCGACGCGCTACCTCGCCAAGTTCGCCGAGGCGGTCGCACGGTTGCCCGGGTTTGAGACCAACACGCCCGCCATCGTGCGGGTGAAGGCGAGCGCGTGGAAGAATGAGCCGCCCGTCGAGATCCGCATCCCGCTCGGGGCCTTGGCCAGGGAACTTCGCCGACGGCTACCGCTTGCGGATATGGCGAAAGACTTGCCACGAGGACGCAAGCGCGTGGGCTGGAAGCGCGACTTTCTCGCGTCCGTTCGGGAAGCAGCGACGCAGCTGACGGGCGTCTCGGACAAGCAGATCGAGGACACGGTCAACGCCTATCGTCGGGACCGCGTCAAATCGGTACTTACCGTTGTTGCAGAAGCCGCGTCACAGACGGCGTAGGGGAGTGGTGGACACCTCCGTCCTTGTCGCCGGCGTGGCCGGTCTCAAGGACGCATCCGTTCCAACAACGGCGAGCGCCCTGTTCCTCCGCGAGTGGATCGAGCAGGACACCTTCACGTGGCTGGTCACTCCCGAGATCCTCGACGAGTACACTGAGGTGCTGACCCGGTTGGGCGTCCGGCGGGCAGTCATCGGCAGGATCGTCAATCTCCTGCGGAGGGAGGCTGAGCTCATCGAGGTGACGCGCACCATCGGGGCGGAGCCGGATCCTGACGATGCACCATTTTGGCAGTGCGCGGAGATGGGTGCGGCCGATTTTATCGTAACGCTCAACACGAAGGATTTCCCGCAAAGCAAGCTGTCGGCGAAGGTCATCGGCCCGCACGAGCCGCTGCCGTCGCTTGGCATCCGGCGGCGACGCGCAAGGTCTCGTCGAACGTGAACTCATTGTTCGGCCCTACCGCTTCTTCTATCGTACGCAAGGCAAGACGGTGTGGATTGTCGCGGCATGGCACGGCGCCCAACTCCCTGGTGCTCCCCGATGACGGCCTCTGACGTTCGCGACCGATTGACGCGCGCGCTCCGGCTGGACCTCATTGGTCCCGAGCCCGACCAGCCACAGGTCGACGAAATACTCGACCGCGCGCCGTCACGCTGGTATCTCACCGGCTTCCTCGCGCCGTCGAACGCACCGGCCAGCCAGAAAAGCGACGAGACGGATCAGGGAGACCTCGACCTCGAAGCCGGTCCAGGTGGCGACGAGGACGAGAACACGCCCGAACCGCCCGCTGCTCGCCGCGGCTACTTCCCTTCGTCGATGGGCGTCAGCATTCTCGTGCCGCCCGATGCGAAGGAGCTGCGCATCACGGCGCGCTGGGGCGACTACGAGCCACTGGACAAGGACGCGAAGCCGACTGGCGAGTGGCAACGACGCGAGCGCCAGGAGACTGTGGCGGTTCAACTCGAAGGCGAGAAGGCCGACCTGTCGCCTGCCGTCCTGCCCAACAGCAACGGCCTGGAAATCGTCACGTCCGTTCGCCGTATCCGCCGCCTGGAGCATCTTCCCGGCTTGGCGGCCGGCACGCGCGCCGTGTCGGTGTTTCTCGTCAATCGCCGCGAGACCCGCGAAGGCCCGGATGAGCTGAGGGACTCCGTCTTCGCGTTCCAAACGCAGCTCACCGTCGAGGCCGATCGTCCGTTCGTTCCTCGCCCCAATCCGCGAGGCCGAGACGGAAACGACGCGGATGAGCGAATCGCGGAGTTGCAGTATCGCGACGCGATGGAGTTTGCAGTTGGCCACGGAACGGCGACGCGAAGCGTCTTGGACGACAGCGGCTTGTGTCGGCGTGTCGAAACCACGTGGATGCCGCAGGCCGAGGTGGAGCGCGTGAAGCCCGCAGAGATCCCCGAGGTGGAACTCGGGATGGAAGCGCTTGCCGCCGTGCCAGACGTCGCGACGCTTCGAGCGGCGCTCGCACCGTTGCCGTCGCGGTACCGCTCGTGGATCGAAGTCCAGAGGCAGTCCGCACCGCAGGACGAGCCGCAGGCGGAGGTCGCCGTCGACCTGCTGCAGGGTGCCACCCGGGCCGCATCACGCATTGAAGCGGGGTTGGGGCTCCTGAATGATGCAACCGCGTTCGAGGCGTTCCGCCTCGCCAACCGTGCCATGGCGATGGCCGCGCGGCAACGACGTGCCCAGGAACGGGGCGTGGATCCAGCGTCGGTGGATCCACCGGAATGGCGTCCCTTCCAGCTCGCCTTCCTGCTCATGAACCTGCAGGCGTTCGTCACTCCAACGCATTCGGACCGAGAGCTTGTCGATCTGCTGTTCTTTCCGACCGGTGGCGGAAAAACGGAGGCGTACCTCGGGCTCTCGGCATTCGCGATTCTGTTGCGCCGCCTTCGCGACCCCAGCCTGAGCTCTGCCGGCGTCACGGTCCTCATGCGCTACACGCTGCGCCTCCTGACGCTGGATCAATTGAGCCGCGCGGCCACACTCATCTGCGCGCTCGAGATTATCCGTCAGGCAACGCCCGAGAAGTTCGGCGCGTGGCCCTTCGAGATTGGGCTGTGGGTCGGCAAGGCGGCCACGCCGAACCGCATGGGCAAGAAAGGCGAGAAGGACCAGTCGAGCGCCAGGGCCAAGACGATTCAGCACCGGAACAACAGCCGCAGGGCGGCGCCGATTCCGGTGGAGACGTGTCCGTGGTGCGGCACGAAGCTGAAGCCCACGTCCTTCCTCCTGTGGCCGAACACGGACGAGCCGCAGGAGCTGAAGGTCCTGTGTGCGAATTTTGCTTGCCGCTTCAAAGGCAAGAACCCTCTCCCTATCGTCGCGGTCGACGAGCCAATCTATCGCCGCGTGCCGTGCTTCGTCATTGCGACGGTCGACAAGTTCGCGAGCCTCCCGTGGGTGGGCGCGAGCGGCGCGCTACTGGGTGGCGCGGATCGCTACGACGCGGCTGGCTTCTATGGACCGTGGCAGCCGAACACGGGGCAGAAGCTGCCCAAGTCGCTGGCGCCGCCGGATCTCATTATTCAGGACGAGCTCCACCTGATCTCTGGTCCGTTGGGGACGATGGCGGGATTGTACGAGACGGCGATTGATGCGCTGTGCACCAGAGACGTGGACGGGCACCGGTTGCGGCCGAAGATCGTGGCGTCAACGGCGACGGTCCGGCGCGCGTCGGACCAGATCCGGGCGCTGTTTGCCCGGTCAGGCGTTGAAGTGTTTCCACCGCCAGGGCCGAATCGTCACACGTCGTTCTTCGCCGAAACTGTGAACGTGTCGGTCGGTCGAGGCCGGCTCTACGTGGGCATGGCCGCGCAAGGACGCAGCCTGAAGGTCGTCCTGCTTCGCACGTACCTGGCTCTCCTTGGTGCCGCGCTGAAGGCGTGGGACGAGGCGGGCGGCGCGAAGAACCCGTCGAATCCCGCAGACCCGTTCATGACTCTCGTCGGCTACTTCAACAGCCTTCGTGAGCTCGGTGGCAGCCGGCGCATCGTCGAAGACGAAGTCGCGTCACGCGTGAGCGCGTACGGCAGTCGTCGCCGTGTGAACGAAACCGATGGAAGCTTCGCGAGCCGGGACATCGCCCGCGAGGTGTCGGAGCTGACGTCCCGAGTACCGACCGACCGCGTTGCCGACACGAAGCGCAAGCTCGCGCTCGGATTTGCGGAGAAGGAACACGTGGACGTGGCGCTCGCCACGAACATGATCTCCGTGGGTCTCGACATCACCCGGTTGGGCCTGATGGTCGTGCTTGGCCAGCCGAAGGCCACGGCGGAGTACATCCAGGCGACGAGTCGCGTCGGCCGAGACGCGGAAAAGCCGGGCCTGGTGGTCACTCTGCTCAACGTGCATCGGCCGCGGGATCGCTCGCACTACGAGCGCTTCGAGGCCTATCACGCGTCCTTCTATCGTGCGGTTGAGGCGACCAGCGTCACACCGTTTGCGCCGCGCGCGCTCGATCGCGCGCTTCCGGCCGTCGTCATCGCGCTCGGCCGCCACGCACGGGCGGCGCTGACGCCGCCGCGTGGAGCCATCGAGATTGTGAACGAGCGCTCGCAGCTCGAGAGTGTTCTGGACGTCCTGTCGAAGAGGGCACGAGCGCATCGGTCGTTGTCGCCTGAGGAAGAACAGCGTCTCGCCGCGGCGCTGCGCGCGCGGGCGCAGGACTTGCTGGATTCGTGGTCCAAGGTTGGGAAGGCGCATCGTGACGCGAGCGCGCGGCTCGTGTATCAGCCGTTCGAGAATGCTGACGGCCCCGCACTCCTGCACACGCCACTGGATCCCGAGCTGGCCAATCTTTCACAGGACGCCCGAAAATTCAGAGCACCCAGGTCGCTTCGTGACGTGGAGCCATCGGTCAATCTCTGGCTGAAGCGGCTGGACGGGACCGAAGTGGAAATACCAGCCGACGGAGACGAGGCGTGACGCCGCCGAAGAAGCGCAGCACGACTCGTCCGGCCGGGCAGATCCGACAAAGCCAGATCGTCACGACCTTCGGGCCGGGCGCCATGGTGGACCTCACCGATCACGCGGTGATCATTGCCGGGCTCGACCATTGGGCCGGATACAAAGATCATCCGATCAGCGAGGAGCGCCTTGCCGCGAAGGTGAAGGCGTTACTGGGTGTGCCTTCCATCGACTTCTACGCGCCACCTGCCGATCGTGACGATCCCAATGCCGATGTCACCGGCATCACCGCCTGGCTGTTTCCGGAATGGTTCGTGGCGCAGTATGAAGAGCGAAACATCGCAACTGGTGCCCGCAGTCGCCCGCTCGTGTCTCGCATGGACCTGGTGAAGGGGTCCTACGAACGAGACAGGAAGAAGCATAGAGTCGTCCCGGTACGCTTTGTTCAGGCATGTCTTCGGGGACACGTGAGCGATATCGGCTGGCAGGTGTTCGTGCACGGCAACGAAGACAAGTGCCGTCGAGCTCTGTGGA
Source organism: uncultured Vicinamibacterales bacterium (assembly GCA_964358795.1). Taxonomy (GTDB): domain Bacteria; phylum Acidobacteriota; class Vicinamibacteria; order Vicinamibacterales; family JAKQTR01; genus CAYHRK01. Next base: position 6,868 of record CAYHRK010000167.1, read on the forward strand.
TGGACGAACGAGGGACGAGCGGCGACCTCACGGACATCACCATCCGGTGCGAATGTGGCAAATCCAAAGCGCTGTCAGCCGCCACGAAACTCACCGACGTGCCGCTCGGCTACTGCAACGGTCCGCGGCCGTGGCTTGGAAACTTTGCACGAGAGCGATGCGGCAGCAGTGGCGCCGGCGCAAAGATTCAGGTGAACCGTCTGCTCGTACGGTCTGCTTCGAATGCCTATTTTGCGCAAACCCTTTCGGTGATTTCGATCCCCGAGCCGGCCGGCGCGCTTCGGCAGGCCGTTGACTCGGTGTGGGTGGATTTTCTCCAGTATGCGGACTCCAAGGCCGACGTCGCCCGCGAGCGAAAGAAGCAGAAAGTCAGCGCCGCGCTCGATGGCTTCTTGGACGACGAGGTGTGGAAAGACGTGGAACGGCGCAAAGCGGGTGGCGCGCCGGTCACGCGTGGTATCCGGGAAGTCGAGCTCGAGACATTGCTGTCTGCTCGGGACCAGGCCGGGGAGGATCAGCCCGATGGGCTGTTTCATGCCCGCACCATCCAGATTCCCAAGGGCGAGCCTTTGCTGACAAAGAAACTCAGGACAGTCGTCAAAGTTCACCGGCTGCGCGAGGTCATTGCGCAAGTGGGATTCACCAGGTTCGAAGCCGCAGTGGCTGACGTCAACGGTGAGTTGGCGCTCGAGGTCGAAAGGGCCGCGCTGTCGCTCAACCAGTCGTGGGTGCCCGCGGTTGAGAATCGGGGCGAAGGCGTGTTTGTGGCGTTCGACCCGAGCGCGGTTCAGGCGTGGCTCGTCCGTCCGGCCGTGAAGACGAGAGGCGAGCAGCTCATCTCGGGCTTCAATGCCTGGAAAGCGTTTCATCCTGGCGTCACGGCAAACTTCCCAGGCCTGCCGTACATTCTGCTTCACTCGCTGTCGCACCTGCTGATCACAGCCGTCGCACTCGAGTGCGGGTACGCCGCCAGTTCGATTCGCGAACGTATTTACGTCGGCGAGTCGGGCTACGGCATCCTTCTCTACACGGCAAGCCCTGATGCTGAAGGCACGCTGGGCGGTCTGGTTCAGGCCGCGGATCGTATTGACCAGTACCTCAGAGAGGCACTCGAACTCGGACAACTCTGCGCCAACGATCCCGTGTGCGCGCAGCATCAGCCGGACAACCGGCAGGAGGAACGGTTTCTTCTGGGCGCGGCGTGCCACGGATGTCTGCTCCTCGCGGAAAGCTCGTGCGAGCGACGCAATG
>CAYHRK010000168.1:0-8029 GCA_964358795.1 uncultured Vicinamibacterales bacterium
AATCCCCCTGAACGCCTTCCACAGTACGCGGTCAGCCGGTCGCGTCCACCTTAGGAGCGTGTCCGAGAAATGTGAACACGCTCCTGGTAGGCCGGCTCTGCCGGCAAAACGCGGCCGCAATTCGCAGGGTTCCGTCTCGCGAATTGCGCTACTAGGAACCCGGGGAGTATCACTCGGACGGGCTCCTAGCTTGACACCCAAACAGCCGTTATCTACAGTCGGTAGGCACGACCAGCGACGGTGAAGGAGTAGATGTGACACGCGCGGCGCACAGAGAAACAGCACAGGCGGATATTCTGGCGGCTGCGGCCGCGATCATTGCCAGGCACGGCTACCACGGCACGTCGATGCGCGATCTGGCCAAGTCTACCGGGCGGGGGCTGTCCAGTTTCTACACCTACTTCGCGTCGAAAGAGGCGTTGTTGTTTGCCCTGCAGTCGCGAGCGTTCGTGGCGCTTATCGAAGCCGCCGAAGCCGCCGCCGCCGCCACTGAACATCCCGATCGGCGGCTTTACGCGGTGATCCTGAATCACGTCCAGTATTTCGCCTCCCACAACGATGTGATGCGTGTGCTGGTGCAGGAAGCCAAGGTGCTGCCAGCCCGGCAACGCAGGCAGGTGCGCGCCTTGAAAGAGCGATATTTCGCCATGGTGCGCGATCTGGTCCTTGAACTCGGATCCGACCGGGCGGGCACGTTTGCCGCCGGTGTCAGCCGGCAGGAAGTCGAACGGATCACCTACAGTTTGTTCGGCATGCTGAACTGGGTGTGGGCCTGGTACGAGCCCAAGCAGCACGGCACCGCACGGGATGTGGCACGGACGATTCACGCTACGATTCATCGAGCACTCACCGGCCGAGCCCCGGCGCGCCCCTCCTGGACGGCCGTCGACGCCGCGCTGGACCGCCTCGCCCTCCGGTCGCTTATCTCGCCGCAGCCGAACGGACCATCCGCTGCCGGGTGACGTGCTCGCCTCGAGACCGCGATCCAGACCACGATCCGGGCCTCGAATCCTCATCCCAAGGGCGCTATACTCCTCAGCCAGGCTGGAGGCCGATCCGCGATGAAACGGCTGCTGACACTTCTTTGTGGACTGATGGTGGCTGTCGGGATGAAACCGGTCGCGCCAACCGCTGGCGCGTCATGGCCGACATCGATATCGCCACAGGACAGATTCGCCAGGTGCTGGCCGAGCGAAAGCTGTCGTCCTACTCGGCTCTAACGAGGCTCGCCTTCTTTTTCGCGACGCAGGCGCCGGCGTTCGCGAAGAGTGGGAGAACCGGGAGCCACCAGCCGGCGGAACCTCGAGTACTGGCGCTCCATCTCGCTGGCGGCCCGCTCCTCGGGCGTCGGGGGCGGCGTCCGGTCTTCGTAGAGGGTGCGGGCCTGAGCCTTCGGCATGTGGGTGTCGGCCAGCGCCGTCACCACCACCATCTGTTTCCGTCCGGTGGGCCGGGAGATGCGTATCTGATCACCGGGCTTGACCACCCGATGGGGTTTGGCCGCCTGGCCGTTCACTTCGATTTTGCCGAGTCGACACGCGTGCTGAGCTTCGGACCTGGTCTTGCACAGGCACGCCACGTCGAGCCAGACATCGAGGCGAATCGGCGTCGACCCGGCCCGGTCTGTCACGGCCGCGGCCTCGAACCAAGCGGGTGTGCGAGCAGGTGGGCGCGAAGCTGGCCAAACGCCAGTCCGCGATGACTGATGCGGGCTTTCTCGTTTTCGTCGAGCTCGGCGAGCGTCCGGCCAAGCAGCGGATAGAAAAAAATCGGGTCGTAGCCGAAGCCACCGTGGCCGCTAGGGGCATCGGCAATACGTCCTTCGATCGTGCCGCGGGTTTCGTACAGGATGCTGGCGCCATCGGCGGCCGCCAGGGCGCACACGAACCGAGCCGGTGAGCCCAGCGCGCGGCGCTCGCGCAGCCGACCGTAGATGAGCGCGAACTTCTGAGGGTAGGCAGCGGCGTTGGCACCCCCATAGCGGGCCGAGTGGACGCCTGGCTCGCCGCCAAGGCCGTCGATCTCCAGACCCGAATCCTCCGCGACCGCCACCACGCCCAGCCGCTTCGAATAGTAGAGCGCCTTCTGGCAGGCGTTCTCGGCAAACGTGTGGCCCGTCTCTTCCGGCTCGTCAACTGAAGGATAGGCGTCGAGGCCGTCGATCTCGAGATCGAGATCTGCGAGGATACCGCGAATCTCGCGCAGCTTGTGCCGATTGGTCGTGGCCACCAGCAAGCGCATGGGCTAGGCGAGGCGCCCGATGATCTGGCGTTGCACGTCGACCAGCCGGTCGATGCCGGCATCAGCCAAATTCAGCAGCTCCACCAGCCGTTGGCGCCCGAACGGGGTCGTTTCGGCCGTCCCCTGGATTTCGATGTACCGGCCGCCGGATGTCTTCACGACGTTCATGTCGACTTCGGCGCGCGAGTCCTCGTCGTAGGCGAGATCCAGGAGCGGCGTGTCATCGACGATGCCCACGCTGACAGCGGCCACGTGATCGGTAACCGGCACGCGCGACAACGATCCTGTGGCCACCAGCTTCTGCATGGCGAGGATCATCGCTACGAAGCTGCCCGTGATGGACGCCGTCCGGGTGCCACCATCGGCCTGGATCACATCGCAATCGATCCAGATCGTCCGTTCGCCCAGCGCTTCGAGCCGCGTCACGCAGCGCAGCGAGCGGCCGATCAGGCGCTGAATCTCCTGTGTCCGGCCGCCCACCTTGCCCGAGGCGGCCTCGCGTGTGGACCTCGTGGTGGTCGATCGCGGCAGCATGCCGTACTCGGCCGTCACCCAGCCCTTCCCGGTGTTGCGCAGAAAGGGTGGCACCCGGTCCTCGACGCTGGCCGTGCAGATCACGCGCGTACGGCCGGCCTCGATCAGTACCGAACCCTCGGGGTGAATGATGTAGTGGGGCGTGATGATGACAGGGCGAAGGTCGTCGGCCGCCCGGTTGTCGGTTCGCGTCATGGCCATCCTCAAAAGCAAGGCATCAGCGTCGCACCGCCGCCGGTGTCTCGGGCGGTGGCGCCGACTCAGACGGAGAAGCCGGGCGTGGCAGCTCGAGCCACTGCGCTGCGCGAGGCAGTGGCCGCCGCAGATCGACGTGGCCGGCCAGGGTGTCGACCTCGTGGCCGTCGATCAGGATTTGCACCGACGTGATGGCCGGCAGGTTGACGGTCAGCACCGACACGATGGTATAGACCGTGTAAATCTCGTTGAGCGATCCACCCGGGTGGGCCGACCTGATCGATCCGCCCAAATCGACGTACGCCTCGCCGCCATCGGTCACGTACAGGCCACGCAGCGAGGTGCCGCCGGGAATGGCCGACAAGAGCGGTGGAGGCGGAGGCACCAACTGGGCTTCGATGAGGCGCTTGGCCTGCTCCCCGGCGCCATCGGCGAAGGCGACGTCGCGCTCGACCGAGGTCAGATGCGAGCCATCCTCTGCCACGTAAAAGAGCGCGGCCTTGATGCGTCGCCCTGTATTCCCGACGGGCTGCGCTGCCGGGGCGGCGGCAGACGCCGGCTGGGTTGCGGCAGGACGCGCCAGGTAGTCCACGATCGCCCACCACCCCACAGCGATGGCGACAGCCACCAACACGGTCACGATCACGAACTGTCGACGGGAAGCCATCCTCGTGTTACCGGCCCGGCGGGCTTTCAATGCGCGCTCTGTACCGGACGATTGCGTCGTAGAGCGCCTGAACGACCCTGGTTTTGAAACCGTCCGACACCAACTGACTCTCCTGGTCTGGATTTGAGATAAACGCCATCTCCACCAGCACGGCAGGCATGTTGGCGCCAACCAGCACGCGGAACGGCGCCTGCTGAATCGAGCGCGGGCTCATCTCGATGCGTCGGCGAAGTTCTTCCTCCACCAAACCGGCCAGCACACCCGACTCTGCCAGATGACGGGCCTGGGCCAGTTCCCACAGAATCAGCTCGATGTCGCGCGACCCGACACCCACCACGGGCAGGCGCTTCACATCGGGATTCTCCGCCATCTTCCGGGCCTCTTCCCCATACCCGTCGAGGCTCAGATAGAACACCTCGGCGCCCTTGGCCTCGCGGCTCGGCGATGCGTTGGCATGCAGGCTGACAAACACATCGGCCTTGTTGTTGTTCGCAATCGCCGCCCGTTCATCGAGCGGCACCAGCCGGTCATCGTCTCGCGTCAGAATCACACGGATGCCGAGGCGCCCTTCGATGGTCGCCTTCAGCCGGCGTGACACGTCAAGCGTGATATCTTTTTCCAGCGCGCCATTCGCGCCTCGCGCGCCCTGTTCGTCGCCGCCATGGCCCGGATCGATCACCACGGTGCGGATGGCGGGTCCGGCTGGCTGCGCAAAGGTCGGCGAGGGATCCGATGGCGGCGGCGCCGGGACCGGGGGCAACTGCACTGGTGATGGCGGCGGCGAGGGTGCACCGGAAGGCATCAGGTCCACCACGATCCGCGACGATGCCGCGTCGATCGGGACGGTGGCACTGCGAAACGATCCGAATCCTGCGGCCAGCTGCAGAACCACGGTGGCCGGCTCGCTGCTGGTGATCGACTCGACCAGGCCCGTGCCTGCGCCGGTGGCGGGCGAGGCGTCCAGCGCATCGGCGTCGAACCGCACGAGCAGCCGCCGCCCGTCCTGTGCCACCGAGTAGTTGGCGCGCGGGCTGACGTCGAAGGTGACGCGGGTGGCCGATCCAGCCGGTTCCTGACGCACCGTCACCCGCGGCACGCGCACGTCGCCAACGACGATGAGGCGGGACGGTCTGCGCACCTCTACCCGCTTGTCGAGAATGAGGGCGAGCGCCCGGGCAACGAACTCGGGCGGCACCACCCAGCGGACGCCGTCGCGTACGGGTGGCGATGGCAGCGACACCAAACGGCCGGCAATCGAGGCCAGTCCCTGATCGAGGGAGAGGACGATGGTCGACGAGGCGCGCGAGACAGTCAGCGCGTTCCCCGTGCGATCCTCACGCACCGACAACTGGAAAACGGCTGCCAGATCGTCGAGGCGCAGCAGATCTTGATCGCCCGACACCACGGCCGCGATCGGCGTGCGTCCCTCGCTGGTCACCACACTGTAGGGTGCCGCGGGCCGCAGGTTCTGAGCGTGCAAGATCAGCACGGCACCGGCGGCCATCAGCGTCGTCGATGCGAGGAGGTGGACGGGGAGCCTCACTGCACGTCCATCATACCCCGTGCGCGCCGCATGAAGCCGACGCTGCGGGTATCGAGCGCGACCGTTTTGATGAGGGCCCACACGTGGCTGCCGTGGTCCAGCCTCAGCCGGTCGCGCGACTGGCGGGAGATGAGCGCCCGGATGGTGGTGGGGCCCACCGCGATCGCCACATCGACGAACGCTCCGTCGCGCACCGCCAGGGCGGTGACGACCCCCGCCAGCTGGTTCGTGATGCTCAGATCGGCCGGAGGCGCCAGCGCCAGCGCGACGTCGCGGGCCCGCACGCGAGCCCGTACGTGGGCGCCGATGGCGCGATCCACCAGCGGCACCCTCAACTGACCGCCTTCAAAACCGAGCGTGGTCAACTGATAGTGATCGTCGTGCGCCATCACCGTGCAATCCACGACCGCGCCCGCCTCGAATCTCCCGAGCATGGGCTGCAGGTCGAGACGCGACACGATGTCGGTCAACGCTCCACTGGCCATGATGCGGCCATCGGAAATCACCAGCAGATGATCGGCCAGGCGAATCACCTCGTCGAGCGAATGGCTGACATAGACCATCGGCAATGCGAACTCGTCTCGCAGACGCTCGATGTAGGGCAGGATCTCGGCCTTGCGCGGCGCATCGAGCGACGCCAGCGGCTCGTCCATCAGCAGCAGGCGCGGCTGGGCCAGCAGGGCGCGACCCAGCGCCACGCGCTGGCGCTCCCCGCCCGACAGCGAGAAGGGGCGCCGCCGCAGCAGGTGAGCGATGCCGAGCACATCGACCACGGTCTGAAACGCGATGCGGCGATCCGACGCCGGCGCACGAGACAGCCCATACCGCAGGTTGCTCTCGACCGTCAGGTGGGGAAACAACCGGCTGTCTTGAAAAACGAATCCGATCCGCCGGCGTTCGACCGGCACGTTGATCTTTGCGGCCGTGTCGAAAAACACCGTGCCGTCCACGCTGATGCGACCAGATGCGGGGCGGAGCATGCCGGCCAGCAGATTGATCAACGTGGTCTTGCCCGCGCCGCTGCGTCCAAACAGGGCCACGACTCCGCGTGACGGGGCGTGAAATGCCGCGTCGAGTGAGAATGCGCCTAACTGCGCCCGCACGTCGACCTCGATCATGATTGTCCGAGCATGCGGCGCACACGGCGGTCTGCCACCTCGGCTACCACCAGCGCGCACAGCGCGAGCCCCAGCGACAGCGTCACCAGACGCAGGGCAATCCAGTCGCCGTCGGGCGTCTGGATCGCGGTGTAGATCGCCAATGGCAGGGTTCGGGTTTCGCCCTCGATGTTCGACGCAAACGTGATGGTGGCGCCAAACTCGCCCAGGCTGGCGGCAAAGGCCACGATGCAGCCCGAGATGATGCCCGGCAGCATCAATGGCAACGTGACGGACACGAACGCGTTCAGCCTGGTGGCGCCAAGCGTGCGGGCGGCCCATTCCAGCCCGCGATCCACGCCTGACAGCGACAGGCGGATGGATCGCACCATCAGCGGAAACGACATGACGGCGGCAGCCACCGCGGCGCCGCCCATCGTGAATACCAACCTGATGCCGAAAGTGCGATCGAGCCATCCGCCCAGTGGCGTCCGGACACCGAGTGTGATGAGCAACAGATACCCGACAACCACCGGAGGAAGGACCAGAGGCGCATGCACGATGGCGTCGATCGCCGGCTGACCCCAGAAGCGCACTCGCCCCAGCAACCACGCCACCGCCACCGCGGCGGGCAGGCTGACCAGCGTCGCCAGCATGGCGACCTGCAGACTGAGCCAGAGCGCTTCACGTTCGATCGGGGTGAGCATGGCTGCTTACCGGAGCGTGAACCGGTACCTGGTGAACACGGCCTGCGCCGGCGGTGTGCGCAGAAAGGCAAGGAACCCTCGCGCCGCCGGCGAATCGTGGCCGGCCAGAATCGCCATCGGGTACAGGATGGGATCGTGGGTGCGCTCTGGAAACACGCCGGCGACATGCACGCGCGGGGCGGCGGCCGCGTCGCTTTCGTACACGATTCCGGCAGGGACTTCACCGCGTTCGACCAGCACCAGGGCGGCTCGCACCGAGTCGGCCCGCACCAGTCGGGGCGCGGCGACGGACCACACGCCAAGCGCCGTCAGCGCCTGTTGGGCGTAGCGGCCGGCCGGCACGTGATCGGGATCGCCGGTGGCCAGGCGGCCCTTGCCAAGCAGACCCGCGAGATCAAAACCTGGAGCGAGCGTCACGGTTGTTGCGCGATCGGCTGGCACCACCAGGACCAGACGGTTTCCTAGAAACCGGGTGTGGCTGGCGGCTGCAAGAAGGTGGCGCGTCGCGAGATAGGTCATCCACGGCTCGTCGGCCGACAGGAAGATGTCGGCGTCGGCGCCGGCTTCGATCTGACGGGCGAGCGTTGAGGAGGCTGCGAACGAATAACGGACCGTCACGCCAGAGGCTGTCCGGTACATCGGGCCGATCTCGGTCAGCGCGGTCGTCAAACTCGATGCCGCAAACACCATCAGTGTTGGCGCGGGCGCGCGCGTGGGCGTCGTGGATGACGACAGGCTAGCAGCCCGTGGTGAAAGTCCGTCTGCATTCGACCGGCGCTGCATCCCGCCTGGCTGCGTTGCTCCTCCCTCACATACTCCCGGTATGCTCGGTCGTTGCGCCTTGCCAGCCGGGCGCATCTCCGGTCTCGGTGCGACGACGCACTTGCACCACGGGCTGCAAGGGCCGATCACCGCCGCCCACGAGATGGCGACGAACCACTGCAGACAGATCCACGTGGTCATGCAGATGCCGCGCGGGGATTCCCCTTTGACGGTTTCTCGACGATGGCTTCGAGCAACGTGCCCAGCGTCGCAAACACGATGG
>CAYHRK010000169.1:0-7959 GCA_964358795.1 uncultured Vicinamibacterales bacterium
TGGTCAATCGTCTCGAGCATCATGTCCGGCTGGAACAAGCCCTGGTGGCTCAGTTCGTCCATCACCCGTCGCTCGACAATCTCTATCGGCATCCGACCCCAACTGTTCACGTGCACTGATCTCGGGCCGTGCCGCCCGCGGCTGCGGTCGATCCTGTTTTGCGGCCTCACGGCCGACCAGCGCGAATCGCTCGTGCCGCTCGCCCGCGCTCAGGGCATCTCGAAGGGCGACTACCTCTTTCGGGACCCTGTTCATCATCGGGTTCTCGCCGCGCGATCTGCAGGTGGCACTGGAGGCGAGGCCCGAGGTCGGCCTGCGAAGACTGACCAACTTGGCCCAGGTGATTGCCCGGCGCCTGCAGGTCATGCACACCATGCGGACCCGGGAGCTCCAACGCGCGGTCAACGTGACGTTCGGGCAGGCGAGGAATCGAGGAGGAGGCTTTCATGGACGTGCAGGAAGAGGTGGCCGCGTTCGGCGGCCAGGCGAACAAGATCGGTTTGAACGTGGTGAGTCTAGTGCTGTTCGTCGGCACGGCCGGGCTGCTCTTTGCCGTCGCCTGGGCCTTGCCAGTGGGTGTGGAGAAGCGTGTGGCCGCGATCGTCGTCGCGTGCGGCGTCGCGACCTTCGTGGCGCTGACAGCAAGGCTGGCGAACCAGTGGGAACGGGCGGTGGTCCTGCGGCTCGGCAAGTACCAGGGCCTGAAAGGGCCGGGCATCTTCTGGGTCGTTCCGATGGTGGATCGGGTCATCATCTGGCTCGACTCCCGCGTCCGCGCGACCGGTTTTGCGGCGGAGAAGACCCTGACGGCCGACACCGTCCCGGTCAACGTCGACGCCGTCCTGTTCTGGTCCGTCAAGGATGCTGAGAAGGCAGCCCTTCGCGTGGAGGACTATCGCGAAGCCGTGGCGTGGGCGGCGCAGACGGCGCTGCGGGACATCATCGGCAAGACGGACCTGGCGCGGATGCTGGTCGGACGCGAATCGATCGATGTCGCGCTCAAGGAGCTCATCGACACGCGGACCCACGACTGGGGGATCTCGGTGACCTCAGTGGAGATCCGCGACGTGGTGATCCCGCCGGCCCTCGAGGACGCCATGTCCCGGCAGGCCCAGGCCGAGCGGGAGAAGCTCGCCCGGGTCATCCTCGCTGATGCCGAGGTCGAGATCGCGCGGAAGTTCAACCTGGCAGCAGGCCAGTACGAGGGCAACCAGATCGCCCTTCAGCTCCGGAGCATGAACCTGCTCTACGAAGGGATGAAGGAGAAGACGACCCTCATGGTCGTTCCCTCGGGGCTCATGGAGTCCATGAATCTGGGGGCCTACGCCGGTCTCGCCGCGATGGGGAAGGGGCAGGACCGTCCTCCGCAGTGACCGAGCGAGCGATCGTTCCACCATGGATTGCCCCATGCTGTCAGCGACATCCGGCGCTCGTCGTCGGCGATGGTTTCGCGCGCTGCTGCCTGCGTTCCTGGGTCTGCTCGTGCCGTTGGGCGGATGTGCCGATCGGACCATCGAGGTCTCAGTGCAGCAGCCCATCGCCTTCCCGCACCGAACGCATCTGGAGTACTTCTCCTCCGGGCGTCACCGGCAGGAGCGGATCCAGATGCACCTCACGATCTTCGACACCAAAGAAGCGCCGCCGGAACTGGCCGAGGGCAGGTGTACCGAGTGCCATGACGACCTGGCCCAGAGGACCGCGTGCGCAGGTTGTCATGTCCTCTTCCAGGACGCGACCTTGCGGAATCGACAAGACGTCAGGCGATGCATCGCCTGCCATCGTGGGGCCTGGATCGGGACCCGCGCCACGATTCCAAGCGCGGCGGTGTGTGCGTCCTGTCACGGCGCGGATTCGAAGATCGACGGCGCCGCGGAAAAGCAGTTGAGGGCGGACCTCGGTCGTGCGGAGGGCGTGCGCTGGGTGCAGATCAACACCGTGGCGCCGAACGTCTATTTTTCGCACCCCGCGCACGTGCGGTTCAACTCGATGGCGTGCACCACGTGTCATGCGGACGTCAAGGACCTGGCCGCGCCGCCGACCACGGCTCGCATCTTTACCATGACTGACTGCCTCAAGTGCCATGTGGAGAACCGGGCGAGCATCGACTGCCTGACCTGCCACAAATAGGAGCGAGACGTGCGGAACCTCTCTCGTCGGGGACTGTTGCGTGCGCTGACTGCGCTGGGCGCGGGCGCCGTGGCGGGTTGCCGCAAGTATGTGGGCCCGGCGCCCGTGTCTTTGGTTCCCTCCGGCTGGAACCGCGGCGAGGAGAGATGGGTGGTGACCACCTGCGGATGTTGTCCGGCCGGATGCGGCATCAAGGTGCGGGTGTTCGAGGGGCGCGCCGTCAAGATCGAAGGGAACCCGGACCACCCGGTCAACCGCGGCGGAATCGGCCCGAAGGGGCAGTCTGGCCTCCAGGTGCTCTACCACCCCGACCGGATTCGAGGCCCGCTGCGCCGCGAAGGGCCGCGCGGCTCCGGGCGGTGGACCGCGATCACCTGGGAGGCGGCCATCGGACAACTCGCCGCAAGCCTCCGGGATCTCCGCGCCAGTGGAGAGCCGCAGGGCCTGGTCGTTGTCGACGGCGAGCCGCGCGGGGTCGTGCCCAGGCTATGGGATCGGTTCCTCCAGGCGTACGGCAGTCCCAACCACGTCAGCCACGCGTCGACGACCGACAGCGGCGGCGTGTTGGCGACGACGTTCATGCAGGGCGTGGCGGAGGCGCCCGGCTACGACTGGCGGGACACCAACTACGTGGTGGGCTTTGGCGTAAGGCTGTTCGAGTCGTGGTGCCAGACGATCCACATGTCGAGGGCCTCGAGCTCCATGCACCGCGGCACGGCCGGCAGGCGCGCGAAGTTCGTACACGTCTCTCCGGACTTCTCGGTGACGGCGGCCAAGGCCGACGAGTGGATCCCGATCGAGCCGGGCACCTACGGAGCGCTCGCCCTGGGCCTGGCCCACGTGCTCATCCGCGACGGCCTCCACGATTCCGCCTTCATTCGCGACCACACCTTTGGCTTCGAGGGCTGGCAGGACAAGGACGGGCGCCCGCATCGCGGGTTCCGAGATCTGGCGTTGACCGACTACCCGCCCGAGAAAGTAACGCGCATCACGGGCATTTCGACCGAGACGATTGAACGGCTCGCGCGGGAAATGAGCGCGCACCGACCAGCCGTGGCGCTGGGCGACGGCGCCGCGGCCGGTGCGACCAACGGCCTCGGGACGGCGATGGCCATCCATGCGCTGAATGCGCTGCTCGGCGGCATCGAGCGGCCAGGGGGTGTGCTGGCCCAACCTCCCGTCCTCTCCTCGTGGAAACCTGTGGAGGCCGATGCCGTGGCGCGAAAGGGCCTCGAGGCCGAACGCCTCGACGGCCGAGGCACGCGGGTATGTCCTCTTGGCAACGGTTCCATCCAGAACCTGCCCGAGGCCATCCTGTCCGAACGCCCGTACCCGGTAAGAGCCCTGATCCTGTATCGCTCGAACCCTGTCTTCTCCAAGCCGGAGGGGACCAGGTGGGTCGAGGCGATTCGGAAAGTTCCGCTGGTGGTCAGTTGTTCGCCGCTGCCCGACGAATCGACGCTATGGGCCGACCTTGTTCTTCCCGACCACACCTACCTCGAGCGCTGGGAGGTCGTGGAACCGGCGCCAAGCTCAGGGCGCCAGGGCATCGGGTTTCGCCAGCCGGTCGTCCGGCCCCATCACGACACGATGGCCACCGGCGACGTCCTCATCCGCCTCGCTCGTGCCCTCGGCTCGCCCGTGGGTGACGCCTTCGCCTGGGCTGATTATCGCGAGGCCGTCACCGATCGGCTGCAAGCTGTGGTGGCGTCGGGCTCGGCTGGTCGAGACGCGTCGGACCTCGACGCGCTGATGAAGCGCATGCAGGCGAACGGCGGCTGGTGGACGGAAGACTACCCATTCGAACGGTGGCAGGACGCCTTTCAAACACCGTCGCGCAAGTTCGAGTTCTACTCCCAAACGATCGCGTCGCGCCTGGCGGCGCTGTTCCCCGAAAAGGACGCGCTGGAGGCCCACCTCGCAGAGCGTGGCGTGGTGACTCGCGGAGACGACCTGTACCTGCCCCACTGGGAGCCGGCCCGCTTTGCCGGCGAGCCCGAGCAGTACCCGTTCCTCCTCCTGCCGCACCGCGGGATCAACTACGCGGACGGCGGAGTGCGGCACCTGCCCTGGCTCCGCGAGCTTCCCGGCGCGGGGATGCACGCATGGGAAGAGCACGTCGAGCTCCATGCCGACGATCTCCGCCGGCTCGACTTGCGAGAAGGAGAGCGGGTGTGGGTGGAGTCGCCGGCCGGAAGGCGCCGCATGCACGTGCGGATGCACGCCGGGACTCGACCCGGGACGGTGGGGCTTCCGCTCGGGCACGGACCGTGGCCGCCTACACCTGAAGACGCCGGGACGGCCGGGGGTCACGGCCTGCTGGCCGCCATCAGCGACCCACTTGCAGGAGTCCTGGCCATCCAGGGGACGCGAGTCCGCCTGCGGAAGGAGGAGGCGTGAGCGCGACTCCCTCCCGCCGTCGATTCCTCTACGCCGTCGGGAAGACGGCAAGCTTCTTCGGGCTCGCCAGCGCGCCTCTCTTTGCCGCCGAAGGCAATGCTTCGTCCCGCAAACACAAGTGGGGCATGGTCATCGACCTCGACCGGTGTACCGGCTGCCAGGGGTGCGCGGTGGCGTGCCGGGCGGAAAACAACGTTCCCGTGGCCGGGCCGACCAACACCGAAAAAGGCAGGAGCATCTTCTGGATGAACCTGCTGACGACCTCTGAAGGGGAGTACCCCGGGCTGCGGCAGCAGTTCATCCCGACCCCGTGCAACCACTGCGAAGACCCGCCCTGCATCAAGGCCTGTCCGGTCGGCGCGACCACGCAGAGCGAGGAGGGCATCACGCAGCAGATCCCCGAGCGTTGCATCGGGTGCCGGCTGTGCGAGGTGTCGTGTCCGTACACGAGGCGCTACTTCAACTGGTCCGAGGCGGAGTGGCCGGATTCGTTGCGCGAGCAGCTCAACCCGGACGTCGCAGTGCGCCCCCACGGGGTCATCGAGAAGTGCCTGTTCTGCCACCACCGGATCAGGGCGGCCAAGGACAGAGTCCGCGCCGAGGGCCGGGCGCTCACCGACGCTGACGTCCGCAGGCTCCCGGCCTGCGCGCAATCGTGTCCGGCGGAGGCGATCGTCTTCGGAGATCTGAACGATCCGAACTCGGAAGTGTCACGCGAGGCTGAGAGCCCGCGGGCGTTCAGGTTGCTCGAGGATGTCGGGACCCGTCCGAAGGTGTTTTATCTGAGGGAAGCGAAATGGCAGGAGTAGCTGAAGCGACACCGGCCGCCAGCACGTACGACGAGGCGGCCCTGCTCAGTCACCTTCCGCTGGAAGGCAAAGGCTTCTGGCTCTCGGTGCTCCTTCTGGCCACCGGCGCTTCGGCGCTCTTCTACGGCTTCCTGCAGCAGGTGCTCTACGGCCATGCCGTGACGGGACAGGGCTCTCACGGCGCGATCTGGGGCATCATCGTCGCCAACATCGTCAACTTCATCGGCGTCAGCCACGTCGGCATCGCCATCTCCGCGGTCGTACGGCTGTTGCGTCTCCAGAAGTACCAGCAACTCGCCCGACTGGCGGAGTTCATTACGCTGGCGGCCATTACCACGGCCGTAATGAACATCGGGATGGACGTCGGCCGGCCCGAGCGCTTCATCCTGAACACCCTCTGGTACGGCCGGTACCATGCGCCCTTCGTGTGGTCGTGTACGGTCATCACCACCTACGTCGTGGGCAGTTCCGTGTACCTCTACCTCGCGATGAGGCGCGATCTCTGGCTCTGTGAGGCGAAGGTGCCGTCGAGGCGGTGGCTGTACCGGATGATGGCGCTGGGATACCGCGACACGCCGGCATCGAGAGCGAGACACAACCGGATTGTCTGGTGGCTGGCCGTCGTGATCCTGCCGATCATGGTGTCGGTCCACTCGGTGTACGGATACATCTTCGGCCTCCAGGCGGGACGGCCCGGGTGGTACAACCCGTTCCAGGCTCCGTATTTCGTCCTCGGTGCGATCGTCTCCGGGTTCGCGACCGTGATCATGGCTCTTGCCGTCCTGCGAAAGGCGTTTCACTGGGAGAAGTTCTTCCCGATTGCGATCTTCAAGGGGCTGGGAATCTTCCTCGGGTTCGTCACCCTGCTCTACATGTACTTCCTGTTCAGCGAGTATCTAACGGGCACCTATGCCTCGCCGGAGGCCGAGCGGGTCGTCTTCCGCGACGTGCTGTTCGGCAGGTTCCGCGTCATCACGTGGGGTGCCATGCTTGGCGGCATGCTCTTCCCCTTCGCACTCCTGTTCGTGCAGGGCGTCAACCGCCGGATCTGCAGCATTCCGCTCACCGTCACCGCCGCCCTGTTCATCAACATCGGACTCTGGACCGCACGAACGCTCGTCGTCGTGCCGACCTTCTATCACCCTCTGCTGCATTGGGAGGTGGCTCCGTACGTGCCCTCGTTCTCCGAATGGTGCATTGTGATCGGCAGCTTCTTCTTCTTCGCACTGCTTCTGCTGGTGCTGGTGAAGGTGTTCCCCGTCCTGGAATTTCCCGAAGTGCACGAGAGCGGTCAGGAGGCCCACGGTCAGCGGATGCCGTTCTGGAAGATGCTGTCGATCGGTGGTTCCGCAGTGGCCGGGATCGCCCTGATCGCAACGGGAGTTGCGAACAGGACCCAACCCGAGTTTTTCCACCCCCCGGTGATCTGGCTCTCAGGGATTGTGATGCTCCTGAGCGTCCCCTTCCAGATCTGCGTGCTCCCGGAGCGTCCGCTCAGACGCCTCGTCCGCACCCGGTTGGCTGCGCCGCGCCTGGTCTTTTCCCGGCGGGCGCGGGCAGCGAGCTATCTCGTCTCCGCCCCCCGGCTGGTCAAGGCACCGGTGATGAGACTTCCGGTCCTGGGAGCGAGGAAGCGGTGACGGCCGCTGCAACGACTACGGTCGCTTCGAGAGGTCCAGCGCCGGCACATCCGGTGGGTGCTTGAGAAGGTGGGGGGAAACCGGGCGAAGGCGGCGCACGCGCTGAAGATGTCCGAACGAACCTTCTATAGACTGCTTGAGCGGCACCGGAACAACACACCTGCTCCGGACACCCCCGCCGACCAACTCGCGAACCGAAAACCCTGACAGTTCTGTCACGTCCGGTCCAGCCCACCCTGTCGGTTCCGTCAGCTTCGTCGGGCCATGTTTCGCAACTTCGCGTTGAGTTCCCTGGTATGCCGCGAGGCATGGAACTTGCTAGTGCTTCCCGCGAAGGAGAGCGGGGTATGTCCACCACAATCATCCTTGTGCTTGGGGCGAGTTTCTTGTTCGGCGGAATGGTCCTGATCCTGGCAATGGGATACCTGGACACCGAGCAGAAACGCGCAATGCAAGCGAAGGCGCGCCAGGCCGAGGCGGTCCAACAGGCCGCGGCGATGGTCGCACTGCCGGGCTTCTTCGCGCCGACGCAAGCGACCCAGCCTCCGCCGACCTTCGTGTTCGATGATGCGTTGGTCAATCGTCTCGAGCATCATGTCCGGCTGGAACAAGCCCTGGTGGCTCAGTTTGTCCATCACCCGTCGCTCGACAATCTCTATCGGCATCCGACCCCATCCGTTCACGTGCACTAAGGATCCGGAAGGGCACGATGACAGACTTATTTCCTTCCGGGCCCTAATCTCGAGTGGGGCCGCGCGCGCCGGTGCGGGCGTCAGGCTGACCGTCAGTCCACCAGGAATGCATGCGCATGCACGACCAGATTAGGACGGCCGAACTGTTCAAGGGTCTGAATGCCGGCAAGGTCCAGCGGCTGGCCTCGATTGGCAGGGCGCTGACGTTGCGCACCGGTGAGTACCTGTTCCTGCTTGGGGACGCCGCGCAGTACGTCAGCGTCGTGACCAGCGGGCAGGTTGATCTGTGCT
>CAYHRK010000170.1:0-7924 GCA_964358795.1 uncultured Vicinamibacterales bacterium
AAGGCCCACGAGCGGTTCGAGTCGTAGTCGGTCTGCGGGGCCCAAAAAAGCTGGACGGCATCCGCGACACTCGAGCTCATGCGAAACACCAGAATCTTGTACGTGTCCGCATTGATCGGGTAGTTGGTGCCGATCTTGCCGTGAGCGACCGCGTTGGGATTCCCGGTCTCGAGCAAGTAGAGAACGGGGTCGCCGTTCGTGGTCGTCGCGCTCATCACGCCCCCGCTGAACGTGATGCTCCCCAACCCTGGCGACGTGTCGACGCCATTGAGAAACCGGCCGAAGTCCGTGCGTTCATTCATGTCCCAGGGATCCTGGAATGCACGGGTCGCGTAGTCATTGGCAGCGCTCACCGGAACGGCGCCGCCCGAGGGCGACGTCACGGTTTGGGCGTTGGTGACCCCGGCCGATGCCACGACCAGCCAGAACAGGGTCCCCAGTGCGATTCTCTTGAGCACGGTGTTTTCCTCGTGAGGCGGTCTCCGACGTCGTTGCCCGAAGAACCTACTGCTAACACAAGTGATGCCAACTCGGGGGGCGCGCCGCCCGCTTGACCCCTTGATGGCTCGCGTGTAGACTTCAGGCACGTAAGTTGCTGACAGATATGATATTATCCGCTTCGATTGGCCTCGCGGACGGCGCAACCGGCTCCCGGATCCACCAGAGGCCACGACCAAAATTGTAACGTGAGTAACAAGTCGCACCTCGGGCCGGTCCTTGGCGAGGGCTCCTTCGACGCCTACTACTTCAGGCGCTGCTGCGGGCGTCCGTACGGCCGGGATCCCGAGTGGCTGCGGTTTTTCGGCACCATCGCGGACCGCATCGTCGCCGACATTGCACCTCGCCGAGTGCTCGATGCCGGCTGCGCCTTCGGCTTGCTCGTCGAGGCGCTCCGCTCGCGTGATGTCGAGGCGTCTGGCATCGACGTCTCCCCTTTCGCGATTGCTCAGGCCTCCGACAGCGTTCGGCCGTTTTGCCGCCTGGGTTCGATCACCGAAGAACTGGACGGCCGCTACGACCTCATCGTGTGCATCGAGGTACTGGAGCACCTGTCGCCGGCTGAAGCCGAGAGTGCCCTCGACAATCTCTGTCGGCATGCCGACGACATCTTGTTCTCGTCCTCACCCGTCGATTTCAAGGAGCCCACGCACCTGAACGTCAGGCCGCCCGAGTCCTGGGCCGAGCAGTTCGCCCGGCGCGGGTTTTTCCGCGATGTCGACTTTGATGCGGGATTCGTGACGCCCTGGGCCGTCCGTTTCAGGCACCCCGCGGTGCCGATTCACCGCATCGTCCGCGATTACGAGCGCTGGTACGCCGCGATGGCCATCGAGCGCAACACGCTGCGGAGTGAGCTCGACCAGAGCCAGCGGCAGCTCGTCGAAGCCCTGTCGCAACAGGCCGACAGCGCGCGGCTGCTGGGGCAGACGCGCGACACGATTCGTCACATGGAACAGAGCTGGTTTTGGCGGGCGCGCGGGCTCTGGGTCTGGCTGCAGGGACTGTTCCGGTGAGCGATGGACCCATGCTGGACACCGGGCGCACCGCGCGGCCACGCGAAGCCGTTCCAGACACAGCAACGCTCGTCGACCAGGCGGAAACCCGGCGCTCACTGAGGTTCACGGTCCGGTCGCTGCTTCAGTACCGGGAGCTGCTGAGGAATCTGGTCGTCAAAGATCTCAAGCTCAAGTACCGGGGCTCGGTGCTCGGGTTTCTCTGGTCACTCGCCAACCCGCTGCTCATGCTGGTGGTTTACACCGTCGCCTTTCGGTACGTCCTGAAGGTGCATTCGGAAGGTTTCGTGCTGTGCCTGCTCGTCGGGCTTCTGGCCTGGACCTTCTTCTCCAATACGACCAGCATGGCCACCGGCGCCATCGCAGACAACGGCGGGCTGGTCAAGACCGTATACTTCCCGCGCGCCATCCTGCCCATCGCGACGGTGCTCTTCAACTTCGCGCAGTATCTGCTGAACGTCGCCGTCCTGCTCCCGGTGATGCTGCTGCTCTACCAGATGCCGCTCGCCGCCCCGATGCTCGCCTTCCCGATCTTCGTCGGCCTGCAGCTTCTGTTCATGGTCGGCGTGGCCCTGTGGGTAGCGACGGGAACGGCATTTTTCAGAGATCTCAAGCACCTGCTCGAGGTCGGGCTTGCGGCGCTCTTCTGGGCGACACCAGTCCTCTATCAGATCGAGCAGGTGCCCGCATCGCTGAGTCTCCCGGTTCGACTGGCGCCGCTCTCACCGTTCGTCATCGCGTATCAGCGAATGTTCTTCTACCGCGAGTGGCCGGAACCTTCGGTGTGGATCCTCGCTGTCACGTACACCGTCATCGCGCTGGTGGGCGGTCTGTCCCTCCTTACGAGATTCGAGGAGCGCTTCGCGGAGCTGGTGTAGTGCAAAGCGTGCTCGAAGCCCGGCACGTCTCCAAGCGGTTCTTGCTCCGCCACAACCGCGCGGGGGAACTGAAGGTCCGTTTTCTCAGCACGTTCGGCGGGCGCGCCGGTGAAGTGAAGGAGGAGTTCTGGGCCCTGCGCGACATCTCCGTGCGCTTGGCGCGCGGCGAGTCCCTTGGACTGGTCGGACGCAACGGCTCTGGCAAGAGCACCTTTCTGAAGCTCATCGCGGCCATCTACCGCCCGACCGAGGGCGCGATCTGGCTGGCGCGCGGCGCGCGCATCACGACGATGATTGAGCTCGGCGTCGGCTTCCATCCCGAACTGACCGGACGGGAGAACGTTCTGCTGAGCGCGTCGGTCCACGGTCTGTCGCGGAGCGATATCGAGGCGCTCTATCCGTCCATCGTCGAGTACGCGGGTCTCGACCACTTCATGGACGTGCCACTCAAGAACTACTCGTCGGGCATGCACATGCGCCTCGGGTTCGCCATCGCGGCGAACCTCAACCCAGACATCCTGCTCCTCGACGAGATTTTCGCGGTCGGCGACGAGCCGTTCCAACAGAAATGCATGGGTACGCTCACCGAACTCCAGCGCCGCGGGTGTACGATTCTTTTCGTGTCGCATTCCGCGCCAGCCATTCGAGCCATTTGCCACCGGGTGTGCGTCCTCCACAGAGGTGAGCTCGCCTACGACGGGGGTGTGGACGCGGGCTTGGCCGAGTACCGCCGCCTGGTCGCGGCCGACGCAGCGGCGTCGGGGCAGCCGGCGGCGACGTCTGCTGAGCCGGATCGCGCCTGGCACAGAGAGGTTCTGGGCGGAAAATGGGATGAGGCTGGCGCCTGGGCGTTCGAGTTCCTGCGCCGGCACGGGCTGCGGCCGCATCACCGGGTTCTTGACGTAGGGTGCGGCAGCCTGTCGGCCGCCCGTTTCATCCTGCCGCACATGGAGTCGGGCCACTACTGGGGCTTCGAGCAAGAGCGTGCGCTCTTCGATGCGGGAGTCAGGTTCGAGCTGTCGCGCGCGGGCGTCCCGGCCGAGTGGGGCTTTTTCGTCGTCAACGACACGTTCGATTTCTCCAGCGTGCCGCACCAGTTCGACTTCGCCATCGCGAACTCGCTGTTCGCCAGGCTGCCGATCGACGCCCTTGCTCGGTGTCTCGTCGCCGTCGTGAACAAGCTCCAGCCGGAAGGGCGGTTCTTCGCGACCTGGCACGACAACCCCGATCTGCAGAACACGGAACCGGTCGCGCGGGCTTCGGGGCTGACCACCTTCCCCGATCGGCCGCCCTATCATTACGCCTTCGATGTGATCGCGGCGCTCTGCGGGTCAATCGGAGCCACCGTCGAGCGGCTCGACGACACGTCGCATCCGCGGGGCGAGTCGGTCATGGTCATCCGTCGGGCCCGACGGGCACCCTCAGCACGATGAGCAGCAACAGCGGTAGAACCGGCGAAACGGGTGAGGATGCCGCAAGCCGAGCCGTGGACGAGCGGCGGTCTCTCCACGAAGAGGTCGAACGCCTTCGCGCCGAGGTCGCGCAAACGCTGCAGGAGATCGCCACCCTGCGCAGCCGGCAACGCGACGTGATGAAGGACACGGCCGTCGCGCTGTCGACCCTGACAGAGATCCGAACCAGCAACAGTTGGCGTCTGCTCGAGGCCTACCGGCGGTTGCGCCTTCGCCTGCAGCTCCTGATGATGCGCGGTCGGCTCTCGGGACGACGAGGAGCCCAACGTCAAGCGCGCCGGCCTGTGCCTGCGGCGGTCCGTCGCGCGCCCCTGGGGGTCAACGTCGCAGGATACATCTCAACCGAAAGCGGTATGGGTGAAGCCGTTCGCGCCAGCATCCGCTCGCTCGAGGCTGCCGGCATCCCGTTCGTCCTGAACAACGTCGAGTCGTTTCTTCGGCAGCACGATCGAACCTACGTCGACTTCACGCCGGACAACCCGCATCCGTTCAATCTCGTGCACCTGAACGCGGACAACATGGCGGAGTTCTGTCGGCGCAAGGGCCGCCGGTACTTCCGTGATCGGTACACGATCGGCTACTGGTTCTGGGAGCTGTCGACCTTTCGCGAGGAGTGGCTGCCCGCCTTTCAGTACGTGGACGAGGTGTGGGTCGCCAGCGAGTTCAGCCGTGAGTGCCTGTCGAGGTTTTCCTCCCTGCCCATTCTGTGCATGCCCCTGCCGGTCGTCCTGCCAGGGCCGTCGCCGTTGGGGCGTCACGATTTCGGCCTTCCGGACGCCGCTGTTGTGTTCCTCTTCACCTTCGATGTCTCCAGCCAGATGGAACGCAAGAATCCGCTGGCCGTGATCCGGGCGTTTCGGCGGGCCGCATTCGCCTTCGACGAAGCCGTCCTCGTCCTGAAGTTCACGAACCCGGAGTACGACCGAGCTGCCGTCCGGCGGCTGCGGGAGGAGGCAACCGGGTTGAACGTCCGCATGTTGGATGGCTACCTTTCACGACGAGACCTCGTCGCCTTGCTCAGAGCGGCGGACTGCTACGTAGCGCTCCACCGCTCGGAGGGCTTCGGCCTGAGCATGGCCGAAGCCATGATCCTGGGAAAGCCCGTGATCGCGACGGCTTATTCCGGCAACCTCGATTTCATGACCGCCGAGAACAGCTATCTCGTCGATCACCGGCCGGTCAGGCTCACGCGCGACTACGGCCCGTACCCCCAGGGCGCCGTCTGGGCGGAGCCGGACCTGGATCAGGCCGCGGCCTTCATGCGTGAGGTGGTGGCCAATCCGGAGGCCGCGCGCAATCGAGGACAGCGGGCCGCGGTGGACATCGCCGCAGCGCGAAGTCCCTCGGTGACGGGATCCACTGTGCGGCGACGACTGGAGTCGCTTCAACGCGGCGAGCGGTACCAGCCCGGCCAATGTGGCCGGGCGTAGGGCCGGACTTCAGTCCGGCCCGATGGCGCGACTGAAGTCGCGCCCTACGTCGCGCAAGACCGGGCGTAGGGCCGGACTACTTCGGGCGCGAGGCGCGACCAAAGCCGCGCGCTGCGTCGCGGAAGAACAGGCGTAGGGCCGGACTTCAGTCCGGCCAATGTGAGTCCGAGTGAACAACAGCCGCAACCACGACGACCGCCGGACCCTCCACGAACTGGCGAGCATGCGCCAGGCGCTGGCTGATGCCCTTGCATCGGCACGCCAGGACCTGCTCGCTGCGGAGGAGGAGAACTGGCGTGTCCGTCAGGAGCTCAACATCATCCTGGCCTCGTCCGGACTCAAGCTCCTCGTGCGCGTCCGAGCCGCACTCGCTAAGGCATGGCAGGTCGTCCGTCATCCGATCTGGACGGTACGCGCCGTGGGTCGCGCGTCCCTGAGCTGGCGCGGAATCGCTCTCGCTCGGGCAGCACTGAACCGCCTGATCAAACGCACCATCCCGCTGCGGTATCTGGCGATGGTCGAGCAGGAGGCAGGGCCAGACGTCTCCGGCGCCGTCCGGTGGATCGGCGGCGTGCGAATCGCGGGCCGCACCTGTGAAGCGCTGCTCTGCCGGCCGGATTCATCTGTGATGTTCAGACTCCGTGCGGCGCCGAGATCCCGCCTGGTTGTCTTCTGCGCCCTTGCCCCCGAGGCCTGGCAGGCACACCGGGGCGGTGTCAGCTTCGAGGCGAGCGTGGCCGAGAGTCAGGGGCGATGGTCATTCTCGCGCCGCTGCGACCTCAATCCGCGTATTCGATGGCGCGATCGGCGCTGGCATCGTCTCGCGATCACCCTTCCGGCGACGAACGAGCCGCGCGAGGTCAACGTGACGCTCCGCGCCTGCCTGCCTGGCGGGCTTCACGGTGATGGAGCGGTCGTGCTCTGGGGCGAGCCCCGCCTCGAGCTGCGCCGTGCGCCGGCGGAGATCTGGGGCTCTGTGCGAGCGCTCCCGGCCCTGATAGGCCAGCAGGGGATCCGAGGCGCACTCGACCGACTTCGCCAGGCTCAGGCAACCGAGAACGAGGCCCGGCGCTACGCCCGCTGGGTCGAGCGGAACCGTCTCTCCGAGGCGGACCGCGCGCGCATGGCAGGGGAAGCCGCGCAGTTGCCCTTCCGTCCGCTCCTGAGCATCATCACGCCGGTGTACAACACCGACCCTCGATGGTTGCGCGCCTGCATCGAATCGGTTCAGCGGCAGGTCTATGATCGCTGGGAGCTGTGCCTCGCCGACGACGCCTCGACGAGCAAGGAGACGTGGCAGATCCTGCGGGAGTATGAGACCCAGCCGAACATTCGCGTCACGTACCTCCGGGAGCGCGGCGGCATCTCGGTCGCATCGAACGCCGCGCTCGCCCTGGCCTCCGGAGAGTTCGTCGTTCTGCTCGATCACGATGACGAGCTGCCACCCGATGCGCTCTACCACGTCGTCCGCCTCCTGAACGAGCATCCAGAGGCCGACTACGTTTATTCCGACGAAGACAAGCTCGACATCGACGGGAGCCGTTGCGATCCTCATTTCAAGCCGGACTGGTCGCCCGACCAGTTCATGGCCTACATGTACACGTGCCACCTCCTGGTGGCTCGACGCAGTCTCGTCACCGAAGTTGGCAGTTTCCGGACCGGCTTCGAGGGGGCGCAGGACTACGACCTCGTCCTGCGCCTGATCGAACGGACGTCCAACATCTGGCACATCCCGAAGGTCCTCTACCATTGGCGGAAGATTCCGCAATCCGCTGCGAGCGTCGCGAACGCCAAGCCGTGGGCGCACGAGGCCGGGCGCCGAGCGCTGGACGACCACCTCACCCGTAACCGCGTCGAGGGCGAAGTGCTCGCCGGCCCCGCCCCGGGGTTCTTTCGCGTGCGGCGACGCATAAAGGGCGGGCCCCTGGTATCGATCATCATCCCGACGGTCGGCGGCGCCGATCGCGCAGGCAGGGATCTGCTCGCGCGGGCGGTGAGCAGCCTGATCGAGCACACCGACTACCGCAATTACGAGATCGTTGTCGTGCCGAGCTCGCCTGCGCTCAGCCCAGCCGTGGAACGAGCGTTGCGTCGTTCGCGCCACCTGGTTGTTCCGTTCGCCGAACCGGGCCCGTTCAATTTCTCGAAGACAATCAACTTCGGCGTTCGGCATGCCAGCGGCGACCATCTCGTGCTATTCAATGACGATCTCGAGATCCTGACCGGCGAGTGGCTCACTGCGCTGCTCGAGTTGTCGCAGATCGACGAGGTGGGCGCCGTCGGGGCCAAGCTCCTCTACCCGGACGGCCGCGTTCAGCACGTGGGCATTGTGCTCGGCGTCAACGGCGTGGCGGCTCACGCCTTCCACCAGCACCCGGGCACTTCTGCGGGCTACTACGGGAGCGCGATCACGGTCAGGAATTTCTCTGCCGTCACGGCGGCCTGCCTCATGACCCGGCGCCAGGTGTTCGAGCGCGTAGGCGGCTTCGATGAGAGCTTTGGTGTCGACTTCAACGATGTCGATTACTGCCTGCGTGTGCGACAGGCCGGCTACCGCATCGTGTTCACGCCCTACGCGCAGCTCTATCACCACGAGTCGGCCAGTTTCGGCGCGCGCACCCAGAGCCCCGACG
>CAYHRK010000171.1:0-7905 GCA_964358795.1 uncultured Vicinamibacterales bacterium
CGCCGCAGAGCTGCCGCAACTTGGAACCTTGGAGCCCCGCGACTGGAAAGCGCGCGTTGACACGCCGGCGGCGGCGGCGCCGCCACCAAAACGATGACGACCGACGTGGGTTTGCTTCGCTCCGCCGAGGCGCAACGCCAGAACCAGTGGGCGATGCGGTGGTCGCTGGCCGTTGGCGTGTGCATGCTCGCAGGCAAGGGCGCCGCATTCTACCTGACCGGCTCGGCGGCCATCCTCTCGGATGCCATCGAGTCGGTGATCCATGTCGTGGCCGTGGCCTTCGCGGCGTTCAGCGTCTACGTGAGCACCAGACCGCCCGACGCGCGGTTTCCGTACGGCTACGAACGCATCGCCTTCTTCTCGGCGGGGTTCGAGGGCGCGCTGATTATCCTGGCGGCCGTCTCGATTATCTGGACCTCGGTGGACAAGTGGCTTGGGGGTCTTCACATCGAGCGCCTGGGCGCCGGCGCGCTCATCGTGGCCGCCGCTTCGCTGGTGAATGGCGGCCTGGGCTGGTACCTGATTCGCACGGGACGTCGAACCAATTCGATTATTCTGGAGGCGAATGGCAAGCATGTGCTGACCGACTGCTGGACCAGTTTCGGTGTGGTCGGCGGCTTGTGCCTGGTGCTGTTGACCGGCTGGCTCCCCTTCGACCCGATCCTGGCGATTGCCGTGGCGCTGAACATCCTCTGGTCGGGCGGCCACTTGATTTTCCGGTCGGTCGGCGGGCTGATGGACTACACTGAGCCGAGACTTTTCACGGAGGTACGGGCGAAACTGGATGGTCTTTGCCACGAGGTGGACGTCGAGCACCACGGCCTGCGCGTGCGGCACACCGGCTACCGACTGTTGATCGAGGCGCACCTGCTGTTTCCCGGGCGAACGACGCTGGTGGACGCACATCGCATGGCCACCCTGATCGAAGACCGATTGGCGGCTGGCCTGCCTCACGAGACAGAGGTGGTGACGCACCTCGAGGCCGTAGAAGACCACGCGAACGTCCACATTCGAGCACACGGGGATGACCGGCAGTCACAAAAATCGTCATCGAACTGACGAAACCGACGAAATTCCGTCAGTGGATTGACGGCTCGCGATTCGGCGTGGTCTTTTAAGTCATTGATATAAGAGGAATTAGACGACTCCGGTGTGGAGTGAGTTCTTGGCAGACCGGTTGCATTGCAACAAGGTGCGAGGAATGTGAAAGCACTCCAGACCGTTTGCCTGTGATGTGGTGGCCTCCACACACTGGCTCAGGAAGAGGCGGGTCTGACCCATCTGCCTCTTCCGCCTCTTCTTCAGTTCTCTGCAGTATTCACCCACCCAATACGCCGACGTTTCAACGACGCGGCCGGCGTGTGTACCAGTCCTACTCGTAGCGAAGGGCTTCGATGGGATCCATCCGCGACGCTCGAAGCGCTGGCCAGAGCCCACTCAAGACTCCGGTGAGCATCAGGATGAGGGTGGAGACAATCACGACATCCGGTGTGAGGACCAGGTGGATGTCGGTCCCACGTGAGGGGTCGCCAATCAGGTCCGCCAGAAACGGCTGCACGCCAGCCACGTTGACGACGATGACGGTCATGATGACGCCGGCCAGACCGCCAACCGACGTGATCACCAGGGCTTCGAGCAGGAACTGCAACAGGATGTGACGCCGGCGTGCGCCAAGCGCCTTGCGAACGCCAATCTCGCGTGTGCGTTCCGTCACCGACACGAGCATGATGTTCATCACGCCCACACCGCCGATCATCAGCGTGAGCGAGCCGATGAAGACCAGGATAATCTTCAAGCCGGTGGACATGCCGCCGACAATCTGTCGCACTTCGGCGCTGTCGTTGATGAGCAGCGCCCGCTCGTCGTTCGGATTGAATCGATGGCGTTCGGCCAGCACGCCCTTCACCTGCTTCACTCCCGCCTCGTGGAACGACGGCGCGATGGTCTGCACCACGATCGTGTCGAGGTAATCCTGGTGAAAGACCTGCTCGGTCGACGTGTAGGGGATGAACACGCTGCGCTTGTCTGGCCAGAAGTAGCTCGAGAGCTGCGCCTTGTCGGCCAGCACGCCCACCACCTCGAACGTCACGCCTTTGATCCGGATGCTCTGCCCCACCGCCGGGCTGTTGCTGAACAGCTTCTTCGCCACCTCGGTGCCCAAGAATGCCACGCGGCGCCGGCGGTCCACGTCTTCCGCGTTGATGAACCGGCCCTCGGACGCCGTTTCGTGGCGCATGATGCCGTATTCGGCCGCCACGCCGCGCACACCCGCCGACGTCTGACGGCTGCGGTAGCTGAGCTGGAGTGTCTCGAAAATCTCGGGGCTGACCGACTTGACGAGCCCCAGTTGACGGATCGGTTCGATGTCGGCTTCCTTCAGGAACACGCGCCGGCCGGCCCGCTGTCCGCCGGCCTGCATGCTGGTCTGCCCGCCGTAAATCACCGCCACGCCGTTGGTGAACGCATTGCTGAAGCCGTAGATCAGCGCGGCGTGAAACCCGTTGCCGTACGCCATCATGGACGTGACGGTGACAATGCCCCAGGCGATCCCGAGCGTGGTCAAGCCGGCGCGAAATCGATGCGCTACGAGCGAATGCCACGCCTGACTGATGATCTCCATGAAGAGCATGTGGGGTCTGCCTGTCTACCGTCTTCCGTCGATGACTGGTTTCAAAACCGTCCGGGTCCTGGATTCCCGCTTTCGCGGGAATGACCAACGGAGAGTGGGAGTGACGGTATGACGGTGCCCCTCCCGTCGCCCCGCTACCTATCAGTCACCCCGGCCCCAGTCCGTCACCCCGCTCCCTTTTCGTCACCCCCGCGCACGCGGGGGTCCAGGTTCTGGATTCCCGCTTTCTTGGGAATGACGGAATAGAGGCGCTCCACTAGGCTTCATAGCGCAGCGCCTCGATGGGCGGCAGCAGCGACGCGCGGCGTGCGGGATACGTGGAGGCCGCCACGCCGACCAGCGTCAGCAGGCCGACGGCAATCACGTTGATCTGCCACGTGATGATCATGCCGGCGAATCGTTCGGGCATGGGCGCCAGGTTTACCAGGCTGCACAGCCCGGCACCCACCAGAAAGCCAATCACGCCGCTCAGGCCCGTCAGCAGCAATCCCTCGCCGAAAAACTGCCACTGGATGCTGCGTGCGGTGGCGCCAACGGCCTTGCGCACCCCAATCTCCCGCGTGCGCTCCCGCACCGCCACCAGCATGATGTTCATCACGCCGATGCCGCCCAGCAGCAGCGTGACCACACTGACGGCCAGAAAGAACGAGTCCATGCCCGCAATCATCTTGTCGAACATGATGGCTTCAATCGCGGTGTTCCAGAAGCTGATGGCCTCTGTGTCGGCCGGATCGAAATCATGGCGCCGAGCCAGGATGTCGCGCACCTCCTGCTCGACTGGACCGCGGGAATTCAGGCCGGCGAAGCCGGACGCGCCAAGCTGTTTCTCGATCTCCTCGCGCAGCATCCGGGTGACGTACGGCCAGGGCGACGCGATGATTGTCGAGACATCGTCGGGGGTGTTGTTGGCGCCTGGCAGCGGGAAGTCCTTGCGCGCCGTCTCGTAGGGAATGAACAGCCGCTGGTCGTCCTGCCCCGTGTAGTTCGAGTCCTGCTCCTTCTTGCGAATGCGGCCAATCACGGTGTACGGCACCGAGTTCAGCGTGACCTGCGTTCCCACCGGATCGCGATCGGCAAACAACTGCTTGGACAGATCGAACCCCAGCAGCAAGACGCGCCGCGCATCGTCGCAGTCCTGCCGGCTGATCGGCCGCCCGCGATCCACCTCGATGGTGCGCATGTACTGGTAGATCGGCCAGATGCCGCTCATCTGCACGGCGCTGGCATTGAAGGCGCTCTTGGCCTTGATGCTGCCCCGCATCAATTCCGGGCTGATGTGCTCGAGGAGCCTCGATTCCCGCCCAAGCGCCAGCACGTCGTCGTAGGTGAGCTGGATGAACCTGCCCGCGCGTTCTCCGCCCGCCTGCAGGCTGGTGCGGCCGTTCCTGATGATGATGATGTTCTTGCCGAGTTCTTCGAGGACGTGCTGGTTGCCGCGCCCAAACCCTTCGCCGACGGCCGACAGGACGAGAATCGACACCACCCCCCACACGATGCCGAACATCGTCAGGAAGCTGCGCAGCTTGTTGGCCCGCAGGTTGCCGAAGGTCTGCGTCAGGAGATCGGTGACGGCTGGCATGGCTGGGCCTGCCTTACTGGAGCACGATCTTCTGCCCTTCGGTCAGGCCGCTCAGCACCTGCGTCTTGGTCCCGTTGCTGACGCCCACGTTGATCGGCCGTCGTTCGCGCCCGGTTTTCGCCGACGGCTGCACCACGTCCACCGAGGCATTGCGCTTGGTGTCGTACACGATCGCGCTTTCGGGAATCACCAGCGTGTTGCGGTGCTGTTCGAGAATGATCTCCGCATTGGCCGTCATGTTGGCCAGCAGTTCGCCTCCGGGATTGTCGATCGACACCTTCACCTCGAACGACACCACGTTGTCTTTGTCGGTGCCCATCGGCGAAATCTGCGTCACCTTGCCGTCGAACTGCTTGTCGCGAAACGTCTCCACCTTGATGCGGGCGGGCTGGTTCAACCGCACCATGCCGATGTCGGCCTCGTCGACGTTGCCCTTCACGTACACGCGACTGATGTCGCCCAACACCAGCACCAGCGTGCCGTTGGCGCCCAGGTTCAGAATCGACGACACCGGGCTGCCCAGCTCGACCGGGCGTGACAACACCGTTCCGTCGATCGGCGAGCGGATCGTCGCATTCGTCAGTTCCTCTTCGGTCCGGTCCACCGCAGCCTGGGTGGCCGCCGCCGTGGCGCGCGCCTGCGCGATCCGGGCCAGCGCCACGCCCAACTGCGTGCGGGCGGCCATCTGGCGGTTCAAGGCCATCTCCAACGCGCTGCGGGCATCGTCGCGCATTTGCTGCGAGACCAGGGCGTCTGTGTAGAGCCGCTCCGCCCGGTCGAGGTTGCGGCGCGCAAACGGCACGTCGGGGCCCTCGGCTTCGACCTTGTTCTTCTCGTGCTCGGCTTGGGCGGCGGCCAGGTTCGCCTGGGCACCGGCCAGCGACGCACGCGCCTCGCGCAGGCGGGCCGCCAGGTTGTCCTTGTCGAGTTCCACCAGAATCTGGCCGATCTTTACCCGGTCGCCGACCTCCACCTTCAGCTCTTTGACGATGCCGTTGGCCTTCGACTTGATTTCGACCTTCGAAATCGGCTCGACGCGGCCCGTGGCGACGACCGACTTGGCCAGATCGCCGCGCTCGACGGTGGCCACCCGCGCCGCATCGATGTCGGTGGACGATCCGCGCAGCGCCCCCCACGCGCCTCCGCCAATCACAACGACGCCCATCGCAGCGGCAGTAATCACGCGGGTTTTGGTCAGTCGAATCATGGGTAATCCTCGTTAGACGTACCTGTGGAGGAATACGGCTCAGAGGCGTCGAAGGTTCCGCGAGGGGCCAGTCCAGGGCCCGAGACTCGGGTGTTCCGATTCAGGCAGGGTGGCTCGAACCGGGCGATCGCAACAGGAGAACGGGCACTTTCAGCGCATGGCGGACCCTGTCGACGGTAGCGCCAAGCACGATGTCTTTCAGCAGCCGGTGACCGTGGGTGGCCATGGCCACCAGGTCGACGGATTCGGTTTCCGCCAGGCGCACGATCTCCTTGGCCGGATCCCCCATAGCCAGCAGCGCTTCCACCGCGAACCCCCGGCCGGCCAACTCATCGCGCAAACCGTCCAGATAGGCCCGGTCGTCCTGGATTTCATGGGAGTCGCGCAGTTTCAGCTCGTCGTACGCCCGCGCCACAAAGCCATCCGCCACGTGCACCAGCAGCAGACTTGCGCCGCACAGGCGCGCCAGCGGCTGAACATGGTCGACAATGGCGCGATCGGCCGCCGAGTGTTCGATTGCGATCAGAATGCGCTTGTACATCGTCTTCTCCGCGGGCCCTTCACCAGCGTGATCTACAACCAATCGCGAGCCACCTGAACGAGCAGCCAGACGTTGAGCGAGGCAATGATCGCGGCGACCGGCCACGCCGTCCATCGCACCCAACGCGGCGAGACAAACCGGCCCATCTTCGTCCGATCGCTGGTGAATGCCACCAGCGGAAATACGGCAAACGGCAACTGCAGACTCAGCACCACCTGGCTCAGAATCAGCAGCGTGCCCGTGCCGCGTTCCCCGTACAGGATCACAGTGATCAGGGCGGGCACAATCGCGATGCCGCGCGTAACCAGCCGGCGCAGCCATGGCCGAAGCCGGATGTTGAGAAAGCCTTCCATCACGATCTGACCGGCCAGCGTTCCCGTGAGCGTGGAGTTCTGACCCGAAAAGAGCAGCGACACCGCAAACAGCGTGCTGGCCAGGGCCGTGCCGAGCAGCGGCGTCAGCAACTGGTGCGCATCGGTGATATCGGCCACCCACTCATACTGGGTGCCATGGAAGGTCGCCGCCGCCACCACGAGGATGGCCGCATTGATGAACAGCGCCGACATCAGCGCGACGGTCGAATCGATGGTGGCGAACCGGATGGCGTCGCCCTTGCTCTCGTCGGTGTCCGCATACATGCGCGTTTGCACGATCGACGAGTGCAGGTAGAGGTTGTGCGGCATCACCGTGGCGCCGAGGATACCGACCGCAATGAAGAGCATGGCGGGATTGCTGAGAATCCTCGGATCGGGCACGAAACCCTGGAGCACGGCCACCATGTCCGGCTTGGCCCACCACAGCTCAACGGCAAACGCGCCGGCAATGCCGACGATCAGCGTGACGACCATCGCCTCGAGAACCCGGAAACGGTACTGCTGTACGAGGAGCACAATCAGGACGTCGAACGCGGTCAGGACGACGCCGATCACCATCGGCAGGCCGAACAGCAGTTTGAGGGCGATGGCCGAGCCAATCACCTCGGCCAGATCGCAGGCGGCGATGGCGATTTCCGCCAGCACCCACAGCACCAGGGCCACCGGTTTCGAGTAGTACGCGCGGCACGCCTGGGCCAGGTCCAGGCTGGTGGCAATGCCCAGGCGCAACGACAGCCCCTGCAACAGGATGGCCATCAGGTTCGAAATCAGGATTACGCTGAGCAGCGTGTAGCCAAAGCGGGCGCCGCCGGCAAGATCGGTGGCCCAATTGCCCGGGTCCATGTAGCCGACCGCCACCATGTAGCCCGGGCCCGCGAAGGCGAACATTTTTCGCCAGAAACTGGCCGTAACCGGCACCGGAATCGTGCCGTGAGCTTCAGGCAGGCTCTTGGTGAACAGTTGAACGCGCGCGCGCGCCTTCGGCTCTGCAACGGATGCGTCTGTCTGTGTGGAGGCCACGGGGCTAGTCTATATCGGATCTCGAATCGCGGCCGGCGTCGCTACAGCCGGTTTCAAAACCGTCCGGGTCCGCTACCAGATTCTAAAACCACCTCTGGGGTGATGAGCGATTCGGGACGAATCGGAGCGGTAGTGCAGCCGCGAAGGTCCGCCGGTGTTGTGTTATCATCGGAATCCGTGCGCCCGTAGCTCAGCTGGATAGAGCGCCGGACTTCGAATCCGTAGGTCGCAGGTTCGAGTCCTGCCGGGCGCGCCAACCTACGCTCGCGGTTGATCGCCCGCGAGCTACGGTTGGTAAACCAGCCCAGGCGCGCCGAAGTTCGCGAGCAGCCGGTGGCGAACGAAGGCGGGCCGGGCGCGCCAGCCTTCGCCCACGCCGTAGCTCGCGTCTGAATCTGCGCGAGCGGAGGCGGGGCTTCGGCTCGGCAAGCCATCCGCCGTCAGCTCACGTGCGATCGCCGGCGTGGGTGAGGCGTGGGTGAGACACGCACTGATCGATTGCGCCCGTAGCTCAGCTGGATAGAGCGTCGGCCTCCGGAGCCGAAGGCCACAGGT
>CAYHRK010000172.1:0-7825 GCA_964358795.1 uncultured Vicinamibacterales bacterium
TGTTCGGGATCCAGGTCGCCACCGGCATCCTGCTGCTCCTCTACTACCGCGCCAGTGCCGACGAAGCGTACGAGAGCGTGCGCTTCCTCATGACCCAGGTCTCGTTCGGCTGGCTCATCCGCTCCATCCATTCGTGGAGCGCGAACCTGATGATCGGCGCGGCCATGGTGCACATGTTCAGCGCCTTCCTGCTCAAGGCCTACCGCGCGCCGCGCGAGGCCACGTGGCTGTCGGGCATGGTGCTGCTCGGGCTGTCGCTGGCGTTCGGCTTCAGCGGCTACCTGCTGCCCTGGAACGAGCTGGCGTTCTTCGCCACCAAGGTGGGCACCGACATCACCGGCGCCGTGCCCGTGATCGGCCCGTTCATGCTGCGCTTCCTGCGTGGCGGCGAACACATCACCGGCGGCACGCTCACGCGCTTCTTCGGCTTCCACGTCGCCATCCTCCCCGCGGTCACCACCGTGATCCTGGGCGTGCACCTCTACCTCGTGATGCGCCACGGCATGAGCGTGCCGCCCTCGGTGGAGGGGCGGACGCCGCCCCCGCCGCGCATGAAGTTCGTGCCGAACTTCCTGCTGCGCGACATGGTGGGATGGCTCGCGGCGCTCGCCCTGCTCGCGCTGCTCGCGGCGCTGTTCCCCTGGGAGCTGGGCCTGAAGGCCGACCCCTACGCCCCGGCGCCCGCGGGCATCAAGCCCGAGTGGTACTTCGGCTGGATGTTCCAGACCCTGCGCGTGCTGCCCGCGCACATCCTCGGCGTCGAAGGGGAGCTGGTGGGCATCCTCGGCATCGGCCTGGGCGGCGTGGTGTGGCTGCTGGTGCCGTTCCTCGACGACCCGCGCGGCCAGGGCCCGCGCGCGCGCTTCTGGCGGTGGCTGGGCGTGGTCGCGATCATCTACGTCGTGGTCTTCACCCTGCTGGTCTATCGCGGAGCGAAGCCGTGAGACCCCTGCGCACCCTGATCGCGTCGCTCGCCGCGCTCGCGCTGCTCGCCGCGCTGCCGGCCGCCGCGGCCGCGGCGCGTGCGGGCGCGAAGCCGCAGAACTCCTGCCTGGACTGCCACCGCGAGCTCGACGACGCGCGCCTCGCCGCGCCGGCGAAGGCGTTCCGCGAGGACGTCCACGGCGCGCACGGCCTGGGCTGCATCGGCTGCCACGGCGGCGACCCGACCGACACGGACATCACGTCCATGGATCCCGACAAGGGTTTCAAGGGCACGCCGGCGCGCAAGGACATCGCCGAGATGTGCGCGACGTGCCACGCCAACGTGGAGTTCATGAAGCGCTACAACCCGCAGCCCTACATCTTCTCGATGGCCGAGTTCCGCACCAGCGTCCACTGCAAGAGGATCGAGGAGGGCGACCCCAAGGTCGCGACCTGCACCAACTGCCACGGCGTGCACGGCATGCTGTCGCGCAAGGACCCGCGCTCGCCGGTCCACCGCCGCAACGTCCCCGCCACCTGCGCCAGGTGCCATAACCCCGAGTACATGAAGGGGCGCACGGCGCCCACGGACCAGTACGCGCTCTACCGCACCAGCGTGCACGGGAAGGCGCTGCTCGAGAAGGGCGACCTGTCGGCGCCGGCCTGCAACAACTGCCACGGCAACCACGGCGCGGTGCCGCCCAACACGCGCGACATCTCGCTGGTGTGCGGCACCTGCCACGGGCGCGAGGGCGAGCTGTTCGCGAAGAGCACGGTGAAGGCGGGGCTCGAGCTCGAAGGCAAGCGCGGCTGCGCGACCTGCCACGGCAACCACGGCGTCCAGCTCCCGACCGACGCGCTCATCGGCACCACCGGCGCCGGCGTGTGCGGGCGCTGCCACGAGCGCGGCTCGGCCGGCGCGCGCGCCACCGACGTGATCGTGCCCGCGTTCCATGCGCTCAAGGCGCGCATCGGGAACGCCGACAGCCTGCTCGACGTGGCCGACCGGCTCGGCATGGAGGTGGAGGCCGGCCGCGAGCTCCTGAAGCAGGCCGACGACCAGCTCGTGAACGTGCGCGCGACGCTCCACGGCTTCGACACGAAGCAGATCACCGCGGTGCTCACCGAGGGTGACGGGCTCGCCGACCAGGCCATCTCCCAGGCCCGCGCCGCGCTCAAGGACTGGCGCACGCGCCGCATCGGCATGGCGGTCTCGGTGGTGGCGATCCTGCTGATGGCCGGGCTGCTGGTGCTGAGGATCCGCCGGCTCGAGCGCGGAGCCGGCGCGTAGCAGCGATGTCTCCCAAGGGTGTTCACCCCGGATG
Source organism: uncultured Vicinamibacterales bacterium (assembly GCA_964358795.1). GTDB lineage: Bacteria > Acidobacteriota > Vicinamibacteria > Vicinamibacterales > JAKQTR01 > CAYHRK01. Next base: position 2,250 of record CAYHRK010000172.1, read on the forward strand.
CCAGGTGGGCGAGTGGCGGACGGTGGCCGGGGCCAGCGTCTGAACTCTGGCCGTCTTCGCAGGCGAGCCAGAGGCGCGGGGGCTTCGCTCGCTGCGCTCAGGTCGGGCAGGGCGCGGGGTGTTCGCTTCTCGCGTGAGCAGCGGATTCTGCCGGGCAATCAGCCCCGCGATCGGCGCTCGCCATCCCGGGGTCGCTCCGGCAGCGCTGGCGACGCCATCATTCGTGCACCAGTCGATAATGCTGCCTGTCCGGATCTGTGGAGGGGGTTCGGGGCGCTACTCCGACTCACCTGACCCTCACCAGGCGGCCGGTGAGAGTTCGCCCCACCGCCTCGAGCCGCACGAAATAGAGTCCGTTCGACACCTCGCGACCTGCCCCGTCGCGGCCGTTCCACCGGGCGACATACTCGCCGGCGTCGAGCTCGCCATGCACGAGCGTCGTCACGCGCCTCCCTTGATGATCGAAGAGCGACAGTGATACTCGGCCTTCATGCGGCAGACGGTAGCGGATCAACGCCTCGCCGCGCACTGGATTGGGCGTCACGGGACCGAGCCAGACCGCTCCACCGATGGGTGCCAGAGCGCTGTCGGGCAATACCGCCGCCCACGGGCTCTCGTTGCCGTGGATGTCGAGCGCCGAGAGCTTGTAGAACAGCCTGCGGCCCACCGGGTCGGTGAAGAACGTGTCGCGCAGGCTGGCCACCCGGTTCCTGGGTCCCGGCACGAAGTCCTCCGTCTCGGCGCGGTACAGGTTGTAGCCGGCGAGGTCGGCTTCGCGGTTCGGAGCCCAGTGCAGCCGGGCCGTGCCCGAGCCGTATTCACCTGAAAACGCGACGGGCATCAACGGCGCGAGGTTGTCTACCGAGTAGCCGCTGTCCGGGGCCGAGTCCCAGAAGGCATCGCCCGCCGAGACGGCTCGCACCATGAACATGGTCATGCCGTTCCAGGACGCCATCGAATCGGTCGTCGTCGGCACCTCGAGGCTGTAGCTCGGCACTTGTAGCGCGCTCTGGGTGGTCACGTACTCCCAGGCGATCGCGCGGCTGCCCACCACTGCCGCGATCTCCCGCGGGTTCTGGTGCAGTCCGCCCGAGCCGGGCAGCCTATCTTGATTGGGATGAGGCACGGACACGGTAGCCCCCGGCACGGAGCGGAACACCTGATAGCCGACCACCGTTACGCCCGAGCCGGTCGTGTCCAGGCGGCTCGCCGTCCACGAGAGCGTGACCTTTCCGCCTTCGTCGAAGGGAGCATCCCGGACAGCCGTGATGGTCGGCTCGGCGCCCAGCAGGCCGTAGCGGTCCACGCGCTGCGCGTAGATGTTCAGGTCGGTCCCGTTGCGGCCATCCTGCCATGTCAGGATCGCACCACCGGCACCGTCGGGGATGCTCACCGGCAGAAGCTGGTCCCCGGGTGCCGTGCTCACCGGAGCGCCGTCCGCCGGCCAGACGGGATCGGGCGCCCCCGCGGCCAGCATGTGCTGCGCGTAGATGTCGCTGCTGCCGTTCCGGTTGTCAACCCAGGAGACGATCGCTCCTCCGTTGCCGTCCGACACGATCGTCGGCGACTTCTTGCTGCTCGGTGGATACGCCGAGACCGGGGCCCCATCGGCCTGCCACGTGACGGCGCCGCCGCCCGTCACATGTTGCGCGTAGATGTCCCAGCGATTGATTCTGCGACCGTCGCTCCACGCGACGATAGCGCCACCGGCGCCGTCCGACACCAGGACCGGGATCATCTGGGTATAGTTGTTCGTGCTCAGTCCGAGACCACCGGCGGGCCACCCCGGCGCGATGAGCCCGGCCGAGGTGATGTGCTGGGCGTAGACATCGCTGTTCAAGTTCCGCCGGTCTTCCCACGCGACGATCGCCCCTCCGCTGCCATCGGGGATGCACTGCTGAAAGCCCGGGTACCCGACCGCGCACACCGGCGCCCCGTCCACCGGCCAGTTCGGATCAATCTGCCCATCGACCGAGACGTGCTGGGCGTAAATGGCACCGGTCGTATCGCGCCCATCCAGCCACACCACGATCGCACCGCCCGCGCCATCCGAGGCGATCTTCGGGCGCACCTGGTTCCTCGGCGCGGCGCTGAGCGCCAGCCCGTTCTCGGGCCAGGCCGGGTGCCGCACGCCGGAAGCCAGTATGTGGTTGGCGTAGATGTTGACGTCATGGATGCCCCTGCGTTCGTCGTGCCACGCTACGATCGCCCCACCATGTCCGTCCGAGACCAGAACCGCGTAGCGCTGGGCGCCGTACGCGATGCACAGGGGGACCCCGCGATCCCATCCGGGATCCCACGTGGGATCGACCGCCCCCGACGCGAGCACATGCTGGACGTAGATATCAAATTCCCCGGAGCTATTGTCATCCCACGTGAGGATCGCCCCACCCGCCGCGTCCGACACCATCACCGCATTCAGTTGCATCCCGGCGTATGTCGACACCGCGATCCCGTCGGGAACCCACGTCGAATCCTGCACACCCGATGCCAGCACGTGCTGCATGTAGATCGTGTCGAATCCGCAGCCCCAGGGACGACAGTCTTGCCACGCCAGGAGCACTCCGCCTGCACCGTCCGACACGATCGCTGGCACCCCTTGCCGGGATGGCGCCGTGCAGACGGGGAGATTCACGGAGGCCTCGTGCGGCCAGGCCGCCAGGGCAGCACGGCTCCAGGCGACAGCCAGAAGGAGCAACCCCAGAATCCACACTTGCCACCGGCGCCGCAGGGCAAACCGTGCGAGGCAGACCCGGGCCACGCTACAGCCCTCAACGCCGCCCCGGGCTTCTTGCTCGGCCCGTGTCCGACTCGGTCTCAGCAATCGCCTGCGCACGCTGCCCTCTCAGGATCGGCTCACCAGTCAATCAAGAAGCACCCACTTCCGCACGATCTCGCCGGTCTTCTCGCCTCGCACCCGGACCCAGTAGACCCCCACAGGCAGCCGCCCAATCCGCCATGCGGGCGCGCGCACTTCCCCCGCCGCGATGTGCCAGCTCTCATGCCTGACGCGCTTGCCGCACACATCGAACAGGCTGATCTCCATCGCCTGGGCCAGCCCGCTCTCGACCTCGAAACGACAACCTGCGCCCCTCCGGCTCGGGTTCGGAAACGGCCCCCTCAGCGCCACGCCCTGCGCCACAGCGGACGGCACGCCCACCCCTGCCGCCGGCTTCGCAACATACACATCCAGATCATACGGCGGCAACTGTCCATACCCATAGTCGAACGCGAGAAATGGCTCCTCATCCCGCAACACGACTTCCGCTACGTCCTGCAGCCCCCCAGCCCCGAAGAAGCCGTTCTCTGCGACGATGTCAACGCTCCAGGGCTTCAAGAACTCCGGAATCGCCCTCCACGCATGCTTGAGCCTGCCCGGCACATACCCCGCGTATTCCGTGTAGACCACATGCGGCAGTCCACTCGGCGACACCACCGCCGCGATCTGCCCGTACGAATTCGTGCCGCCACCCTCGATGATGTCATACGTCCACACGCCTTCACTCTTGTATAGCACCTGCACGACCGGCTGGCCATACGCGTTGTTGCCATCTATCGCGATCATGGGGCCGCCGTACGATAGGTTCATCGCGACGGCGACGTCACCCACGTAGCCATAGCCGATGAGTTCCCGCTGGAAGTAGCCGCTCGCATCCAGCACCGCCAGCTTCAGAGCCGGGTCATATGGGCCCTGCTGTTGATATACATACGCCACGCGGGTGATGCCATCCGGACCCCGTTCATGCGACAGCGTCGAGACATCGCCAACGCCGAGCTCGATGAAGTTCTCGGACCATGAGCCGTACGTTTGTCTGCGCGAGTAAAGCAGATGCCAATAGGCTGTGGTGCCCGGGTCTGCGTACCGCGCCCTATAGGCGATGCTCGGAATACCTGTGGTGGGTTCGACTTGGAGCTGGATCATGTAGGGGTAGTGCGACAGACACATCGGCTCCATGTGCCATCCGGAGTTGTCGCGATAGCCATACTCGAGTTGGCAGCCACCGGAGGTGGAAGCGATGATGTGCGCACGTCCGAGTCTATCGTATGCGAGCGACTCCGGCGTGATTCCGGAGGGCAGCGGTTCGGTCTGCCAGGCGCCACCGGGGGCGAGGGTGGCGAAGTATGTGCTGGTCCGGTCGTCGGCGGTGTAGGCGACTCCTATGACCCCACTGATCGGGTCGACGGCCATATGGGGGTCCATCCCCCCGGCGCCGACGATCCGGCTGTAGAATTGCTGAGAGGGCGCCGGGTCGGTTGCGGCGAGGTTCGAGATGGTCGGCGTGGCGCTCGAGAGGTCATTCGCCTGGACGAAGATCGTGCCCGGGTCGCCGCTTGCATCGGCGGGGATGGCCACGGAGAGCTCGGTTGACGATTGCGCCACGATAGCGAGCGACTCTGGCTCGGAAGTCGCTGATCGTAGTAGGTACGCTCGTTGCACCCGGTCGACGCCCCATCCGCGGAGGGCCAGAGTGCTTGCACCGGGCTGGCTGCGATCGCCAGCTCCCCAGAGGACCGGAGGATAGTCGAGGCTTGTGCCTCCGTTGACAGTGACTTCGGGGATGGGAGTGCGGGCCCACTGCGAGTCGGCCGGATCGGTGACGATGGTCAGGCGAGCGCGGAGTGATGGACGCAGTCTGATGGCGTAGGTTGCTCTGGCAGGGGACTGGTCAGCCGAGAAGAAGGCCGCGCTCAGGTGCGAGATGCTGTCGCTCGGTGACATAGGTGGGAAGAGGAGGGTCGGCGTTGACGCATCCGTGATGTCTCCCGGCAAGAGCACGAGCGGGCTGTCGACGTCGGCCGTGCCTGCCCAGATCAGCCGCCATTCTCTGGGCAGCATGCGTTCATCGGGGGATGCCACGACAGTGAGCGAGCACACGGTTGCGGAGCCGACGGTGACGTCGCTCGCTCCCCCCTGCCAGGTGAGGCTGATGGCCCGAGCAGATGTCGGCAGAAGAAGAGCAGCGAGCGCAATGGTGAGGAGAATGCGGTCCATTCGATGATCTCCTCTTGGACAGGATGTTGTAGTGGAGGAGCCAGCCTCGAAACCTGGCTGCCCGCGCGACTCTGGTTTGCTGCGACTATCTCAGAATGCTACGAATCTGCCCCCATGTGGCGTTCTGAGGCGCCGTCGCCCCGCAGCTCCCACCGCTCGATTGCCAGTACACGACGTTCTGGGAGATCGGCTGGGTCAGGGCCTCGACCGTGCCGTTGAGCTGCGCTACCTTGATCTCGGAGAGGGTCAGACAGACCGGCACATCGCAGCCGCTGCATGCACCCGTCCCCACCGTCTTCGCGTTCGTGAGGACGAGCTTGAAGCAGTAGTACTCGGTCCCCGCCGCGAGGCTGAGCGGGCTCGTGCTCGGCACGGCCGCACCGATCTTGATCCGCGCGGCATTGGCCAGCCCGCTCGGCACCGGCGGGACTGTGGTCGCGGTGTGGTAGGCCGCCAGTCCACCCGCCGCCTGCCCGAACCAGGGGTCGGTGCAGGCCGTGCCGGGAGCAGAGGTGAAGTCGAATGAAGTTGAGAGCGCGGTCTGCCGGCAGGCCCCGGTGTTGTAGAGCTGCCACCAGTCGGG
>CAYHRK010000173.1:0-2366 GCA_964358795.1 uncultured Vicinamibacterales bacterium
AGTCGCCGAATGGAAGCCAAGTGGTTGCAGCACAAGCGGTTATCGGCGCCGCCGCCCGTTAGGCGTCGTCTGATGGATACGCAGGGAGACACGAGGCCCACAAGTGCCCGCATGTGAGTCGAGCAGCAAGAAGCGATCCCCGGATGACATTGGCGTCGCGGTCGAACTGTGCAGTGGCATGGGCGGCATCGGGATTGCGCTCCGGGCGCTCGGCTTTCACATCGCCAAGGCCTACGACTCCTGGAAGGAGGCGGTCGCGATTTACAACCACAACTTCTCGGGGGAGATTGCTACCACGTGCAATCTCTTGAGCGAGAAGGGCCTGGAACTTGTGAAGGCCGACCGCCCCCGGCTCGGTCAAGTTGATCTGCTCGCGGCTGGCCCACCGTGCAAGGGCTTCAGCCAGATCCGAAACGGTCATCACGACGGGAGAAACGGGCACAACCGCGTCATGGCAGCGATGCCAGAGTACGTGGCCATACTCCGCCCGCGCTTATTCCTCATCGAGAACGTCCCCGACCTCATGAGGCACCGCAAGGGGAAGACACTTGCCGATCTCCTTTCGCGGCTCGAACGGCCCGCCAACCCGCTCCGGTACCGGGTCGAATACCGCGTGTACGACGCTGCTCTACTCGGAACCCCGCAGGCGCGCCGTCGGATCCTGATTCTCGGCGTTCAGCACGGCAGCGGGACCGAGCACCTGCCCGAACCCGGCCCCGATCTCTCGCCACTCTTCGCCGCCGTTCGGCACGAGGGCACGGTCCCGAAGGACCTCGAGTCGTATTTCGAAGCCCTGAAGAACCCGGAGGACGAAACGCTCACGTCGGCAAGCCAAGCGCTCTCAGACCTGCCGCTACTGGGCCCGGGGCAGCCGGAACTTGAGAGAGCATACGCCTCCGCAGCGCAGAGCGCTTTTCAGCGGTGGGCACGAGCCGGCGCGCCCGAGAAGCTCCGCGACACCCGCACGCCGGGGGTGAAGGCAGAGACGGTCCATCGCCTCCAGCACATCCCGCCTGGCGGCTGCGCGCGAGTGATCCCGAAGGAGCACCTCAACGGTCTGTCGAGGCGCTACGACTCGGCCTACCGGCGCCTTCACCCCGATGCTCCTTCTACTGCGCTCTCCACGAAGTACGACTGCGTCTATCACTACACGGAGCAGCGCTCGCTTTCGGTGCGCGAGTACGCTCGGCTCCAGGGCATCCCCGATCGCATCACGTTTCCATCGGAGCTGGTCTGCCGGCGAAGCGCGTACGAGATGATCGGGAACTCGGTCCCGCCCCTTCTGGTCGAGCGGGTGCTCGGTGAGGTGCTCGAGATGGAAAGCCGGGGCTCGCACGGATGAGAACTCCGCCCCCTCTCCGGCGCGGCGCTGTCGGGCGCCTCGCCCAGATCGATGCCATCCTCGAGGCTGCCTACCTCACGCCCGAAGCCGAACTCGGCAACAAGGATGATCCGCTTGACGAGGCGATCTACATCATCCTCAGCTTCCAGACCGACCTCCCGCGCTTCAGCTCGACCTGGTCGAGGCTGCGTGCGGCATACCCCACCTGGGATGCACTCGAGCGCGCACCGGCGCACGAGATCGCGCGTGTCCTTCGTGAGGGCGGCCTCCATCGGCAGAAGACACGGACGATTAGGCGCCTCCTTCTCGCGGTCCGGCGGGTCGCTGGCGAACTGTCCCTCAACCTGCTGCGTGCGATGAACGATGCGGACGCCGAACTACTCCTCACGCGCCTTCCGGGGCTCTCGTGGAAGGCAGCTCGCTGCATCCTCTTGTACAGCCTCCGGCGAGACGTGTTCCCGGTGGACGGCGATACGTTTCGTATCCTGAAGCGAACCGGGATTCTCTCGCGTCGAGCGGTGTACCGGCGGCGAACGTTGCACGACGCGCTTCAGGCTGCTGTGCCGGCGCCTCGCCGACGTGCGCTGCACGTGAACCTTGTCGTGCACGGGCAGCGAGCGTGTCTTGCACGTCTTCCGCGGTGCCCACTCTGCCCGCTGCTCACCACATGTCCGAGGATCGGCCTTCGAGTCGGGGCCAAGGAGCACATGCCGGCGTTCCTTGCGACACCTGCGAACGCGCGCGCCGTAGTCGCGGGCGCGAAGGAAAATGCACGAGAGTAGGAAGCCAGGAAGGAGGGTACGTCCCAAGTCGTGGAGATGCTTCTGGTCATTGGTGGGCTCGGTCTTGCGCTCGCATCCGCGGTCGCTGTGGTCGTCGTGCGCGCACTGAGGCGGTCACGACGGGTCGAGAGCGCGCGCCGCGGCGCCGAGGACAGGCGGCGCGCTGAACAGGAAGCCCGCGTTGCGGCGGAGAAAGAAGCTCGGGGCCGAGCTGAAGAGGAAGCTCGCCGCCGAGCCGAGGA
>CAYHRK010000173.1:2466-7779 GCA_964358795.1 uncultured Vicinamibacterales bacterium
GGAAGCGCGCCTCGCGGCGGAGGAAGAAGATCGACGCCGGGCGGACGAGGAGGCGCGCCTCAAGGCGGAGGTCCAGCGCCGAGCCGAAGAGGAAGCGCGCCTCGCGGCGGAGGAAGAAGATCGACGCCGGGCGGACGAGGAGGCGTGCCTCAAGGCGGAGGTCCAGCGCCGAGCCGAAGAGGAAGCCCGCCTCATGGCGGAGCAAGAAGCTCAGCGCAAGGCCGAAGAGGAAGCTCGCCTCGCGGTCGTGCAAGAATCTCAGCGCAGGGCCGAAGAGGAGGCCCGCCGCCGAGCCGAGGAGGAAGCGCGCCTTGCGGCGGAGCAAGAAGATCGCCGCCGGGCGGACGAGGAGGCGGGCCTCAAGGCGGAGGCCCAGTGCCGAGCTGAAGAGGAAGCCCGCCTCGCGGCCGAGGAAGAACAAGCCCGCATCGACGTGCAGGAGGACGTCCGCCCCACCGGAGATGAAGGACCTCGAAGAGCTCCCCGCCAATACCGACTTATGGCGCGCGTTCCGGCAGGGCCACGCGGACCCGCATCGGCCCCCGCTGAGCGGGAGGCGCGTGATCGCGCCATGCCCATCGAGGTCCGCCTCGTGTTCGAGAAGGCGGGCTTCTGTCGCGTTTCGCTGCTTCCGCGCCGCGGCCCGGGCTTGCCGGTCGAGTTGGCGATGACGGGCTCGGGTGATCCGCCTGAACTTCTGGCATTGCAGGATGAGTGGTACCAGGACGTCGTTCTCCCGAACCTCGGGCGCCTGCTGAGGGAAGGGATCGAATGGGCTGGGTCGCTGCCTGAGGGCCGTCAGATCAGATCGTCCCTCAGTGGCCGCGAGCTCCACGTGTTGGCGCGTCACAATGAGCTCAACGGCTTCGTGAGCGCAACGCGTCTGATCCTTGGTGAGGAGCACGTCGTGCTCTGTGTCGCAGAGCGCCTGAGTGAAGTGCGCGCCGCGATCGCGCTGACCGGCAGCCCCGAGCCTGTGCTGTTGGATTCTGACAGCGGAGTCCCCGCCGGTTGGGCTGGCCTGCGTGGGGTCGCTCCGTGCACTCCGATTGCCCCGAGTCCGGCGGCCGACATCCTCGACGCGCTCCGGCCGCTCGCAGAAGTCGAGATAGCGCTGGAGGGCGGCATCAGAATCGAGCGCCAGACCTGGCTCAGCGGCTTCCCGCCGACTGTTCGGCTCCGCGGTGACACGAGCGTGATCGGCGCCGTCACGATCGACGCGCGCGAAGCGACGCTCAGTCCGGACGGCGGCTACGTGGTGCCTGGCTGGGACTCGCCCGGCGAGCATTCCGTTTGGTGCACGAGCGACTCGAGGACGTACGTAATTCGCAGCGGGGCGGAGGACTGGGAATCGTGGGATGCATACACCTGGTCGCTTGGGGAGTTGGGTGCCGACGGCGCGCAGTCGCGCCCCGCGATCTGCGGCGTGCTCGTTCGCCCCCCACGGGTCGCACGATCTGACGGCCGCGCGATCGTTGTTCGCGCATCCAATCCGGTCCTGATCGGTGCGGCCCCGGGAGAGATCGAGATCTGCACGCCCCGCAGTGACGTGCGCGCCGGACTCTGCCTCGGATTCCCCTGGTTCGCACCCATCTGGGCGATCCCTGCCGACGCGCTCCGGTGCGACAAGCGCACCGCTCGTGTGCTCTTGATCGGCTCCCCGCAGCCTGTAGCACAGGGCGAGCAGCAGCCGAGTACGCGTCCTGCCGAGCGGGGGTCCCGATTTCATCGTGGTCGGAGTCGGGGAGCCCATGCGTGGTGCGCGGCCATTCTTGCGGCGGGCAGGAAGGGGCTGCAGACGGAGCCGTCACGAGCCGAGATCACGGACCTCTGGAAGACATACAAGCGCTGCGCGAAGGCGCTCTGGAGAAGCTGGCGATGAGCGGAAACGCGCTTCTCTTCTGGATGTCAGCGCGGCGCCAGGGCTCTTGGCAGCAGTTCCGCACCGCCGTCGAGGAACTCCACCTCGGCGAGAGCAACGATCTCGGAGGAGAGGACGACGACACACCCGACCAGTTTGCGCTGCCGCTCTATCAGACGCTGAGATTCAACCTTCAGCGCCTGGGGCATGCTGAGTTCTTTGCAGGAGCCAGTGGCGCCGACTGGCGGGTCACTCCGCCGAGCCTGGCGGTGACACAACACGCGCGCGGTTGGCTCGGGATTCTCGTCGGCGCAAGATCGCCAGCGCTCCTGCAGCGTCTTCATGGTGCCGTCGGGCCTGCGAACCTGGAGACGCTGGCGTTTCCCGCGTATCCCGACCAGATCCTGGTCACCGCCAACGACCAGGGCGCCGTGGCGGAGCGGGCGGGGCTCCTCTTGCAAAGCGACGCGCCCGCTGCGCTCTTGATGAGTCTCCCGCCGATCGATGACGCCTGCGTACGCTACCCGGCTCAATTGCCGTTCGGCGCAGATTGGAGGATTGACCGCTTCTCTTCCGAGGACCTTGGCTGGCGGTTCGCGACGCTCGACGATGCTGCTTCCGCGTCCGGCGGTCTTTTCCGCTTCTCTCTCCGGCACCAGCGACACGTGCTGTTTTGCGCGAGGGGCGCTGCATTTCGAATTCCTGGCCAGGTAGGCAAGTACCTTGTCCTCAGAAGGCGTCGGCGCCAGGTCCTCCGCTACGACGCCCAGAAGCGCTTACTCGCAGTGCCGGCAAGTTGCCGCCCACCGTTCTTGGTCGAACGGGCCCTCATTTCGTGCTCGGGATCGCCGCCAACCTACGAAGCGGGTGGCCCAGCAACGGGCCTCCTCCACTACACTGAGATCCCCCAGGCCATCGCCAGCCTCGCATCCGCGCTGCTTCGACAGGAGCTCCGATGAGCAATCCCCTTGCGATCTTTGAGGATCTTCGCGACACGTACCTCAGGTACCTCGACAGCCCGTTTGACCTCCGGTATCCGGACCTCGTGGCAGAACGGCGCCAGCTGCTCGACACCGATGGCCGACTCTACCGGCGTCCGCTAATCGAGCCAGTGCCGGCATACCAGACCTGCGGGCAGACGTTCCAGCAGGTAGCCCACTCCGTACTGGGAGCGTCCTGGACACCCGCTGCACTCACGGATCTGGTCACCTTTGTATCCCAGGGCCTCTTCCCCCCTGCGCGTGAGCTCTACACGCACCAGCGAGACGTCTTCGCGGAGTCCGCCCTCCACGGTCACGACGTAGTCGTCACGACGGGCACCGGTTCAGGAAAGACCGAGTGCTTCCTGCTGCCAATCGCCGCCTCGCTGATTCGCGAGTCGTCGGCGTGGGGGGCTCCTGGCCCTCGACCGGCACAATGGGACTGGTGGAATCACTGGTCGATGCAGGGAAGCAAGAGGCGCTGGGCGCCGCGGATTCCGCAGCGCGCCCACGAGAACCCAGTAGGGCGGCCCCCGGCAATTCGCGCGCTGATCCTCTATCCACTCAACGCGCTCGTCGAGGATCAGCTCGCTCGCCTGCGCGACGGACTGGACGGCATGCAGGCGCGCGGGTGGCTGCAATCACAGCGAGGCGGCAATCCCTTCTACTTCGGGCGCTACACCGGGCGCACTCCCGTATCGGGGAACCGCACGGCAGCCGCGACAGCTAGGTTGCGCAGCGAGCTCACGAGCATTGAACGCGACGCACAGCTCGTCGCGGGGTCACCCGCGGCACGCTTCTTCCCCAGCATGGACGGTGGCGAGATGTGGTCCCGGTGGGACATGCAGGATCACCCCCCAGACATCCTCATCACCAACTACTCCATGCTCAACATCATGCTCATGCGCGGCGTCGAGGCAACGATCTTTGATCAGACGCGACAGTGGCTCCAGGCCGATTCCTCTCACGTATTCCATCTGGTCGTCGATGAGCTGCACACCTATCGAGGGACGCCTGGAACAGAGGTCGCGTACCTCATCAGAGTCCTGCTCGACCGTCTCGGCCTGGCTCCAGACTCCGACCAGCTTCGCATCATCGCGTCGAGCGCCTCGGTGGCCCCCAGCGCCGCGGGACTCCAGTACCTTGAGGCGTTCTTCGGGCGCGATCGGAATCGGTTCCGTGTCGTGGGAGGTGCAACGCTGCCAATCGATGCGAGCGCGCTTCCTCCCGTGCGCGCTGCAGCGGGTGCGCTGCGCCAGCTCCGCCAAGATCTTCGCGCATCGCCTTCTCCTAGCGCATCCTCCGCGAACGCGTTCCACCGAGCGGTCGGAGGCCCGGCAGTTGGACCGGTCGCCAGTCCCGAGGAAGTTCTCGATTCCGCACTCGGTCATATCACGGCAGCAGGCGCGCTTAGATTGGCGTGCACAACAGGACCAGCCCACGCTCCGCAGCTCGAGCCTCGTTTCCCTGAGCAGATTGCGGCGGCGATGTTCCCCGCACTTACGCCAGCCGGTGGACTCGAGGCGCTTGAAGGCCTCCTCGCTGGTCTCTCGGCTGCGCGGGGAGCGAGTGGCACAGCTCCTCTACCAGTGCGGGCGCACATCTTCTACCGCAACCTCCAGGGGCTCTGGGCCTGCACAAATTCGAGCTGCTCACAAGCGCCGCCGCGGAGCGGTGCGTGCCCTGCTGGCACTCTTCACTACGTCCCGACTCTGACATGCGGCTGCGGCTCCCGGGTTCTCGAACTCCTGTATTGTGAGGCGTGCGGCGAAATCTTCTTCGGAGGGTACCGGCGTCCCAAGGTTGGAGATGTCCCCGATCCCAATTCAGGGCTGAATCCCAACGAGTGGTACCTCAGTCCGGATCATCCAGACCTAGAGTCCTCTCCAGACATGGCGTCGCTCGACCGTGACTACCCAAGCTACGCGGTCTATTGGCCTGCGCCTAACGGTATGACCCCGATCACACGGCAATGGGATCAAGAAGGAGTTAGGCGCGCCTGGCAGCCTGCGACATTCAATCCGCGCGATGGTCGCGTTGCACTCGGGGGCTCTGGCTACCTGTACTTCGTGCGAGCGATGCATGCTCAGCCTTTGCCGACCGCTGCGAGCGCCAATGATGCTTATCCTGCCTGCTGCCCCCGCTGCGACGCATTCTGGTGGTCGCCGCGACGGCAGATTGGGACGTCAATTCGTACCCTACGATCCGGCTTCCAGAAGATCGCTCAAGTCCTTTCGGATGCGCTTCTGCGCACCATCGGCGGTACGGGAACAAGCCAGTCGCACAAGCTCGTCGTCTTCTCCGATAGCCGCCAGGACGCGGCCAAACTATCCGCGGGCATGCGGTTCTCTCACTACCGAGACGCCCTCCGCCAAGCCATCACCGACGTGATCGCGGTACAGGGGGCCGGTGCCCAAGCCTTCGCATCTCAGATTGCGGGCCAGGTCCTTTCGCAGCAGCAACAGTCCCTAG
>CAYHRK010000174.1:0-7663 GCA_964358795.1 uncultured Vicinamibacterales bacterium
GCGTCGGAGCCATCGTGGCCTTCCCGCTCTTGTACGGCTGCATCGCGTTTGTCGCGGCGTTGATCGTGGCGTGGCTCTATAACTTCGCGGCGGGACTGGTCGGGGGCATCGAGTTGGAAGTCAAGTAGCCGCCGACAAAGACCAAGCGCATCTTTCGGCGCAGCTCGCATCGTTGTTGATCCGGATCGCGGACAGACAGCATGGAGGATTCATGCCGCACATGAAGGCTGCTGGAGACGAGTTGATGAGTTTGCCCAGCGTGGGACCCAGCATTGCCGCCGATCTGCGGAGTCTGGGCGTTCGATCCGTTCGGGATCTTGCCCGCCGCGACCCGGAGAAGCTCTACTCCAGACTCTGCGAATTGACCGGTCAACGCCAGGACCCGTGCGTGCTCTACACGTTTCGATGTGCGGTGTACGCGGCCAGTGTGCCAGGCCCGGATCCGGAGTTGCTCAAGTGGTGGAACTGGAAGGGCCGCCAGCTCGAGCGCTCCAAGGATGGCTCTTCCGCATGGCTTGTGACCTCCGATGAAGAGGAAAGTATACTTGCTATGCTACGCGCGGAACACGGCGGGCGAGAGCCCAAGCCGAAGGGACAGGGCTCGGCGCCTGCCAGGGGAGGCATGCGATGAGTGCTATCTACAAGAACTGCCAGAGCTGCGGGATGCCCATGAAGAAAGACGAGCAGGGCGGTGGGACCAGAGCCGACGGATCGAGGAGCACGATGTACTGCAGCCACTGTTACCGCGACGGGACGTTCACGCTGCCCGACATCACTGCGGCCGAAATGCAGACGCTGGTCCGCGGAAAGCTCAAGGAATTTGGCATTCCCGGCTTCCTGACCGGGTTCTTCACGCGCGGGATCCCAAAACTGGCACGCTGGGCCTAGCACCAATACTGTTCACATATCGTCACCCCGGTGAAAACCGGGGTCCAGAGTGGTCACCCTGACTGGATTCCGGGTTCCGCTGCGCGGCCCCGGAATGACGGCAGGGTGTCAGCTGAGCGGCATTGGGCTCAGGCCGGCCGTTCTACCTGATCCGCACTCGGCTCTGTTCGCGCATGAACTGTTGCACGTAGTAGGGGCCGCCGGTGCCGCGGCCGCTCAGGCCGCTCGCCTTCCAGCCCACAAAGGGATTGATGCCCGGCCATGCGCCCGTGGTTGCGCCCGAGCGCCGGTTCGCGTACGTCACGCCGGCGTGGATTTCATCGAAGAACTTCTCAACCTCTGCCGAGTCTTCACTGAAGATGCCGGCCGTCAGGCCGTACTCGGACCTGTTGGACCAGTCGATAGCTTCGTCGAGATCGTGGATGTCGGCAATCACCAGAATCGGCACGAACAGCTCTTCGAAAAACAGCGGATGACCCTTCGGCAGGCCGTCAATCACCGTGGGCTCCACGAAAAACCCGTGCTCGTACGGTTCGCCCGTCAGGCGCCTGCCGCCGCACAGGATTCGGCCACCGTCGCGCTTCGCCTGTTCAATGGCCCTCAGGTAGGTCTGCACGGCACCCTGGTTGATCACCGGGCCCATGTAGACGCTTCGGTCGAGCGGGTTGCCTATCGTGATTTTCTTCGCCTTCTCCACGAGCATCTCGACCAGCGTCTTGCGCACACTTCGATGCATATAGAGACGCGAACAGGCCGAACATTTCTGGCCCTGGTTCCCGAACGCCGATCGGTACACACCGTCGCTGGCCCGGTCGAGATCGGCCGAGGGCATGACGATGGCGGGGTTCTTGCCGCCGGTTTCGATGATCAGCGGACGCGGAATCGGGCGGACGGCGTCGTTCTTCACCAGAGAGAAGCCGACGTCGCGCGAGCCGGTGAACACCACGCCGTCAACGCCAGGGTTCTCAATCAACTCCTGGCCGACGGTCGATCCGCCTCCCGTCACGAAGTTGAACACGCCGTGCGGAATGCCGGCTTCGTTCATGATTTCAGCCAGCCGCAGGCCCAGGTAAGGCGTGTCGCTGGCCGGCTTGAACACCACGGAATTTCCAGCGACCAGGGCGCCGCCGGCAGGGCCAGCGGCCAGGGCCAGCGGGAAGTTGAACGGCGAAATCACCGCCCACACGCCGTATGGCCGCAACACGCTGACGTTCTCTTCTTCTGGACCCAGCGTGTTCATGGGCTTGGTGAAGCCGTCGTTGTGCTCCATCTGATCGCAGTAGTACGCGATCAGGTCCGCCGACTCTTCCACGTCGCCCAGACACTCGAGCCGGTTCTTGCCCGCCTCGAACCCCATCAGCACCGACAGCTCCCCGCGGTGTTCTCGGATTACGTCGGCCACCCGTCGCAGCACGCGAGCGCGCTCTTGCCACGGCGTGCGGCTCCAGGCCGGGAACGCCGCGCGTGCGGCATTGATGGCGTCCTTCACATGACCCTGGGTGCCGCGGGCAAACCTGCCCAGCAGGGTCCGGGTGTCGCTCGGGCTCGTGTCGGCGAACGTCTCGACGGTCTTGACGGCGTGACCGTTGATCCACAGCGGGTGCGTTTGGCCGAAGGCAGCCTGTACCTTCGGAATCGCCTCGTCGAGAGACTTGTGCATCTCGTCGAGCCGGTCCCCACTCATCGTGGAATACGTGATCTTGACTGGCGGCTTGGTGCCTTCCGCGGACATAGTGCGCCCTCGCTACGGTTGAAGCAGTTGACGTCTGGAGATCCTATCGATTCTATCGCATCGGGTGGTGCGAAGCAGGGGGTCAGGTCACCCGCGTGACCTGACCCTTGCGGAGGCTAGAAACCGGGGGCGCTGATGGACTTTCTGTCGATGATGGGCGCGTACTTTTTCGCGATCGCTTCGATCTCGGACGCCTTGCCGATCAGGGTGAAGACCAGGTTGTCGAGCGGGAAGTACTGCTTGATCACCCGGTTCACGTCAGCCATGGTCGTGCCATCGATCTTCGCGTAGTACGTATTCACCTCGCGGGGATCCTGATAGTGGCGAAAGGACCGCCGCGCCAACAGCCGCTCGGCGTTGCAGGTGGCCAGTTTGAGCGCGGTCACCAGGTCGTGGCGGTCGCTGCGCAGGGCCGCGCGTGCGGGATTCCGGACCAGGCGTGTGTCGGGCGCCACGGTCGCCCCGTCTTGGATGATCTGTTTGATGCCGTAGTGGGTCGACAAGTACTGACAACTGTTTCCCTGGCGCCACCGCATCCGCAGCAGATGCACCGCCTTGGCGGCGGGCAGGTCCCCGCGGTTGGTGAGGACGGAGATCTGCACGACGGCCGCGAGCAGCGCCCGCATCACCGCGTCGGGCGCGACACTCTCGGCGATCGCGCGCACCTGCGTCCGCAGCGTCTGCACACACGGCGCCGCCCGCAACCCGAGCAGCCCGCCGAAGTCCCGCGCATACGCGGTCTTGAAGCCTTCGATCGAGCGCAACCGCAGCGCGAACCCCAAGCGACAACCGCCTGGCGGATGCCCAGGCTAATCGACTGAGCAGGCAATCCTTCTGCCGTTCGTCACAAGACATGGGCACTGTTCGCATCCAATGAGACACGGAGAGCCGACCCGTGTGTATGGGTCGGCTCTCCGTGCGTAGGGACAGACGTTTACCAGCGGTACGAAACGCCGAGGCGGACGATGCGCGGGCCGAGAATCTGGGTGGGCGAGAGGAATTGAGAGTGGCTGATGAGGGCCCCGGACGGATCCCCGCCCTCCCGGGCGTTGAAGCGTCCCGTCAGCGTGCGGACTTCCCAGACCGTGTTCGCGTTGCTCAGGTTGTAGATGTCAACCATCACCTCGAGCATCCTGTTCCCGGTCGCCTGGAACGACTTTGTCGCGCGGAAGTCGAGCGTAGTCAGGTTATCGAGACGCTCGGACCCCCGCGGTTCGGCATTCACGGTGACGTTGCCCTGCGGCAGCCCGCTGAACGTCGCGAGCCGTGCGATGGGCACACCGGTCTGCATCCTGAAGTTGCTGGCGAGGCTGATGTCCCAGGGCAGCAGGTAGCTGCCGGTCAGCTTCAGGACATGGGTGCGGTCGAAGAAGATCGGCCCGCCTGCGTTGATCAGGTTGTTCGGGTCGTTGAAGACCTGGCTCGGATCGAGGTTCTGTTCTGTTTTCGAGATCGTCCAGCCAGCCAGCATCTGCCACCGGTTGCCGAACCGCTTGGTGGCCGTCATCTCCAGGCTGCGATGGTTCTGGTCGTACACCGGGCTGTTGGTGATCAGGAACCGATTGAGTCCACGCGTCGCAGGGTCCTGGGCAAAAATGGTCAGCGCTTTGTCATCGGCGGTGTCGGCAAGCCCGTCACGGCCCGAGTCGACACGCGAGACCGGCGAGTAGGCCGAAGCCGGCACGCCCACGTCCATATTGCCGAAGTTGTCGCGCTCGCGCCGATGGGTGAAGACCACGCTCAGCTTGAGATTAGGAAGCAGCTCATGGTCAATGGAGGCGGACAGCTCGTCGGTCCGTGGCCGGCGGACGCCGGGGTCGAACGACGTGATCAGGCCGCCGAAACGGCCGAGGAAGGCGCCCGTTTCGCCGGGCTGAAAGACCAGGTCGCCGTTCCGATCGTTCCACGCGTACGTTTCGCCCGAGGTGAAGTTCGGGTTCACGCTGTTGGGCGTGCCGGTACTGAGCGTGTAGTAGTAGCGCCCCGCAGCGGCCTTAAGTGCCGTCTTGCCATTGCCGAAGAGGTCGAACACCGCGGTGACACGGGGGGCGGCGTTCCGCCAATTGGGGATGTCATCAATCTGTGAGAATTGCCGGGTGGCGTTTGGAAACCACCGGCTCGGTGGACTGTTCTGCTCCGGCAGGTAGCCTTCAACGCGTTCCCACCGAACGCCGCCGCTGATGGTGAGCCGTTTCACACTGTAGGCATCCTGCACGTACAGCGCTGTGACGTCCACCGTCGAACGTGAGTTCACCGGAGAATTAAAGAGCGTCACGGTCGATGCGGTTGGTACCGGCTGGCTCCGGTACGTGAGGTTCACATCGTCGGCCCGGATGACGGCCGTCTTCGTCGGGGCGTGCGCGTGATCGATGCCCCAGCGCAGTTCGTGGCGCCCGCCGAGCGCCTGGTCCAGGTAGTACTGGAAATTCGCGCTGGCCTGCAGCCGCCGCCGGACGAACTCGAAGCCGTTGAAGTTCGACCGCGTCCGGATGTTCGTCGAAAGATCCAGCAGCGACTGCTCGTCGTTCTTGAGGTAGAGCGGGAACAGAAGATTATTGAAGCTCACCCGCGCGTCCATGAACGCGTTCTTGCTCAAGACGGCGTTCCACAGCGCCTGGTAGATCGCCGTGACGTCGTCCTCGTTCCAGTTGGACTGCGGCGTGTTCAGCGCGCTCGCGCCACGGTTCGGCTTCTTGTAGTATTGCCGGCTCCCGAACCCGGTGACACGGTGGTTCTGATTGATCTGATACGTCAGGTTTCCGATGCCGGACGTAATGTTGGTCTCTTCGATCTCCGGGAAGCCCGGCACGTTCACGTGCACGCGCCAGTCACGGAACGACGTGAAGAAGCGCAGTTTGTTCGCGACGATGGGACCGCCCGCCTGGAAGTTCGCATCGGAGATGTAGTCGACGGCGCCGGCATCCTGCCGGAAGCCGAATCGAGCCAGGTCGGTGTCCACGTTCGTCCCCTGCGTTTGGTTCCCCTGCCAGAACAGCGACCCTTTCCCGCTGAAACGATTGCCGCCGGTCTTGGTGACCATGTTCAGGAACACGCCGGACGACGGCACGGAAAGATCGTGGGCGCCCGTCGAGACCTGGATTTCGTCGAAGGCCTCGTAGTCGTAATAGAACTGCGTGAATCCGATGGCCGCTGGGTCGCCGACGTTGATGCCATTCAGGAACTGGGTATTCTGGCCGTTCGGCGTGCCTCTGGCACTGAAGGAGGCCTGAAGACCGCCGGCTGAACCGCCGACGTCGGGCCGATTGGTGACGAGGCCTGGGACCTTGTACTCAACCAGCGACCAGATGTCGCGCCCGCCGGGCGTGCCCTGGAGCAGTTGCTGGCTCAACGTCACGCTTACGTTGGCGCTCGTGGTGTCGATTGTCGGCGAGGCGCCCGTCACCGTCACCGTCTCAGCCACTGCCGCTACCCGTAGGACGCTGTCGATCGGGGTCGTCTGGCCCACGCTGACTACGACGTTCTCGCGGACCATTGTCTGAAAGCCCTGCAGTTCGAACTGCACCGCATAAGTGCCGGGGGGCAGCGCCGGAAACCGGTAAGCGCCACCGTTGTCGGTGGCGCCTACAATCCGTCCTCCCACCAGTACCGGGCTGCTAATCGTCACGGTGACGCCCGGTATAGTCGCGCTCTGCTCATCGACCGTTCGCACCAGAATGCTGCCGGTTTGCACCTGGGCCAGAGCGGGCGACCCGAGCGCGAGACCGCTCAGGGCAAGCATTAGCGCGGCGAGCCGCGCCGCCGACCGGACCATCCCTCTTATTACCATTGTGTGCCTCCTTAATACCGGCAGGCGGATGCCTCCGGGTCTTACACGTTCACGCTTCGCATGGCGCCACCGACCGCCCAACGCATCAGGAGATCACCAGAGCGGTCCAGATGCGCCTCCATGGCCGAGCGAGCGCCGCCTGGGTCGCGCGCTTCGATGGCGTCAACGACCGCCAGATGTTCGGTGCCCGCCCCCTCCTGAAACTGGTCCTGGTTGACGCCGAGCGCCATGGAGCGCTCCATCTGAGCGAGACCCTGCCCGATCAGCCCGACGACCTGATCGTTGTGGCTGGCGGCCGCAATCGCCTCATGAAAGGTCCTGTTCCGGTCGGTGGCATGCCGATAACTCGCCGCATCGCCCACCGCGAACTGAAAGACCGCGAGTTCCCGCATGCGGGCGACTTCGAGCCGGCTGGCGCGGCTGGCGGCCCAGGCCGCGGCTTCTCCCTCCAGCAGGCGCCTCACCTCCAGCACATCCCGCAAGGTTTGAATCGTGACCCTGGCGGCGAATACGCCATGGCCGGACACCCGCTCCGCGAAACCCTCGTTGACGAGTTGCGACAGCGCTTCGCGAACGGGCGTACGGCTCACCCTGAAGGTGGCGGCGATCGAGACTTCAGACAGCGGGGTGCCCGGCGGATACTCACCTTTGAAGAGCGCCAGCATCAGTCTCTTGTGGATCCGGCCAGCCTGGTGCCGTGGTCGCATTGTATACAACATGTATACTAATTGAGCACGTACCGCTGCGTCAATAGGGGATAGGCCGTATCCGCCATGCTGCGCACGACGGATAAAACACTCTTCATTGAGAGCCCGATTGCCCGAGCCCATGGAATGGGGCCGCGCAAGCCCAACGCCCCGACCGGGAGCGGCCAGACAACGCTGATTACACGATGTAGACGTCGCCAGCCGGGAGCCGCTGAGTGACGGTTCGGTTTGCCTGCGCGCCGAGGGAACATTGGGGGCGGTTAAGCTATGCTGTTCGCGCTTGTGGTCCTTAAGCCGTTTCGAGGTCTGCCGATGAGTAGTCCGGTTCCAGTAGCCCGGCTGTTTTCCTGCACTGAGGGTAGCCGAAGGGAGCTGCCGGGTGGCAGTTGGTCATTGCTGGGTAGACGAATCCACAATGTAATTGTTTACCGCTGATGATCTGTAGACGGTAAACAATTACGCCACAATCAGGAGGCGCATTACCATGAAACGACTGGGAGTTATTACGTTGATGAGTGCGCTGGCATGTCCAGCCGCGGTCTGGGGCCA
>CAYHRK010000175.1:0-7658 GCA_964358795.1 uncultured Vicinamibacterales bacterium
TGGCTTTCGCGATGACGTCGCGCGCCTGCGCGTCGCTGAGCGCGCGCGGGTCGGCGAGCGAGGCCAGCGACTTCCGGTACTGTTCGAGGTTCTTGATCGTGTCCTCGGACGCGACGATCACGACCACCGCTTCGCGGCCTTCATCGGTCTTGCCGATCGAGGTGATTGTGACGCGCGGTGACTTGGCGGCGAGCGTCCGGTAGTAGTTCAGGATGTCCGCGTAGTAGGTGAGCTTCTTCGGCGCCCCGATGTAATAGCCGAGCACGTCTTTCGGCGATGGCACCGTCGCCGACGTGGGCAGGTGATCGACCAGCGGACTGAGAAACTCGGGCCGGGTCGTCCATTCCTTGACCAGCCTCGCGAACTCCTCGTCCTGGGGTTGGGTCGGATTGCGGGTTTCGAGCACGCTCTGCTGGGCCAGGACCCCAACCCCGAGCAGGCCCACGATGGCCAGAACCAGCAGGTTCTGGCGCAAACGTCCGGACGGGAGGCGAGAGAGGGACATCGCTCACAACTCCTTGTCTTATAACAAGTTATGGCTGACGACCAACCCGAGTTGCCGGTGACAGCTCCTGGTGGCGGCCGGCGGTCGAATTGCCTTGTGACTCTGCGTGTCAGAGAATATACAATCCCGTTCGCCTACGGCACGGGTCGAACCTGAGGGGCAGGGGGCCCCGCTCCGCCAATGATCAGCGTCGCCGCGATCCGGATGAAGCAATTCGGCGTGCAATTCTATCAGGCTTCGCTCTCCGCGAGGGATATCGACAAGCTGGTCCGGTTCGAGGTCCTGAGCTACGGGGAGCACAACCACCCGCCTGTCCGGGGCGGGACGCAGCGAAGTCCGTCGCGCATCAACTGGGATCTGCTCGAGCGCCGGATCGCCGCGAGCGAGAAGGCCTACCAGCGCCAGATCATCAGGCGAAAGATCGACGAACTGGTCCAGTACTACGAGCAGTGCCGCCAGGCCCGGGACCTGCCGTCCATTCCCGGGGCCGTGATCATCTCCTGCGACGAGCCGCTGACGTTCGATTCCGTCGAGAACGGGTCCTCGGTCGGCTGGCTCAAGGTGCCCGAGCGTGAGGGCATCCTGCGGGCGATCGACGGCCAGCACCGCCTGCTCGCGATGCACGCCGACATTGAACGCTTCGGCGACGAGGAGTTCACGGTGCCGGCGGTCATCTTCGACCGTCTGCCGGAGGACCACGTCGTCCAGATGTTCGCCACGATCAACGCGAAGCACACGCGGCTGAACGCGTCGCACCTCGTGTCGCTCTCGGGCCGTCAGCTCTACCGCGACGAGAACCTGGCGGCGGCGCACGATGTGGTGCGCTCGCTGAACGATCGGGAGGACTCGCCGCTCTACGGCGACATCAAGCTGCTCGGCGTGGGCACGGGCCGCGTGGCGCAGGCGCAGCTCGCGCAAGAGCTGAAGAAGCTGTTCATCACCGAGGCCTTCGGCGCCGGACGCAAGGGCGAGCAGTTTCGCGACGATGCGAAGAAGTTCTACGTGAACTACTTCAAGCAGGTGTCGCAGGTTTTCGGCGCCGCATGGAACGGGCGCAAGTACAGCATCAAGACGGCGGCCGCCTTGCGCGCGTTCATCCGCGTCGCGCCGGAAGTCATCCGCCGGCTCGATCAGGAGCACGTCGATCGGATCGACTTCCGCGGCATCGGGCGCGTGATCGCGCCGTGGGGCCGCCGGATCGGCGACCTCCGCTTCGAGATCGACGGCGCCTGGCAGGGCACCACGGTCGATCAACTCGCGAAGGAACTCCGGCTGGCGCTGCAGTACCCGGAAGGCGCGGCAGTCTAATCCCGAGGCCGGAGGCCGGGGCCCGGAGACCGGGGAGAAAATCGTAATCTCGCTGACGAACCTGTCGTCTTTCGAATGTGCGCGCGCATGAATCTGGCCGGTTTTTGAGCGGTACGCGCGTTGCTATGGAACGCACAGGCGGCCTGAATATTCGCGGCAGGGAGCCGTGAGTTGCTGGGGAGCCAGGCCGCCCGTCGAGCCAATGGGGCATCACTCAGAAGGTGATGCCCCTTCTTTTTTTGATCGGCGGGGACCCCCTACACCCCGCCAGGCGCGCTCGCTTGTGGGGGCCCCATCGCCCCACGCCGCTCGCGCGCAACTTCCTGTCACAGCGGCGGGGAGCCCTGCACCCCGCCAAGCGCGTCGCTCGCGCTCTTCGGCCTTCGACACGCTCAGGCCGTCCCGAGCTCGCCGAGGGACGACATGCTCAGAGCGCCTCGAGCTTGTCGGGCCCCGCACCGCTCCGCGCACCAAACCTCCCCGGGGTCGAGTTCACCACGGAGGTCACGGAGCGCGCGGAGGAAGCAACCACGGAGGGCACGGAGGGTCTTGACCACAAGGTCACGGAGAACACGCAGGGGACTCACCGCAGAGATCATCACGGAGACACCGAGGTGGGTTCGACCACGGAGGCTCTCAATCATGACGTCAGGAACCCACACCTGTAGCTTGTCGTCATGGCGGCAGGAGACGTCAAGCGCGAAGTAGGCTGCGGGCCCAAGTCGAACCAGGGACGGACGACGCGGGGCGGTAATGAGAGATCACGAGGGCCCTCACTGGTGACGAAGTGCCTGCGCCGGCTCGATCGCCATCGCACGACGGGCAGGTCGATAACAGCCGACGATAATCGTGACGAGGAGCAAGACGAGCGCGATCGCGGTCGACCTCACGCAAAATATGCGCCTGCGTCGCGCCGCAGGCCATTCTTATGGCAATGCTGCGAGTCCGGCTATGGACGACCTGCCACTGCGTACCATACACTCCGCCTGCGACCAGGAATAGGCAGAGCAGCGCAAGCAGCCCACTCGCAACGGTGTGAAACTTCATTGGTAATCACCGACGCGATCACGAGCAGCAGGCACCCGCGCGGCCCAGCGGCCGCAACCAAACGTCGGGACGGCGCCGCGCGCTGGGAAAAAACCGAACGCTCCAGGGCTATCCGGACATGATGTGGTTGCACACGCATCAACCGGAGCAGGCCCATGGAGCGTTTCGTGACGCGGCACGCGAACCGCATCGCCGGCCTCTTATCAGGATTTGACCGGCTGTCATTTCGTGGCACGGCCCGTTGACAAGGGCCGGGGGGAGGTGCAGGGTAGTGGGTTAGCGGACGGTTGAGCAACTTGGGACAGAAGAAAGGGGCGGCCATGGAGTTCACGCGCAAGCAGTTCCTCGATCTGACCGCGCGCGGCACGTTTGGGGCCGTGGCGGCGTACTCGACGTTCGACTTCCTCGGGCGCGCGGAAGCCCGACAGATCGGCGACGTGCTCAAGTCGCCCGACGTGAAACAGGTCCACGACTACATCGCCCGGCACAAGGAAGAGCACATCGCTCTCGTGCAGCGCGACCTGCGGCAGCCCTCGATCAGCTCCTGGCATCGCGGCGTCAAGGAGATGGCCGACCTGATGGTCGACTCCTTCAGGAAGCTGGGCTGTAAGCAGACCCAGATCGTTCCCACGTCCAAGCCGGAGTGGCCCGGCGTCCTCGCCCACTACGACGCCGGCGCGCCCAAGACGATCGTCGTCTACATGATGTACGACACGCAGCCGTTCGACGAGGCGCGGTGGTCGAGCCCGCCGCTCGAGGCGCGGCGCGTGAAGAACTTCGCCGGCTTCCCCGAGGCCATCGTGGCGCGGGGCGCCATCAACAGCAAAGGCGGCAACCGCTTCGTGCTGAACACGCTCGAGTCGATCATCGCCGTGCACGGGAAGCTCCCTGTCAACGTCATCTTCACCTGCGACGGCGCCGAGGAGCAGGGCAGCCCCAACTTCCACGAGGTGCTCGATCCCTGGCGCGATCGGCTCGAGCGCGCCAACTGCCTGATGAGCCTGGGCCCCTCACAGCAGTCGAACGGCATGGTGTCGATGTCGCTCGGCAACAAGGGGATCATGTACGTCGAGCTCGAGAGTCACGGCGCGAAGTGGGGCCGCGGGCCGCAGAAGATGCCCATCCACTCGAGTCGCAAGGCGGTGCTCGACAGCCCCGTGTGGCGGCTCATCGATGCGCTCCGCAGCATGTACGACCCGGCGAAGAATGAGATCCTCATCGCCGGCTTCAAGGACGCCATCCGCCCACCCAACGAGGAGGAGCTCGAGCTCATGCGGGTGCTCACGACCAAGTTCCGGGAGCACCTCTTCGCAACCGAGCGCGAGAACATCAAGGTGTTCACGAGCAACTGGACGCCTGAAGAAGCGGCCCGGCGGCTGACGTTCGACACGACCTTCAACATCGACGGCATCTGGGGCGGCTACACGGGCCCGGGCGTAGCGACCATCCTGCCCGAGAAAGCGGCCGTCAAGATAGATTCGCGGCTCGTGCCCAACCAGGAGGCCCGCAAGCAGGTCGAACTCGTGCGGGCGCACCTCGACAAGCACGGCTTCTCCGACATCTCGGTCCAGATGCTCGGTGGCGGCGACGAGTGGTCGCAGACCCCGGTGAAGGCCCCGGTTGCCCAGGCGACGCTCGCGATGTACAAGGAGCACGGGATCGAGCCGATGGTCTGGCCGCGCAGCGCCGGCAGCTCGCCGCAGTGGGAGTACACCCGTAAGCTGGGACTGCCTGCCGCCGGCGGCGCAATGGGGCACGGCTCTCGCGCTCACGCGGACGACGAGTACATCGTCACCGAAGGCAACGGCAAAGTGGGCGGGATCGTGGAGTCAGAGCAGTCGATGGTCGACTTGATCTACGCCTACGCGAACTGGCCGGAGCCCGGTCGATCGCGGTAACCCACCGCCCGTCGCCGGCACGCCGGCCCGCGAGCGGCAGGGCGAACGGAATCGCGCGGTGAGCTGGTGACGCCTCGGGGCGACTGTGCCCGAGATGTCACCAGCGCCGATGCGCCACACTCGGAGACATTGCCTCCGGCCCGGGCCGGCGATGACACACGGAGGCCGGGCGCGAGCCACCGCACGAGGCACCTCCCCGGAGCGCGGGCCGTGCACGGCTGTCGGTTCCCTCGAGCGCGGCGCACGGAGAAGATCCAATCGGTTTCCGTGATCTCCGTTATCTCCGTGGTCCATCCTCTCCGCGTCTCCGCGTTTTCCGTGAAATAGAATAGCGGCTACAAGTGCTCCATTGCGCGGTGGTGCGAGGGCCTCATGGAAGCCAAGCCGTCGGCCACGTATCTCGGGCGTTGGAGTCGAATCGTGTTTCTGATGGCTGCCATGCCGGTTCTGCTGGAGAGCCGCGGCCAGGCGCAGCCGCCCACCTTGTCGATCCCGCGGGTGTCTCGACCGCCAACGCTGGAAGACTTCCTCGGTGGCAGGCCCCGAGAGGCGGAAGCGCACGTGACGGACTTCCGGCAGCGCGAGCCGGGCGATGGTGTACCGGCCAGTCAGGAGACGTCCGCCTATCTGTCTTACGACGACGAGAACCTCTACGTCGTCTTCGTGTGCAAGGATGACGACCCGGCCAAAGTCCGTGCCCGCTTGGCCAGGCGCGAAGGGATCGTCGGGGACGACGTCGTGAGTGTCGTGCTCGATACGTTCCGCGACCGGCGGCGTGCCTACATCTTCAGCGTGAACCCGCTGGGTATCCAGCTCGATGGCATCAGCACCGAAGGTCAGCCCGACGATTTCAGTTTCGACACGCTCTGGTACTCACGAGGGCGGTTGACGCCGGAAGGCTTCACCGTTTGGATCGCCATTCCGTTCAAGAGCCTTCGCTTTTCCAACGCTCCCGTGCAGGCCTGGGGGCTCGCGCTGGGCCGCGCGATCGTGCGCAATAACGAAACGTCTTTCTGGCCGTTTATCACCCGGCGCCTCGAAGGTTTGGCGCAACAGTTGGCCACCCTCGAAGGACTCGAACGGATCTCGCCGGGACGCAACCTGCAATTCATCCCCTATGGCGTCTTCGCGAGGGCGCGATTCCTGGATGTACGGGTGCCGGGTTTCGTCACGGATCACGATGCGCGTGCCGGATTGGATGCCAAGATGGTCCTGCGCGATGCGTTCACGCTCGACGTCGCGGTCAATCCCGAGTTCAGCCAGGTGGAATCCGATGAGCCCCAGGTGACCATCAACCAGCGGTTCGAGGTCTTTTTTCCGGAGAAGCGCCCGTTTTTCATCGAGAATGCCGGCTATTTCGAGGCGCGCCAAAACCTGTTGTTCTCTCGCCGCATCATCGACCCGCAGGTGGGTGTCCGCCTGACTGGCAAGAGCGGCCGCTGGGCCTTCGGCGGGCTGGCCATCGACGACCGTGCACCCGGCCGGCGCGTGCGCAAAACCGATCCACTTCACGGCCGCCGGGCCGGGATCGGCGTCGTGCGCGTGCAGCGCGAGGTCGCCCAGCAGTCGACTATCGGGCTGCTGTTCACCAGTCGCGATTTTGCGTCGAGCTCGAACCGCGTGATCTCCCTCGACACCAGGTTCAAGCTGAACCCCAACTGGATCGTGACCGGACAATTGATGGGCAGCAACACCCGGCTGTTTGACGGCACCCAACGCTCGGGACCCGCGTACTTTGCAGAGGTGACCCACAGCGGCCGGCACTTCAATTACTACGCCCGCTACGTGGACCGCAGCCCGGGCTTCGGTTCGCAGCTCGGGTTCATTCCCCGCGTAGATATCCGTCAGATCGAGCAGTTCGCCCGCTACAGTTGGCGGCCGCGGCGCGGCCGCGTGGTGAGCTTCGGGCCGTTCGGCTTGGCCCTGGTCAACTGGGACAGGCGAGGGCGGGTGCAGGACTGGCTGGTGAACCCGCACTTTGCGATCGAGTTCAGAGGCCCGACGCAACTTGTCGTCAACCCCTCCAAGTCCTTGGAGCTCTTTCAAGGACGGGAGTTCCGCAAACACAGCACGACTGTCTTCTTTTCGACCGAGTGGCTGAAGTGGCTGACGATTTCCGGAACTTACAGGCAGGGGACCGGGGTCAACTACTTCCCGGCCCCGGGTCTGCGGCCGTTTCTGGCCGATTCCGTCGATGGGAGACTCGGCGTGACGCTCCGCCCTACGCCGCGGCTCCGCCTCGACGAAACGTACCTTTACAGCCGCCTGAGCGTACGAGACGGTTCAACACCGCCAGAAACCGTCGCCTCGGCGAGTATCTTTGACAACCACCTCCTGAGGTCGAAGCTGAACTATCAGGTGACCCGCGAGCTGTCACTACGACTGATTGTCGACTACAGCAGCGTGCTGCCCAACGCGAGATTGGTGGCTTTGGAGCGGGCCAAGCGCCTCACGGGCGATATCCTGGCGACTTACCTGGTGAATCCTGGCACGGCGCTGTATGTCGGCTATGTCGACCGCTATGAGAATCTGGCCATCGACGCAACCACACCGCCCGTGCTGCGCCGCACCGTACCGCCCACGACATCCTCCGGACGGCAATTCTTTGTCAAGCTGAGTTACCTGCTCAGGTATTAGCGGGATTGCGCTTCTGGCGAGCGCAACCCGGATCCCGCCGCAGGGCGTCACCGTGGATTCCACGCCATCGATGTTTTGAAAACCCCACTGTTTTCCGTGATCTCCGTGATCTCCGTGGTGAGTCCCTCCGTGATCTCCGCGACCTCCGTGGTCAGATATCTCCGCGTCCTCCGCGATCTCCGCGGTGATTGTCTCCGCGCCCCGCCAGCACTATACCCTAATGCGTCAAAACCGGAGAGGGCTTGCGAGCGGAAGAGCCGCAC
>CAYHRK010000176.1:0-7584 GCA_964358795.1 uncultured Vicinamibacterales bacterium
ACTGTCGGGATTCTGGCGGCCCGTGGAGGGGATAGCGGGAGTCCCGACAGCAATCCCGACACAGTGTCGGGATTACTGTCGGCGGGCTACAGGCAAGGGTGAATCCCGCCAATTATCTCGCCGAAACGGCGGGATTCGGTGGGCGCGGTGCGAGGTGGGAGTTCGCAGATCGATGAATTACGACGAGCTGGTGATGGCCTCCAATTCGACTCCCATTGAACTCCAATTCAGGGGCTTATTCCGGCCTATTCCGGCTTATTCCAGGCTTGTTCGTCACCCGCCGTCCCGGCCGGCCTGTGGCGGCCTTCGCCAAGAGCCCCGCCGATGACCGCCTTCACCGAATCCGTCGTCGAGGCCGCCGCGCTCGCCTGGATGAAAGGGCTTGGCTATGCGGTGCTTCACGGCCCCGATATTGCGGCGGACATGCCTGGCGCCGAGCGTCGCGACCCGAACTACCGCGACGTGGTGCTGGAAGACCGGTTGCGCCAGGCGCTCGTGCGCCTCAACCCCGATTTGCCCTCTGAGACGCTTGACGACGCCTTCCGCAAGTTGACGCGAACCGAAGCGCCGTCGCTCATCGAACGCAACCGCGCCGTGCATCGGATGCTGGCGGACGGTGTGACGGTGGAGTATCGCCGCCCCGATGGATCCATCGCGGGCGCCCAGGCACGGCTGCTCGACTTCGATGAGCCCGACAACAACGACTGGCTGGCCGCGAACCAGTTCACGGTGGCCGAGGGGCAGCATACGCGCCGCCCGGACGTGGTGCTGTTTGTGAACGGGCTGCCGCTGGCGGTGATCGAACTCAAGAACCCCGCCGACGAGAACGCGACCATCTGGAACGCGTTCCACCAGATCCAGACCTATCAGGCGCAAATCCCCGCGCTCTTTGCTACCAACGCGGCGCTGGTCGTGTCCGACGGAGTACAGGCGCGGATTGGCACGCTGGGCGCGGGAAAGGAGTGGTTCAAGCGCTGGCGCACGATCACCGGGCGGGAGGATGCGGCGGCGCATCTCCCGGAATTGCAGGTGGTCCTCGAGGGCGTCTTCGAGAAGCGTCGGTTCCTGAACCTCGTGCGCCATTTCATCGTGTTCGAGGACGCCGGAGGCGGAAAGCTCGCCAAGAAAATGGCGGGCTACCACCAGTTCCATGCGGTGAATGTCGCTGTCGAGGAGACCCTGCGTGCGGCCGTGAAGCGCTCGGCGGCGGGCGACCTCGAGGAGAAAGGGGAGTATTGGAGCCACCGCCGGCCTGGAGGCGACCCTGGTGACCGGCGAGTCGGCGTCGTGTGGCACACCCAGGGGTCGGGCAAGAGCCTGACGATGGCCTTCTATGCTGGGCGGCTCGTCCTGCACCCAGACATGCAGAACCCCACGATCGTGGTGCTGACTGACGCCAACACGCGCGCGGTCTTCGGCGACTACATCAGTGTCTACGACATCCAGCGGGCCGTTGTGGACGGGGCCACCGTCCCGATCTACTACGAGAGCCGGCTCGCCAGGATCGAGTTGAAAGAGTCCGAACGCCCGAAGATCGACCCCGAGTTCGAGGAGGCCACCGAAGGCGAAGAGGTCGAGCGCCAGGAGAAGCTGAAGAGTCGCTGGGCCCAGCTCCGGGTGGTGGTAAAGCGCATCCTGCGCAAGTACGGCTACCCGCCCGACAAGCAAGAGAAGGCCACGCAGACCGTGCTCGAACAGGCCGAGGTTCTGAGCGAAGCCTGGGCCGAGTAACTTCCTTCTTTCTACTTCTTCCCTGCCGGCAGCGCCGCGGTTCCGCCATCGCCCGCGCCGGTGACCCACTCCAAGTTCGCTCGGGCGACGCGATAATCCCGCTGAGCGGCGGCTACACTGGCGCGGGCCAGCCGCACGTTCAGTTCGGCGTCCTGGACTTCCAGGCGCGTCTTCACCCCAAGCTCGTAGCCCTTTTCGGCGAGAAACAGCAGCTTCTCAGCCTGTGTCACCGTACTGCCGAGCGCGGTCAGCAGGTCGGTCGCCTCACCCAGGGCATCAACGGCCACACGCACCTCGAGGGCGATCGACTCGCGCAACTTCAGCGCATCCAGGCCGAGGCTGGTGATCTGGCTCTGAGCCTGGGCCACGCGTCCCTTGGTCCGCATGCCATCAAACAGAGGCACCGTCGCGAAGAGCGTCGCGTTCCATGCGGTACCAGACGATGACAGGGTCTTGAAGCCGAGGCTGCGCATGCCCCATGCGGCCGAAAAATCGACGCGCGGCTTGTTGTCGGCTTTGGCAATGGTCAGCAGTTCGACGTAGACGCCGCGCTGGCTGTCGAGTTCGCCGAGTTCCGGACGGCTCTGCATCGCCCGCGCCAACACCTCCTCATAGACTGGCATCGGTTCGGCCACGGTGGCCAGCGTCCCACTCACGTCCACGTCGGACGTCGTCTCGCCGAGCAGAAATCGCAGCTGCTCGCGCGCCACGCGGACCAGGTTCTGGGACCGGATGATCGGCGGCCTGGCGTTCTCGACGGCCACCTGCGCGGCAAGCACGTCGTAGTCGGTCGCGGTGCCGGCCGATTGGCGCCTGGTGGTCTCCTCGAGGTGCCGGCCCTTCTGGGCGAGATCCTCCCGGGCAATCCGTTCGAGCTCGCGCGCGGCGAGGACGTTCCAGAACGCCGTCGTCACGTCCTTGACCACGGCCTGCCGAAATCGCCGCAGTTGCTGGTCGCTGAAGCTAAACCCCATCTTCGCCGCTCGGACGGCCGCACCCACTTTGCCCCAGGTGAAGACTGCCTGCGTCACGCTGAAATCGGCAGAGCGCACGTCTTGCCGGCCACCGAAGATCTCGCCGATGTCCGGACCCTGGGATTCCGCCGAGCTCCCACCGGATGCAAATCCCGCGAAGAGCTTGCTCTGGCTGTCATCGTACTGACGCAGCAGCGTGGCCCTGAACGTCGCCTGGGGAAGAGCAGCCGACCGTTCTTCGAGGTACCTACCTTCCACCCACTGCCGGTACTCTCGGGCCTTCTGAATGTCCCGGTTCTGATCGTTGGCAATCGCTAGCGCCTCGGCCAGCGTCAGCACGTGGACGCTGGCTGGTTGCGTGGCACGCGCTGCCTGCTCGACCTGCGTAGTAATAGGAGCCGCGCCTTGCCGCACGATGAAGAGCGGCTCCTGCTGCGCCCATGCGGGCTTGCCGGCTCCGAGCACCACGGCTAGCGCCAGGATGAGGCTGGCCGCGGCCGCCGCATGTTTCCGCCTGCCGAACATCCACGCCGCGATGTCGTCGAGGATGGTGTAGACCACCGGCACCACGATCAGCGTCAGCAACGTGGAGGTGATGAGGCCGCCGACCACCGCTCGGGCCATGGGCGCCCGGAATTCCGCGCCCTCGCCGAGCGCGAAGAACAAGGGCAGCATGCCGAAGATCATCGCCGTGGTGGTCATCAGGATCGGCCGCAGCCGCGTGCGCCCGGCCGTGACGAGCGCCGTGCGCCGGTCCATGCCGCGGCCTCGCAAGACTTTGGTGTAGTCGATCAGCAGGATAGCGTTTTTCGTGACCAGGCCCATCAGCATGATCAGCCCTATCAGCGACATGATGTTGATGGTGTCGCCGGTTAGCGCCAGCGTGCCGGCCATGCCGACAATCGAGAGCGGCAGCGCCAGCATGATCGCCAGCGGATCGATAAACGACTCGAACTGAGCGGCGAGGATCAGGTAGACGAAGATCACGGCGAGCAGCAACGCCTCGCCCATGTAGCCGAACGACTCCAGCATCATCTCGGTATCGCCGCCCAACAGCAGCTTGTAGCCTGGCGCCATCGCGATCTTCTCGGTTGCCGTCGTCGCCAGCGCTCCGGCGGTGCCGAGCGGGAGGTTGTCGAGGTTGGCATCCACCGCTACCTGGCGGGACAGGTCGCGCCGGCCGATTTCGGCAGGGGAGGTGGAGCGAGTGAACGTGACGAGATCGGCCAGCGGCACCAGCGCCGTGCCGGTCTCGGTCGGCACCGACATCTTCAGGTCGCCGACCTGTGTCACATCTCCGCGCAAAGACTGGGGAAGACGCAGGCGCACATTGACCGCCTCGCCTTCTTCATCTTCGTAGGTGGACACGGTCTGGCCGCCGACCAGCACGCCGATGGTGTTCGCGAGGCTTCCGCTGCCGAGACCCGACGCGGCAGCACGCTCCCGGTCCACCACGAGGCGGTACTCGGGGAGGTCCTGCTCCATCGCCGCTTCGATGTCGACGATACCCGGCACCGTGTAGAGCGCTCGCTTCACCTCCGTGGCGTACTGCTTGAGCGTGGCGATGTCGTCGCCGCGCACGGCAATCTGCAGCGGCTTCTGCATGGCGTCCGGGTCTTCCTGGATGGAGAGCACCACACCTGGAATCTGCTCGAGGCGCACCCGCGCATCGTGGACGAATCTCCGGAGCCCAATCGTACGCTCGTGCTTGTCCACCATCTTCACGAAGACCATGGCGTCGCGCACGGTATCCGAGTCGCCCGATCCGATGGAGGCGTACGTGTAGCGCACTTCCTTGAACTCGGCGAGCGTCCGCAACACCCGCTCCAGCCTCCCGCGCGTCTCGGCGATCGAGGATCCGGGTGCGCTCTTCATCTTGATGACGAACTCGCCTTGATCCATCGGCGTCATGAACTCGGCCTGCAGCATCGCGAACACCCCCAGGCCCCCGACAAACGCCGCGATGGCGAGCGCGACGACCGTGACCCGGTGGTCGAGCGACCAGGCGATGACCCGCTTATAGACATCGGCCATGCGCTCGAACCAGTTGTTGAATCCGTCCAGCGCGCGGTGGAGCAGGTTGCGCTTGCCCTTCCGGGCGATGTCCGGGTCGTGCCACCGCGACGACAACATCGGGTCCAGCGTGAACGACACGAACAGCGAGACCAGCACGGCGAACGCCACGGTGAGGCCGAACTGAAAGAAGAAGCGGCCGATCACGCCCTTCATGAACGCCACGGGCACGAACACGGCGATGATCGACATCGACGTGGCCAGCACGGCCAGCCCGATCTCGTTGGTACCTTCCCGCGCTGCCGTGAAGTGGTCCTCGCCGTGCTCCAGATGCCTGACGATGTTCTCCCGTACGACGATCGCATCGTCGATCAGCAATCCGATGGCCAGCGACAGCGCCATCAAGGTCAACGTGTTCAACGTCATGTTGAGGAAGTACATGACAATGAACGACGAGATCACGGAGATCGGCAGCGTCAGTCCGGTGATCACGGTCGACCGCCACGAATTGAGGAAGCAGAAGACGATGACGATGGTGAGAATGCCGCCCAGCAGGAGCGTGGTCTGCACGTCGGTGACCGAGTCGCGGATGAAGACGGAGGTGTCGCGCACGATCTGGATCTCGGTGCCGGCCGGCATCTCCGGCCGCAGTTCGTCCACCATCTTGCGGACCGCGTCCACCACGGCCACTGTATTCGCTTTTGTCTGCTTGGTGATGTCGATGGCGACGGCCGGTTCGCCGTTGATGAGCGCCAGCGAGCGCTGTTCCTCGATGGCGTCCTGAACGGTCGCGACATCGGAGAGCCGTATCGGCTCGATCCCCCGCCGGCTGATGACCATGCCCGCGTACCCGTCGGTCTCCTTCGGCTTGCCCGAGATGCGCAGTGGCATCTCGGTCGTGCCCTGGGTCAATCGCCCAAGCGGCGTATTCACGTTCTCGGCCGCGAGGCCGGCCACCACCTCGTCGACACCCATACCGAGAGCGGCAAGACGAGCCGGATCGAGGTTCACGGTGACTTCGCGCTTTGAGGATCCCACCAGCTTTGCGCGTGCGACACCGGGAATGCTCTCTAGGCGACGCTTCACCTTCCGGTCGGCAAGCGTGGTGAGTTCGCGCGACGGGAGCGTCTTGGAGCGAACGGCGAGGGAGATGACCGGCATCGCGTTGAAGTCGAACTTCTGGATGACCGGCTCCTTCATCCCTTCCGGCAGTTCGCGGCGGATGGCGTTGATCTTCGCCCGCGCCTCCTGCGACACGTCGTTGATCTTCACTTCCAGATTGAACTCGACGATGACCGAGGAGAGACCTTCGCGGGAAATCGAGTTGACGTGCTTGACGCCCGAGATCGGGTTGACCGCCTCCTCAATCTTCTTGCTGACCTCGCGCTCGACCGTTTCCGGTGAGGCCCCCGGGAACTCGGCGACAATGGACAGCACGGGGATTTCAACGTCTGGCATCATGTCGATCGGCAGCCGGCGCCAGGAGAACAGGCCCAGTGTCACCAGGGTGAGCATCATCACCGTAGCGACCACCGGTCGCTTGATGGAGAGGTTCGACAGGAACATGGCTACGCTCCCTCGCCTTTGGCGACGGCAACCTTATCGCCCGTCCGAAGCGCGAAGCCGCCGCGCGTCACCACTTGCTCTCCCGCTTGCAGCCCGGACACCACCTCCACCGAGACGCCGTTCGACGTGCCTGTTTTCACCATCCGCATGTCGGCCACATCGCCCCGGACCACGAACACCTCAGCGGTCTGCTGCTCGACGTTCCAGTTGAGGATCGCTTCGCGCGGGATCTGCAACACCGCGGTGCGACTTGCCACGACGACGCGGCCCTTCACGAACGACCCTCCCTTGAGTAGCCCGTCCCGGTTCGGGACTTCCACCACGACTTTCGCCGACCGGCTTGCCGCATCGATGGCGGGGTTGATAAACATCACCTTGCCGGTAAACATCCGGCCTGGCAGCGCGTCGGTCGTGAACTCGAGCACCTGACCGACCCGCACCGCGGAGAGGCGCGACGAA
Source organism: uncultured Vicinamibacterales bacterium (assembly GCA_964358795.1). Classification (GTDB taxonomy): domain Bacteria; phylum Acidobacteriota; class Vicinamibacteria; order Vicinamibacterales; family JAKQTR01; genus CAYHRK01. The sequence goes on from CAYHRK010000176.1 coordinate 6,744, forward strand.
GGCACCGACGCGGTGAGGTCCAAGAGGCGGTTGTCGACGATCCGGAACAACGGGTCGTCGCTGCCCATGTTCTCCACGCGGTCGCCGACATTCACCCCGCGCAAGGCCACCACGCCATCGATCGGCGAGTTCAGCAGCGACTTGGCCAACCGGGCCTCCGCGATCCGGATCTGCGCGCTGGCCGCCGAGGTGCCCGCTTCCGCCGCCTCGACCGCCGACTTCGCATCGTCGAAGTTCTGAGGCGTGATCAGACCGTACTGCTTCAACTGCTGGGCACGCTCGTATTCCCGGCGGGCTCGTGTTTCGCCTACGCGGGCCTGCGCCTCGATCGCCTTGAGTGCGACGATGCCCGCCTCTGTTTCACTGGTATCCAGCCGCGCCAGGCGATCACCCTTGCGGACGGGCACCCACTCGGTCACATAGACGGCCGTCACGGTGCCGGTCACTTCCGACTTCACGTCAGCCGAAAATTTGGGTGCCAGCGACCCGACGATGTCCACGCTTTCCTGAAAAGCCGCCAAACCAACAGACGCCACGGCCACGGCAACCGGGGGACGGCCCGACGGTGCCGCCGCCGTGCCTGTCGGCGTCGGCTGGTTCGAGCCGGAACACGCGGTCGCCAAGAGCGCGGTTGCCGCGAGGATGAACTGCCAGAATGCTTGTCGAGACGTCATGATGACAATGATCCCTTCCCGAGAGGAACGACTCCAATATCCATAAAGACGAGTACAAGGACGAGATTGATCAGCCGCGTCGATTAGCCCGCATTATTCATGAACGCGGCCGCGTTCATGAACAACGCGCCGGCTGTCGTTGTTCCTCGACGGCGCCGGCTTCGACG
>CAYHRK010000177.1:0-7563 GCA_964358795.1 uncultured Vicinamibacterales bacterium
GGACATCTTCTAAGGCTGGAGTCGTGACGAGTGAAGCAAGTTTCTGAGGTGCGCCTTAGAAGCTGTCTTAAGGCGCACGGCGTGGGAGTCTCTCGACAGATAGCGCCAGCTCGCGCGTGGCGCCTGAACCGATGGGCGGCACCGCTCTTGCGGGGCTCGGTGAATGCGGGGACGGCGGGCTCAGGGGAAGTTGAGGTCGAAATCGTCCCCGCCTTACCGGGAGAGCCATGTCCCGGCACCATCGCTCGGTTGCTGTCGTCATCTGTGCCGGCCTGGTGGGGCTCCTGCTCACCGGCGCCACTGGCCGGGCTTCTTTCCCAGGCGCCACCCGACAGGCTGGTGCCCGCTACCGCGTCGACGTGGACTTGGTCCGCCTGAGCGTGACCGCGCGGGACGCAAATGACGCGATCATTCACGATCTGAGACCCGAAGAATTCGAGGTGCTCGAGGACGGTGTCGAGCAGCAGCCAACGCTGTTCGGCCACCACGAAACGCCCATCAGCGTCGTCGTCCTGTTCGACTCGAGCGGCAGCATGGCAGGTGACAAGCTGATGCACGCCAAGGACGCCGTCATCAACTTCGTGGGGGCGCTCAAGCGCGAGGACGAAACGCTCGTGGTGGCCTTCAACGACCGGGTCGATGCGCTGGGAGACTTCGGCCTGGACGCGAAAACCATCGAACGTGCGACCAAGCGCCTGGGCGCGCGAGGCGGGACGCGTCTGTATGACGCCGTGGTGGACAGCAGCCGCGTGATTGCCGATGCCAGACGCAAGGACAAGCGGGCCATCCTCATCCTGAGTGACGGCGAAGACACCGCCAGCTTCCACAGCCTCGAGCGAGCCGTCGAGGCCGTGAAGTCGGCCGAGGTCCCCGTGTACGCCATTGGGATCGAAATGGACGATTGGGCGCCGGGGCCGGCAGGAGATTCACTGTGGAGACGGCTCAGCGGGCCGCGGGCGATCGACGCGCTCAAGCGCCTGACGGACGATACCGGCGGCTGGACCTATCCGATCGTCGCGGCAAAGCGCTGCAAGGAGGTTTGCCTGCGCGTCGCGGAAGAGCTGCGCAACCAGTACTTGTTCGGGTATTATCCGACGAACCGGGAGAAAGACGGCCGCTGGCGCACGATCACGGTCCGCACGACGCGGCCGGGCGTTACGCTGTTCACCAGGGCCGGGTACTACGCCCCGGGGACGTGACCATGCGGGCCGCCCGGCGCGAGCGGAGCCACTGAGGGCCGCAGGAGGAACCGTGACCAACACCGAGTTGAGATCCGAAGCAGGTGGGCGCTGGTTGCGCCGGGGACGACCTTTGACGCCCTCGCGGCTTGCAGCGACGTCGATGCTGATGGGGTTGCTGCTGGTCCTGGGCGCCGCGATCGCTCAGTCGAAGCCGCACCCCGATGCGGAGCAGCGTGCACAGGCGTCTGGTCAGATCGAATCGCCGCTGCGGTGGCCGCAGTGGGATCCAGCCTGGCCACCGTTGCCTCCTGCGGCTGGGCCCGCCGCGCGGCCGATGGTCGACGTCCGCGGCGCGTACGCCTTCGCGGTCCGGCACGCGGATCTGCTGCAGTACATTCCGTGTTACTGCGGGTGCGGGGGCGTCGGCCACCTGAGCAATGTCGACTGCTACGTCAAGGACGGCCAGGCTGGAGGCGCGCCCAGGTGGGACCTGCACGCGTACACGTGAGCCCTGTGTCTCGACATCACGCGTGACGTGATGCTGATGCAGCAACAAAAGATGTTCGCCGCGAAGATTCGGGAGGCCATCGACGTGCGCTACGGAAGTCGAGGGCCCGGCACGTCCACGCCGCGGCCACCAGGTTAGAAGTATGGCGTCCTGAGTGCAGTTTTGGCCGGCCGCTCCTTCATTTGAGCGTCTGCAGGTACGCGACCAGAGCGCTCAGGTCCTCCGTCGTCATCGTCTCGTACGACGGCATCTCGCTCGATGCATTCGTGGCACTTGGATTCGCGATGAAACGCTTGAGCCAGGCTTCGTCCCGCTCGCGGCCGACCCGCGTCAGGTCCGGACCTCCCGCGCCGCCCACGCCTCGCACAACGTGGCACGCCGCGCAACCTTGCGCCTCATAGACCTCCAGCCCTCGGCGCGCGAGGGCCGGCAGGGCCCGGGCTTCCATCTGCGCCTGATTGGCCGCCACGGCGCTGATCGGGACAGGGGCGGTTGCGCCCTTGTACGTGAGGAAGCCGGCCATCACCAGGACCGCGGTCGCGAACCCGGTAGTCCAGGGCCGGCGCAGAGGCGCGCGGTGAATACTGCGGTCCAGCCACGGGAGGAACAGCAGGACGAGGATCAACGCGCCCGGAATCCAGAACGTGGCCACGGGAATCCAGCGGCCCGGGAACCACCAGAGCAGCTCGAACAGAAAGAAGAAGTACCACTCCGGCCGGGGCACGTACGTCGCACTCGTCGGCTTCGCCGGCTCGTCGAGCGGCGCGCCAAATCTCCAGGCCAGGACGAGCAACAGGACGAGCAGCACGAACGAGACAAGCACGTCCTTGGCTATGCTCTCGTAGAACGGACGTCCCCGCTCCTTGGACGCTCGCGTGAGCTCGTAATACTGCTCCCGGCTGACCGACGCGGACCCTTTCACCGGCAGCGGGGCGATGCCCTGCTTGATGACCATCGCCACATGGATGCCTGTGAGCACGAACAGGATGGCCGGAAGGAACAGGGTGTGGAAGGCATAGAATCGCCCCAACGTACGCACCCCGACCTCTGGCTGGCCCCGCAGCAGTTCCATGACGTAGCCACCGACGAGTGGCGTATAGCTGGCGATGTGGGTCCCGACGACAGTGGCCCAGTAGCTCTCCTGATCCCACGGCAGGAGATAGCCCGTGAAGCCGAACGCCATGACCACGAGTAAGAGCAGCACGCCGACGACCCAAGTCAGCTCGCGCGGGTACTTGTACGCGCCCATGTAGAGCACGCGGAGCAAATGCAGCCCCACCAGGATCACCACGAGACTCTCGCCCCACTTGTGGATCCCGCGCACCAGCCACCCAAATGCGAGTTGGTTCGTGATCTGGGAGACCGCCTCATGCGCATGCTCGGGCGAGGGCACGTAGTAGAACGCCAGAAAGACACCCGTCGCCGTCTGCACAAGGAGCAGGAACAAGGTGGCGCTCCCGAACGTGTGCAGCCAGCCGATCCCTTTTGGCAGCGGCCGATCCGTCAAGCGCCGCCAGATCGTCGGCAGTTCGAGGCGCTCTTCGAGGTAGTCGGAGGTTTTCCTGAAGAGGTCCATCAAGACAGGCGCTCCAATCGCTCGTTGACCTGGTACGCAGGCCCCGCGAAGAGCACGCCGTTCTCGATCTTGATCTCGTACCGATCGAGCGGGCGCGGCGGCGGGCCTGTCAGAACGCGGCCGTCGGCGTCGAAGACGCCGCCGTGACAGGGGCTGAAAAAGCGGCGCGCCTGTGGGCTCCAATTGACCGGACATCCGACATGCGTGCAGTGCAGGTTATAAACGACGAAATCCTGGTCGCTCTTGCGATACACCCAGGCGGCCTCAGCGCCCCACGCCTCGGGCCACTGGCGCTGCTCGAGAGGCTTCAACGGGACCAGCTTGATGTCACCCACTGGGAAGTCATCCACTGCGCCGCACTCCTTCCAATGCGGCGTGGGCGTGTTGAACGCGGGGAGCGCGTACAGACCCGCCAGCGGTACGCCCAGAATCGCGCCGATCGCCGCCCCCAGACCGTTGACGAAGCGTTTGAAGAAGGTCCGGCGGTCTGGGACCTGGGTTGACTCGAAGGATTGGTCGTCCATGTGAAACACTCCTCGTCTCGTGCATCCGTCGCACCGGTGCGAATCGTCGTGTCTATCTCGCACCGGTGCGCGACTGGATGAAGGCGATCAGATCGACCATCTCGTTGTCCTCGAACTGGGGCCAGGCCAGCTCCAACTCGCGCATTCTTGCTTCCATGTCCACGGCGTGACGCCACATGATCTCGGCCCACAGGATCGGCGAGCCGTACTGCTTCCATTGGCTGAGATCGGAGGCCAGGCGGCCTCCTCGGCCTGCCAGGCCATGACACGCGGAGCAGCGCTTTTCGTCGAACAGGCGTTCGCCACGGCGCACGTCGCCCGGCTGGTCTAGCATCCGTAGGAAGTACAGGTACGCAATCAGATGGCGTAGACCTTTGGCTGATCCTGGCCGAGGACGTCAGAAACGCCGAGAGTCGCGAGCAGGAGCGAGATGACCACGACGCGCACGATCTGGCTCATACGATCTGCCTCACGCTACATCCGCAGCCGCGGCGCGCTCACTCGTTGATCCGCGGACCGGACTGCACACGAACGTACGTGCCGTCGCGCATCCGCCGCAGGAAGCCCACCGCCATCAGCTTCGCCAGCAGCACCTCGCACTGGACAGGATCGAAGCCCCAAAGCCGCTGCGCCTGCGCCGCCGTCAGCTTGAGCCCCGGCATCTCGAGGTACTCAGCGCGAATGCGTCGTAGCGCCGCCTCCCATGACAGCACAGAGGTCATCATGGCCGTGTCCTCCTCGGCCGGCCGCGTCCAGCCGAAACAGCGCCAGAATCCTGCCGGCTCCCTCATGACTGCGCCTCGGCGTCAAAACCGATAGCCGAAGTTCACGAGGAGTTGCGTGAAGTCGTAGTCGAAGTTGCCGAGCGTGACCGCCTCGCGTTCCCGATAGCCGCCGCTCCAGACTGTGGCGCTGACGTAGTACCGCTCGCTGAGCGACACGGTTGAGCCCAGCGTCGCCCGGTCGAACGTGGTCGGGTAGGTGCCGCTCGACCGCACAACCTGGTAGCCCCCGTTCACTGCCACGCGCCGGTGCACCTTGACCTCCGCCTGCGAGAACAGGATGTCGGTGCCGACGTCGTACACGCTGAAGCCTTCCGTCTGCGCGGGCGCGAAGAAGACCGTCGCGGTCGACAGGTCGATCTGCTGCCGCGTGTAGCCGGCGTCGAGCACGAACCGGCCGTTGCGAACGAAACTGACCCAGGCCGATCCGCTGCGCCAGGTGCTCGTCGAGATCTCCTCAGTCCGATAGTTCCGATCGACGAAGGATCCACTGAGCTTGAATCCACCCCCCAGGTCCGCCTGACCACGCACCTTGATCCGCCGGGTGGACAGAGGGCTGATCCTGGTGAGCGCGTTCTCGGCCGCGCCGCGCTCCACCTCGCCGATGATGCGGTAGCGCGCGCCGGGGCGGATCGCCACGCTCGCGAATCCGATCACGCCGGTGGTCGCGCGGGGGCCCGTGGTCGCGGCGTCCGCATCGAGTTGCCCTTCGTCGAACATCTTCACGTCCCGACTGAAGACCCTGGCTCCACCGCGAATCGTCACGCTCTTGACGGGGACGTACTCGATCTCGGGCCAGTAAGACGCCGCGCGGAACTCGATCCGGTTGCCGAGCACCTCCTCGAACGTCGATGTGGGCAGGGCCGTCCCGACCTGCAGCATCTCCGTGACGTCGACCGCCCCGTCGAGGTCGTAGCGGCGGTACCGGAAGTTGTTGTGCCACACGAGGCCGTCACGAATCCCGATGGACACGGCGCCGTCGAAGACATGGTCGTTTTTCCGCGCGTCGCCGGCAAAGGTCTGCTGCTCGACCGCCGGCCGGCGCGAAAAGTCGAGGCCGGTGGCGTCGAGCGATCCGGTGAAGTCCACCTTCGCCTGGCTGTAGAGGTAGCTGGCCGCGATGTCGATCCGATTGGAGATTGCGCTCCGCACCCGCACGGCCGTCGTGGGAATCCGCGCGTCCTGGGGATTGTTTTCGATGAAGTTGCTGAGCGCGCTCCGCCCGGTCGTGTTGTGCCCTTCGGTGGGTCCGGACACCTGGTAGTCGGTGCTATTGCGGAACTTCCGGTACGTCTGCTCGACCAGGAGGCTGGTGCCGCCGAGGCGCCGCTCGCCCCAGATTCTGAAGTCGTTCGAGACGGCGTCGTAGTTCGCGGCGACGTCGTACTCGTCGCGCGACCAGTCACGAGTCGTGATCGATCCCGGTCCAGTCCAGATCGTCCGCCGGTACTCGGCCCCCACCTTCGCCACACGAGGAATCACGACGTCGAACGCCCCGTCGTAGATGCGGCGCGTCGTGTCGAACAGGCGGTATTCCGTGACCTGGTCGGCGCGGGGCGCGTCGTACTGGTAAAAGCGGTCGATCGAGCGGACCCCAACGGCCGCCGTGAACCGACCGGTTTTGCGGGCGGTCGCGCGGGCCGCCTGAAACGGATCGCCGAGGTTTGAGAGGTCGACCGTGAAGAGATCGAGCTTCCCGCCGTCGCTCCGCCCTGTGAGTGAAAAGGTGAACAACCGCGGGCCATCGTCGAGCTTGTAGTCGTGGGCGAACAACTTGGCGTTCTTGTCGACCGTCAGGCTGCGGTAGCCTGCTTCGAGCGAGCTCGTGACGTCGAAGTTGCCCCAGCGGATCGGGGTAGCCGGCGGTGGAAAGAGCTGCGTGCTCTGTGCGACGAGCGGGCGTGGGACGCCAAGCAGTACCGCAACCGCAATCAGCGACGTGACTCGACGGCGCATCGGCTGCCTCCTGGCCTCACTGGAAGAAGTAGCGATTGAGGTACGAGCCGTGGATCTGCGTGTGACAGGTCGTGCAGTTGGCGAAACGCGGTGTGCTGACGTTGTGAAACGCGGGCGTCTCGGCGTGACATTCGAGGCACAGCGCCTTCTGGTCCTGATAGCGCAGCAAGTAGCGGTTGACCGACCCATGGGGGGCATGGCAGGTCGCACAGCCCTCTACGCGCACCGAGAGATGCTCGAAAGTGAACGGCCCCCGCTTCTCGCCGTGACACGTGACGCAGGGGTTCGGCTCGCTGGCCGTCCGGCGGATCTGCTTCGTCTCGAAGCTGCCGTGAGGGCTGTGGCAGTCGGCGCAGCTCATCGCCCGTTCGTTGACGCGGTGCCGGAAGCGCTGGTCGAACTGCGCGCGCACCTCCTGGTGGCAGCGATAGCAGAGTTGCGGAGTGTCTTCGCGCAACTGTGGCCGCGCCGTCGGGTTGTGCACCGCATGACACGAATCGCAGGAGACGTCGCTCAACTGATGCTCCGAGCGGCGCGCCTGGAACCGTTCCTCCTGCCGGGCATGGCACGTGAGGCACGGCGCAGACTTCGCCGGCGCTGACGCGGTGGCGAAGCTCAGGATGTTCGCAGCGCTCGGCGCCTGCACGTGCGCTCCCCCAGGACCGTGACACGCCTCGCAGCCACCGGCCGCGCCGGGCGTGCCCGCACCCTGTCGGGCGATGCCGTGTACGGATTTCGCCAACGACTCCTGCGCGTCGGCGTGGCAGCTCAGGCATTGGTCCGATCCCACAACCGCGGGCTGAGGGCCCTGCGCCGCGCCCGTCGAACGCCCGGTCGCCCACAGCGATAGGCTCGCGAGCGCGAGGAGACCGACCACGCCAAAACTCAGGGCGAGCCGCCGCATCCCCAGCCCCCTTTCTCAATGTCGAAACGACATGACCTCTCGAATTGTCTAACTGCCGTCGCGTGATGCCGTGGACAAAGGTCCAAGGCTCGAGGAAGCTGCACAAGGAGCGGGGCCATCGGCGATCCGAAC
>CAYHRK010000178.1:0-7527 GCA_964358795.1 uncultured Vicinamibacterales bacterium
AGGCGCCTGCACCCCGCCAAGCGCCGTCGCTCGCGCTCCTCGGCTGGCTCGGAGCGCCCTGAGTGTGTCGAGGGGCGGGGACCCCTCTCGCCCCGCTCCGCTCCGGCGCGATCGCTTTCTTGATCTTGATGATCTGCTCTTCGGTGTCGAACGGACGCACGCCGCCGTCGTAGCGATAGCCGCCCTCGGCGAGCGTCAGCTCGTACAGGTCGAGGCCGTCGAGGGTGTTGACCGTGTGCGTCCATCCGAGCCGGTCGTTGAACGCGATGCCGAGAAGCGGCATGCCCACGAGCGTCGCCCCGTACGCGTTGACCTCGGGCGAGGTGAGCTGCGCCTCGAACCATGTGAAGAACACCGACCAGGGCAGGTGCGGGTTCGCGACGAGCATCGCGCGGCCCGACGCGGACCGTTTCGGGCCGATGGCCCACGCGTTGGACCCCCCGTCCGCCTTCGCCCAGCGGTCGGCGGCGCCCTCGATGCCGGCGCGGCCCGCGATGAACTCGAACTGGAACACGCGCTGGCTGTGCGCGAGGATGTCGGCGCCTTCGACGGGCAGCACGACCTCGACCTCGTCTGCGATCCGATCCGCGTGGTCGTGCGCGTACTGGTTCACGCCCGCGACGAACGCGTCGATGTGCCGCCGCTCGTCAGGCGTGAGCGCGGCGTACCACTGGCGCGCGCGGGCCGGCCCGCCCATCTGGCGCACCCAGCGATCGCTCTCGAGATTGTCCGCGCCCCAGTACTCGGCGGCGCGGCCGCGCGCCTCGCCGTACAGACGCAGGATGAGGTCGCCGTGCGCGCGCATCTGCGCCCAGCCGAAGGCGTGGTACAGCGACTCGGCGTCGGGCGCGAAGATGTGCGGCACGCCGTAGCGATCCCAGAGGATCTCCGTCCGGGCAGCGGGTTGTGGGATGGAGCAGGCCGCCAGCAGCGCGACAGTCAGAGAAGCAAGGATGGGCTTCTTCAGCATGATGTGCACAAGAGGATGGCCACGAAGACACGAAGGCACGACAACTTCAGCCACGAAGCCACGAAGGCACGAAGGCACGAAGGAGAATGCGGGTGATGGCGCTCTTTCGTGCCTTCGTGGCCTTGATTCGTCTCCACCGTGTCGAAAGCCGGTGTAGCATACACGAACCTCGTAGGGGCCGAGCTGGCCTGCCCCGAGACTGGTCGAGGGGCTCGGCCCGTGACGGGCCGGCTGAAGCCGGCCCCCACGAGAACCCGCACAGACCAAGACCCTCGACCCGATCGGAGCACACTGATGATTCGAACCTCCCGCATGGTTCTCGCCTGCCTGTCGGCCAGTGCGATCACCCTGGCCGCCCAGCCGCGGCCCGATTTCGATCTCGTGATTCGCGGCGGCATGCTCATCGATGGATCCGGCGTCAAGCCGGTGCGGGCCGACATCGGCGTACGCGACGGCCGCATCGTCCGGGTCGGCGTCATCCGGAACCCGAAGGCGGCCGAGGTGATCGACGTGACCGGTCTGATGGTGTCGCCCGGGTTCATCGACGTCCACACGCACGCCGACGACATCGCGGAGCGCCCGCGCGCCGAGAACTTCGTGCGCATGGGCGTGACGGCAGTTGTCGCGGGCAACTGCGGCAGCTCGGCTGCGGACATCGGCGAGTCGCTTGCGACCATCAAGCAGACGGGTGTTGCGGTCAACTACGCGACGCTCGTCGGCCACAACACCGTGCGCCGCGCCGTGATGGGCACCGTGCAGCGTCCGCCCGACGCGGCGGAGCTGACGAAGATGCGCGGCCTCGTGTGGAAGGCGATGGCCGACGGCGCCGTCGGCTTCTCGACCGGCCTCCAGTACATCCCCGGCGCCTATGCCGACATCGTCGAGATCATCACGCTGGCGCGCGAGGTGGCCGCGGCCGGCGGCCTGTACGCCTCGCACATGCGGAACGAGGGCACCGAGGTCGAGAAGGCGGTGGACGAAGCGATCCGGGTTGGACGGTCCGCGGGATGCCCTGTGCAGATCTCCCATCTCAAGATCGACAGCCCGAGCCGTTGGGGCGTGAGCGCGAAGATTCTCGAGATGATCGACGCCGCGCGGGCCAGCGGCGTGGACGTCAAGGCCGATCAGTACGCGTACACCGCGGGCAGCTCGGGCCTCGGCATCCGGTTCCCGGCGTGGGCGCTCGAGGGCGGCGAGGCGAAGATCGCCGAGCGGCTCAACGATCCCCCGACGTGGGCGCGTATCAAGGCCGAGATGAAGGATCTCTACACCCAGCGCGGCTTCACCGATCTCGCCTGGGCCGTGGTCGCCACCTACCGTCCGGATCCGTCGTTGAACGGGTTGTCGATGAAGCAGGTGGCCGTGAAGCTCGGAGGATCGGACTCGGCTGACGCGCAGCTCGAGGCCGCGCGGACGATGATGCTCAAGGGCGGCGCCTCAATGGTCTACCACTTCATGGGCGAGGACGACATCGCGCGCATCATGAAACACCCGATGGTGTCGGTGGCCTCCGATTCGGGCGTCCTGACGCCGGGCGAGGGCGTGCCGCACCCGCGCGGCTACGGCAACAACGTGCGCGTGCTGGGGCTGTACGTGCGCGAGCGCCGCGTGATCCCGCTCGAAGAAGCGATCCGCAAGATGACATCGCTGCCTGCGCAGCAATTCAAGTTCGCGAACCGCGGATTGATCAAGGAAGGGTACGCGGCGGACCTCGTGGTGTTCGATCCCGTCACGGTAGGCGACACGGCGACCTACGACGCGCCGCATGCCTACGCCACTGGCATCCCCTACGTCATCGTCAATGGGGTCGTTGTCGTGCGGAAGGGCGAGCACACGGGCGCGAGGCCGGGAGAGATTCTCACGATAACGAAAACGGGAGGAACGAGGAACGAGGAACGAGTGGGTCGTGTCGATCGGGTGATCGGGCGATCGGCTGAAGGCGTGTCGATCTGGCCGTCGCCGATTATGCGCGTAGGGGCCGAGCTTGCTCGGCGCGAGACCGTCGTACGCGTAGGGGCCGACCTTGGTCGGCCCGAGCAGCAATTCGTCGGGGCGACACACAGAGAAGCCGATCGGGTGGGGTAGACGAACCGCGCCATCACCGCGCGGCATACAGAGAACCCTTTTACCTTACCGACCTTCCCACCATTCGAGGATTCTCAGTGCCACAGCCCGATCTCGCTCAGCCGCGGCCGATACTCCCATGGACTCAGACTCGACCCGCATCAGGTGCGCCGCCAGGTCTTCGACACCGCAGCCTCGACCCAACATCCCGTGAATGGTGGGCGCATACGAGTCAGACTCGTCTGACACATCTCCACCCTCATGGACATTCGAGATAGCGCCGAGGGGATCCCACTCCCTGAGGAACGCTTCGATGGCCCGCAGGCTCTTGAGTGTGTCGAGGAAAGCCCGAGGCGATGCGCCGCGCTGAATCAGTTGATTGATGCCATGCAAGTTGCTGTCGCCCCCCAGGAACCCAATCGGATCCCTTCTCGTCCACCGACCCGTCTCCGCATCGTAACGCGCGCGCCGAAGCGAACCAGCCCGGTGTCCGGGTCGTAGAGCCCTCCCGCAAAGCCAAACGGCTGGAACCCCGGATTCGTGTCTTGTGTCACCTCGCCGAACGGCCCGAAATCGAGCCGCTGCACGACCTCGCCCGTGTCCATGTCGACCACCGCGCGCGGACTGCCGAGATGATCGACCGAGATGCGGTACGTCCGCCCGTCTTTGCTGAAGTAGTCCGGCACGTTCGCCCGGCTGGCGTAGACGAACCGCGCCACGACGGCGCTGCATACGTCAGGAGGCGGTCCTGATCGTCGTAGGTCGCCGGTCACGACGCCCGCCTCGCCCTCGGCGCGTAGGCGATTGCCGTCGGGGTCGTAGGTGTAGGCGACGACGAGGGCGCCGTTACGCTGGACGGATTGCAGCCGGTTGGACGCGTCGTAGGCGTAGTCCCAGACGCGCTCGGCCTCGCCGGCGAACTCCCAAATGCGTGCGATCCGGCCGAGCGGGTCGCGCGTGTAGAAGGCCGAGTAGCCAGGCGCGCCGAGCCGGGCCAGTTCTCCCAGGCTGTCGTACGACCGCGATTCGACGGTGCCCCGCAGCCGAGCCTGCGTGACCTCGGCCGTGTCCGGGTGCCGCGTCAGGCTCAGCTCCCCGACCGTGCCGGGCAGCCCGTTCGCATCGTAGAAGCTGTAGGTCACCTCGTGCGCGCCGTTGACGCGCTCGGTGCGCACCAGCCGGTCGGTCCCGAAGGTCCGCTCGACGACGCCTTCCACCGCGCCGCGCCAGCGCTCGGCGGTGGGCAGGAAGCCGTCATAAAGGCGAGAGGTGACAGTTCACACTCTCAGCTCGGCATCCCACGTCGATCGCCACGGTCACCGCACGCAGGACACTGCTCATAGCTGACGAGGACCTTCACCCACTCGTGGGCCTCGGCGGTTCGAAGGACGCGCCACACCGGACGCGTCCCGCACGCTGGACACCGAATCGAGACCAGGAGCCATGCGAGCGCGAGGGCTCCACTCGCGACCAGACCGAAGGCGCTTTCGACCGCGCCGATTGGAGTCCATCGCACTTCCTGTACACTGGCCACGAGCAGGAGAATGAAGAGGCCCGCGACAAGCATCCATCCCACGAAAACCACGAGCTTCCAGGTTTGATGCGTCGCGTCAATCCAGCCCATTGGTGGCAGCCTCACTTGCATGGCGCCGAGCAAGCGCCAGGCCAAAAGTTACGCGCCGCAGCATCGAGCGCCGAGCCGATGACGACCCCGGCTTCGAGTGCTGCGGTCGAGAGTGCGCTGTTAATGATGCTGTTGGCCGCGATCGACTTCAAGGTGCCGCTGATCCCCAGGTTGGCGACACCTTCACCTTTGATGAGATCGGGAAGCGCCATGCCCGCGGTTGTCGTGCCAACGGATCGCGCTACGGCTCCAGCCGTAACCATTCCCGCAAGAGTGCGCGCTAACCGCGTGTAGCCGCCGAAGAAGAAGTCGTTCGTGGCTTTCAGGTTGAACTTGAAGTCGTCGGTGAAACACAGTCCCGTCGGATCGATGAGATTCACCGGATCCGAGGCTACGCAGACGTACAGGTTGGTATCCTGCCCCACAAAACCGACTGGATCCTTCGCCGTCCACCGGCCCGTCTCCGGATCGTAATCCCGCGCGCCGAAGCGCACGAGCCCCGTGTCCGGGTCGTACAACCCGCCGGCAAAGCCAAACGGCTGGAACCCCGGATTCGTGTCCTGAATCCGCTCCCCGAACGCGCCGACATCCAGGCGGTGGACCACTTCGCCGGTGTCGGCATTGACGACGACCCGCGGACTGCCGAGATGATCGGCGAAGATGCGATAGGTTCTGCCGTCCTTGATGAAGTAATCGGGCACGTTGGGCGGGGCCGCACACACGAACCGCGCCACCATCTTCATTACGGCCAACCCGCCGGCGCTCGGTGACCTAAACCACGAGTGGGAGCCAAAGGCAGCGCTGGGGATGTTGCTGATGGCTTTACCTGACTCGTGACGAGCTTCACAAGGTCGAGGTAGCCCAGATCGTGCGCGATCCTGGGCTGGAACGGCGCGACCGTCACTTCAGGGTCGGGGCTTCGCACCCGCGATTCTCAGTAATGCCCACGCCGAGCAAGAGGTGACCGAAGCTCCGAGGAAGTACCCGGTGCCTGCATGGGCGGAAAACAGAAACACCACCAGACAGCCCAGAGGACTGAGCAGGAGGAACAGACTCCTGAACACCCTGTTAGCCCCGCCGGGTCGGCGACCCAGCATCTGCATGATGACGGCGAGGTTTCCACCAAGTAGGCCCGCCAGGAACCCGCTCAGTTTCGCGAATGTCATGGCTCCCGAAAAGGCCGCGTGCCAGGCGACAGCAACCGCCACGCCAGAGAGGATGAGCGATGCCACTATTTCGGAGCTTGCGCTTCTACTTGACATAGACTGGTCCTGCGGCACCCACCCCAACAGACACCGAGCCGCCCGCGTAGATGCCGTTGAGCCAGTTCGGTCCGGCGTTTCCACCCAGCGTCCTGGGGACGACACCGGACCAGGTACGTGGGAATCCTCTCTGTCCAAACACTGACATTCCCTTTGTCGGGAAAGCCTGCTGCCCGATCGTGCCGCCCAACGCACCAAAGGCGGCCGAGGACGCAAGAAATCGGGCGCTCCCCTCTAAGCATGGATCGATCGCTGCGTTCGCCAAACCAGCGGCCACCCCAGCCGCCGCGTTCACCGTCGCCGCGCTCGAGATTCCCGTTCCGAGACCCAATGATGCAGCCAGTGGAGCTGCAATCACGCCCACGCCTCCGGCGATGGCGCCACCCGCCGCTGCTCCCGCAAGCCCCTGCCATGAGAAGCTGTCGGCCGTTACCGCGTAGATGCTAGCTTAGTACTCTGGTTCATAAGTTCGGCAACGTATCACATTAGGCCGCAGGGCGCAGGGACAAGGGCGGTCTGCCGGAGATCGAAGAGCCGCTGCACGCCCGCCGAGTCCGAATCGAAATACCCCAGGACGAATCCGGCTGGCTCGTTGACATCTCGCAGCGCGCTCCGGAGTGCGGCCTTGAGTGCCTTGGCTCCAGGCACCCACGGGTCGACGAGCGCGAAGCCTTCGCCGCCCGCCTTCTCAAACAGCGACGCCACGCGCTGCACGTGAGGCTCCCACTTCACGCCCACACAGTCAACCACGTGCATGCCGTGCGTGACACACGTCTGCTTCCGACTGAGAACCGCAGGCCGCCATCGGAGGTGTTACATTGGCAAATGCTCGGTCAGTGCGGATCTTCGCCGGACTTGCTCACCGCCGATTCCCAGATCGCCCATCCGAAGGGTGTCATGACCATCACGCCCAGGATGTAGCCCGACGCGAACGCGGTCGAGAATGGCAACAGGAGCAGACATCCGACAGGGCTGAGGAGGATGGCCAGACCGTGGAGCAGTCGGTACCACGCATGGAAGCGACGCGCGTGCTTCTCGCACATGACCAGCAAGAATCCACCGAACAGTCCGGTGAATACCCCGTTGGTCCTGACGGGTGTCATTCGGCCCTCATCCCATGTCATTCCGAGAACGATCAGCATTGCGAGGCCGATCGCGCTGGCCGTCAGGACTTCGATCACGCGCTTGTGAGTAGGCGGCATACCGCTGAACCTCTGATCATCGGCTGCGACCGCCGGCCATCTGTGAGGTGATTTGGGGGCCGACGCTTCCGACCGTCGCGCCAGCTCCAGCCCCAGAAAGAACCGCCTTGCCGTTGGGCCCCATGTTCCCCCCGAGAACGCTCGGAACGAAAGCAGCCGGTGTTCGAGGCCACCCTACCTGTGATGGCGCGCGGGCCCCGTAAAGCGGAAACAGCTCGTTGCCAAGCCACCCGCCGGCTACCGCCCCCAAGACTGAACCGCCGACACATGGCGCGCGGACATCTCGAGGCATGGATCCAATCCAGGCACGCCGCGTCTTCATAACGATCGAGGCGAGCATCGCCCTAATCCTAATCGGCCCTCAACGTGAGTTGCGGCAGAGCCGCCCGGAGAGCTTGAAGCTCG
>CAYHRK010000179.1:0-3942 GCA_964358795.1 uncultured Vicinamibacterales bacterium
AGGACATCGGCCACGTACGCACCCACGGAGGCAGGTCGAGTCGTCTCGGCATTCGCCAGTACCGGATAGCGGACCCCCAACGACACAGCAAGGCTGCAAATCACTGCGGCGACGGCGCCGTAGCATGCCACTTTCGTTGTCCACGTCAGGAGCGCACGGGGCAGTCGAACGGTGCGTCGTAGCCACGCGGTTGCGCGTTCGACCGCCAAGCCCACGGGCGCAACAGCGACAATCACCAACGGGTGGAGGCGCGTGAACTCGGCCGCCGCGCGAACTCGATCCGACATCTGGCCTGCGTGGTTGGGCAGTAATCCGTGGCGGAACTCTTGCGTCGAGAGCAGGTCGAATGCGGCCAGGCCCAGTCCAAGCCCGGCCCAGAAGTACGCCGATTCGCGCCGGTCTTCGGCGCCCGATTGGGGGTTGGCTGAACCAAGGACGGCGCGTCCGGCGACCAGCGCACCCGCGAGCGCGGCGAACGGCAGCGCGCTTCGGCCACTGGCCAGTACCAGCGAGGTGCCGAGGCCGAGTGGCAATCCAAGCAGATACGTGCGCCGGCCATCACAGATGAGCGCGGCTGCCACGGCGGCCACCAACACGTACCCCGACGTGAGAATCGCGAACTCCGACACGTGTGTGGCGAAGAAGGGAAGCGTCGGGACGAGCAGCAGCGCCAGTGAGATCGAGTGCGGCGACACGGATACATCTGCACAAGCGACGCACAAGATTGCAGTGGCCAGGCCGAGGAAGAGCGCAAAGGCGAGGGCGTTCGCGCTTCTGATCGCGAACAGCGATCCGGCCGCGCTGACGCCGCGAATCGCCGGGGCGAGTGCCCGCCACCAAAGCCAGGTGGTGACACTGCGCTCAGCAACTCGATGGGCGAAGACTTCCGGTCCCCACGTGGTCTCGAGCGGTCGCCCGATATCGAAAGGTCGGAAGTGTTCGTCACCATGGAATCGGATGCGATCGAAATGCCCGATTCTGGCCAGTGCGGCGGTGCCTTCCTCGATCGAGGGCTCGTTTGCGACCAACCCGAAGGCTAAGAGGTGATCAGGTTCGTCCGGTGCTTGCAAGGGCGGGACCAACACGACGTAGAGGAATGCGAGCCCCGCTCCGATGCACGCCACACCACCCGCCGCTCTCGTCACGTAATGCAACAGGCCGCCAACCGATTCCGTGACCTGCTTCGCGACGAGACCTGCGCCCACCGAAACCAGCGCCACCGCCAGGGCGACAACTCCCCAGAGCCATGTGGTTGACTCGGAAAGCTGCCACATGTAAGCCAGTAGCTCAATCCGTCGGCGTGAAGGTCCGCGATACGTGTCCACATACCGCCCCAAGATGGCCGGCACGGGAGCGCCGTTTGCCGGGTCACGGGCGGTCAGCGTAATCCAACTGGTATCGAACGAGTCGGGGGGAACCGAATGGGTCAGCAGGCCCACATGCCCCTTCCCCCGGAACAGAAGCACGAGGTTCATTCGGTCGGTGGGCGAGCCACGCAACCAAGTGCTGCACTCGGCGGACCGAATGAAGGCCAGATAGTGATTGTTGGTCAGACTGGCGCCCGCCTTCGTACGGTAGACGCACGGAGTGCCGACGATCTGAATCTCGCCCCGAACGAGGTCCGGATCGCCACCATAGGTGATGGTCCACAGGCGAATTTCCGAATGCGCCACGAGTTGCTCGGGTCGATCCAGGGAAAGACCGACGCGGGCCAAGCCCACGCCGTCGCCGAGGTTGGTGACGCCAAGGTCCACCGGAACAAGGGGCCATCCCGGCTTGCCCATTGCGATGGGGACATCGACCGTGCTTGGCACGCGAGCGGCCAAGGTGATCGCGACAGGAATGCCGAGAATCACCGCAATCGACGCAGACCACAGGAAGCGGCGGATGTTCAGCACGGTCCCATCCTCTCAATGAGGCGCGGTGACCGCGACGACGCCGATGTCCTTACGTGCGCCGCGGTCGTCGATCGCATGGACGAGAATCGTGTGGGCACCTGGAGCCGACCCGAAATCCACGAGTAGGTTCCACCCGGAGATGGCGCATGGTTCCCCGCAGCGAGGCATGGCCTCCAGATCCTGAGCATCCCATATCCTGGCACCGACGCTTCGCGATTCCAAGTGGGTCAACTCGGCATCGGGGTTATACACAATTCGGAACCCTTCGCGCCGGAGGCGCAGGCAGTAGTCGGCGTCGTTGAAGTCCGGGGCGAATCGCTCGTCGAAGCTGCCTAGGCGCTCGAAGTGCGCGCGCTTCGTTTTCATGCGCGCGGCCGTGACCGCGGAGTACTTGCGGACGATCAGGGCGCTCGCGCCGTGCCTGGCACGGGATGCTCTGTTGACACGATCCGCTGGAGTTGGTTTGATGACTCGCGTGGATCGAATCTCCTTCCCGTCTCCGCGCGTGGCATTCCTGCTGGTCGTTGCCGGTGCCGTTCTCCGCTTGGCCACTCTGGGTCATCAAAGCTTCTGGCTGGACGAGACCTTCTGCGTCTGGGCGGCCACGAAACATACAGCACACACAATCTGGACGACTCACCTCGATCCAAACGAACCGTCCCTGTACTTCCTGATTCTGCACTGGTTTCTGAGCCTGACTGGGGTCAGCGAGGCGACCGCCCGCCTGCCGTCGGCGATCGGGTCAGTCGCCGGCCTCGTGCTTGTGTACTGGCTTGGACGGAGGCTGTGTCCACACACGACCGTCGGGCGCTCGGCGGCCGTCTTACTAGCCCTCGCCCCGATCGATCTGTGGTATGCCCAAGAGGCCCGCATGCATGGCTTGGTGGCGACCGCGGGACTGATCCTGGCTGTCGGGTTGTTCCTGGAGGAATGGTGGGCGACGTTGTTGATCGTCGGTGGCCTGGCCGGTGGTCTTCACCTTGACCACACGATGTGGCCGGTCGCGATTCTGCTCCTTAGCGGCTGGATGGTCCACTGGTTCCATCGCGGACGTCGCGTGCGGTCGCTGCTTCGTGTCGTCGCCGGCACTACAGCCGCCTGGTTCCTGTATCGTCCTGTGTGGGCGCAAGCCGTCGACGTGTACGACCGACTCAATACCGTGCCGTTCTTCAAGAACGTGCGCAGTTTCCTTGGGCTCGAGAGTCTGACCGTCGTCCCGCTTCCCGCGGCGTTGCTGGCATTCGCCTCGGTGTGCGTGGCGGTCGCTGGCGTTCTTTGGGTGACGTCTCACCACTCGTCACAACGAAGGTGGATCGGGTACGCCGTGTCGTCTGGCTTTATTGCGGCTACCGCATTCGTCGCAATCCCGCGCTTCTACGGCCTGAAGCAGATTCTCGTTGGCGCTTGGCCGTTCTTCACCCTTCTCGCGACGTGGGCGATGGTTTCGATCGATCAACAACCCACGCGCGGTTTCGCGAGGCAGGGTGCGGCGGGCAGTGCATTAGTCCTGGCCATTACCGTCTCGCTGTGCGCCGTGCTGTTCACTTTTTCCACACCCCGCGCCGATTGGCGGGGCGTCGCGGCGCACCTAGGGTCGCATGCTTCACCTCGCTCCGTCGTGGTGCTCGATCCACCGTGGAATGACCTGGCGTTCGGCTACTATCGACCCGGGCAATCGGTCGTGAAAGGCCCGATTGCGTCCCTCGACAGCTTCGCCACCGGGAATCAGGACATCAATGAAGCGTGCTTGATCGCTCAGCGCTTCGGATCGCGCCCACCGACGTCGCCAACCGAGGCGTGGTTGGATGGCAACTTCGAGCTTGTCAGCTCGAAACTGTTCTCGAGGCTCGAGCTGCGCTGCTACCGCATTCTACCGGTGAAATAGGCCCTTCCCGACGGTCACAGACGCCGTCCTGGGGTCTTCCATAGGCGCCGTGCGACGGCCCAGCTAGTATGCACGGATGGCGTACTCCCCGGGCACCAGGACTACGCGTTTCCTACTCGGGCACGGTGACGGGAATGACGCCGATATCCCTGGTGGCGC
>CAYHRK010000179.1:3952-7524 GCA_964358795.1 uncultured Vicinamibacterales bacterium
GCATGGGTCACCGAGAAGCTCCGCAGCGTCACGGGTTCGTCGACGGCCTGCACCAGGATAGTGTGAGCGCCTGGCGCCATCCCGAAATCGACCAGGGCGTTCCAGCCGTACATGGCATCGCCGCGCGCGTAGCGGGGCATGGCCCGCGCCACGTCCGGTCGATTCACCGAGAGTCCTGTGGCGGCTTTGAAGAACCCGTCGAAATACACGCGGATTTCGCGGATGCCCGAATCATCCACCGCCCAGCCCCCCACCAACGTCGGGCCAGGCCGGAGCATGGCGCCGACTTTCGGTACATCCACGAATCCCGACGGCAGTTCATTGTCGGGGTTTCTCGCGCCTCGGTCGCACGCCGCGAACGACAGCGTCACGAACGACAGTACCATCGCAGCCGCGCATCGCCTGACGAGCATCGCCGTCACCCCCACCCGTTACACCCGCACGCGATAGTCCGGATCGTCTCGAGACAGATTCGGGTTGTAGTATGGATCGTTCGCGCACACATCCGCCCAGCGTTGCCGCATGGCGTTCAGGTCGCTCGCGTTCCACATCCTGGCGCCGAAGCTGGTCGATTCGAGATGACACAGCTCCGCGTAGGGTGTGTACACGATGCGGTATCCCTCGCTCCGAATGCGAAGGCAGTAGTCGGTGTCATTGAAGTCGGTGGCGAAACACTCGTCGAAGCCGTGCATCCGCTCGAAGACCTCGCGTCTAGTCATCATGCAGGCCGCTGTCACCGCCGAGTAGTTCCTGACGATCCACGCGCTGGCCCCATGACCGGCCGTTGTCCCCGGGGCGCTGTGGAGGGCGTGCGCTGCCATTCCGCTGACGCCCAGCACCACGCCGACGTGCTGAAGCCGCCCGTCGGGATAGACGAGTCGGGCGCCAACCGCCCCGATGGCCTCCTGCTGCGAAAACTCGAGCATGGCCTCGAGCCACTCCGGCGTCACCACCTCGATGTCGTCGTTGAAGAGCACCAGGTGCGAGCCTCGGCTGGAGGCGACGGCCGCGTTGATCTTGTGGGCGTAATTGAAGGGTCCAGCCGCGCTGTACGGCACCACGTGGTGCGGCACTCCTGCGAGCAGGGCTCTCGTGGTGTCGGGTGACGTTTCGTCTTCGACCACCACGACTTCGTAGTTCCTGTAGGTGGATTTCTCGACGATGGACCGGAGGCAGTTGGCCAGCGTGCGAACGGCCGGGCTCTCAATATCTGTTCCACCCCTGGTTGGAATGATGATCGAGACAAGCGGCTGGCCCGCGATCCGGTGGCGCATCCGGTACAGGCCCGGGGCGGCCCCCAGCACCACCTCCGCGTCGAAGCCGCTGCGAGCCACGTGCTCCTGCAGCGCACGCGCGCCGGCATCGATCGCCCAGACCTTCGCTGTGCCTGAGGTGGCCGCGGACCCCGGGATTTTCCGCCAGTGATACAGGACCTTCGGGATGTGGTGAATGCGTGTCGTGCGTTCGCTCACGCGCAGCGCCAGATCGTAGTCCTGCGCCCCCTCGAAGCCGGGCCGGAAGCCGCCCAACGCCCGCAGCAGGTCGGCGCGCAGCACCATCAGGTGGCACGTATACATCGTCGAGCGGAAATGCTCCGGCGACCAGTCGGGTTTGAAGTGAGGATCGCACCTGTCGCCAGCTCCGTCGAGCTTGTCCTCATCGGAGTAGATGAAATCGGCGTCTGGCGCGCGGTCGAGGAGGCTGGCGACTTCGAAGAGCGCCTCGGGCGCGAGTTCGTCGTCGTGGTCGAGCATGGCGAGGAACTCGCCCGACGCGATCTCGAGAGCCGCATTCGTGGCCGCCGAAATGCCGCTGTTGGCGCCCAAACGCAGCATGCGGATTCGGGAATCGCCGAGGCACTTTCTGAGCACCTCGAGCGTTCCTTTGTCGGTCGATCCGTCGTCGGCCAGGCAGAGTTCCCAGTTTGGGTACGCCTGACGACGAACGGACTCGATGCACGCGCGAAGCCAGCGCGGGTCGGTGTTGTAGACCGGCGTGAGCACGCTGATTCTCGGGCGCCACGAGAACTGAGTCACCCGCGCCGTCATCTCCATCAGTTCGAGCGGCGTCGGCGTGTTGAGTATCACCCAACGGCGGTACCGGGCGGCGTGGTCGTCGATCTCCGGAAGTTCGCGGATCTGCCGAACGGCGCCGCCGACGCCCGCCCGGCGCACACGGGCCATCAGGCCGACAACCGACGCCCGCCGTTCCTCAATGGTTCGCGGCTGCTCCAGGCGTGGCTCCCCCCACACGCTCCACGCAGCAGTACCGGACGCGTTCTCGGGAAGACGGGTGGCAAGCCGCACCACGACCTGCACAGCGCTGATGGTGCTGCCCGCTGGCGCGGCGGGCAGACGGATCGCCAGGGGTCGCCAGCGTCGATCCGCGCGCCGCTCGCCCGGGCTCATGTGGATGACTCGCCGTGCCTGCCACTGCAGCTCGGGAATTTCCACGTGCAGCTCGAACTCCACGCCGCCGCGGTTTGTGCTCCACGCCGCCGGCAGCAGACCACACGCGGCGAAGATGCGCGAGCGCGGCGACGCCTGCACGTGGAACGTGATGGCCGAATTCGGGCTCATGAAGAGCGCGTGCTGGGTCTCGCCACCGATGCGGACCGGAGACAGCCAGTGGATCGCATCGCTCACCGCGGCCTGGTCGCTGTGTTGGTCGACCGGCGCCAGAAGGCGGAAGGGATCCGTCTTCCAGCGAAAACGGCCCCAGGCCAGGCGCAGGCCTCCGATCAACCCGCGGTTGCCCAGCTTGCGGAGCGCGTCGCGCAGGTCCCACGCCGGGAGTTGGGCGCGGACGTCATGCTGGGCTTCCGTCGGCGCGTTCGCGGCCCCGTCAGGAACGGTCGCGGATCCGCGCATCAAGCCGTCGGTCGCGTGCGTCGTCGGCTGCATCATGCGGAAGCGCCCGCGACGGTGGCCGCCGGCCGGCTGTCGGCCCCGAGGCGAGCGTAGAAATCGAGCCCCTCGTCGACCGGGCCATCAAACAACAGGCGTCCGTGGTCCAACACCAGCACCCGCTCGCAGATCGTGCGGATCGCCTCAGGCGAGTGCGACACGAACAGGATCGTCTTGCCGCGCTTGCGGAAATCGGTGACCGTGCGCAGGCACTGCTGCTGAAAGTCGGCGTCGCCGACGGCGAAAATCTCGTCGAGCAGCAGGATGTCGGGATTGAGGTGAGCCGCGATCGCAAAGCCGATCCGCATGTACATGCCAGACGAGTAGTTCTTGATCGGCACGTCCATGAAATGGCCGAGCCCCGAATACGCGACGATGGCGGGATAGAGTGCCTCCGTCTCCGCGTAACCGAGGCCGTAGATGGACGCGTTCAGGAAGACGTTCTCGCGTCCGCTCAGCTCGCCGTGGAATCCCACGCCCAACTCGATCATCGTATTGATGCGCGCGTTCGCCGGCACCATCAACTGGCCGCTGGTCGGCCGGTACAGGCCGGCCACCAGTTTCAGGAAGGTGCTCTTGCCGGATCCGTTGCGACCAACCACCCCGACGGCCTCGCCGCGACCGATCGTGGCGGACACACCCCGAAGCGCCCAGAACTCCTCAATC
>CAYHRK010000180.1:0-7413 GCA_964358795.1 uncultured Vicinamibacterales bacterium
TCACCGGTTCGAGGGCGCGGACCACTAGGTTAACGCTTATGGGGCTGAAGCCCCGCCTCTACCATTGGTGACAACCACCTCGCCGCCGGTAGAGGCGGCCCTTTGGGCCCGCCGCCCGGGACGCCCTGGAGCCAGGACGATCAGGTTGCTGCGCACTCGCGGTCGAGCACCTCGCGCACGCGCCTGCCCAGGGAGTCCGGCGTAAAGGGCTTCTGCAGGAACGCAACGCTCGGATCCAGGACGCCGTGATGCACAATCGCGTTGTCGGTGTAGCCGGACATGTAGAGCACCTTGGCCGCCGAGTGCGAAGCCCTCACGGCAGCGCTGACGTCGCGGCCGCTGCCGCCCGGCATCACGACGTCCGTCAAGAGAAGATGAATCGTTTCCTCTGATGCGGCTGTTTGCTTGGCCTCTTCCAGTCCGTCCGCCTCGAGGACCCTGTATCCGAGGTTTCTGAGGGCTCTGGCGGCGAGCGCGCGAACCGACTCGTTGTCCTCCACGAGCAGGATCGTCTCGTCGCCGCGCGGGCGCGCGGCGTCGGACGAAATGGTGGGGCGCCAGAGCTGCTGGTCCGGCGCCGCCAGGGGCAGGTAGATCTTGAAGGTCGTGCCCTGGCCCGGCTCGCTGTCCACCCAGATGAATCCGCCGCTTTGCTTGACGATGCCATAGACGGTCGAAAGGCCGAGGCCCGTGCCCTTGCCCTTCTCCTTGGTCGTGAAGAACGGCTCGAACACCTTGGCCAGGGTCGCCTCATCCATGCCGCAGCCGGTGTCGGTGACGGCGAGCATCACGAACGGCCCGACGCTGGCGCCGACATGCTTGCGCACGAACCCCGCGTCCAGTTCCGCGCGGGCGGTCGCGAGGGTGAGCGTGCCGCCGTCGGGCATCGCGTCGCGCGCGTTCACGGCGAGGTTCACAATGACCTGCTCGAGCTGGCCCGGGTCGGCGCGCACGAAGCCGGCATCGGGCGCCAGCTCGCGGCGGATCGCCACGTCCTCCCCGAGGAGCCGCGTCAACATGTTCTCCGAATCGCGCAACAGGGCGTTCGGGTCGAGAACCCGCGGCTCGAGCACCTGCCGCCGGCTGAAGGCCAGGAGCTGCCGCGTCAGGCCGGCGGCGCTCTCCGAGGCCTCTTTGATGGCGCGGACGTCGTTGAGGAGCAGCTCCGACCCGTGGAGGCCTTCCTCGAGGAAGTCGCAGCTCGCCATCACGACCGTGAGGAGATTGTTGAAGTCGTGCGCCACGCCGCCGGCCAGTTGGCCCACGGCCTCCATCTTCTGGGCCTGCCGGAACTGAGCCTCGAGCTGCTTGCGCTCGGTGATGTCCTGCCCCTGCGCGATCGTGGCGACCGGCGTCGTCCCGTCCGCGGCGAAGAGCGTGGCCGAGTTCCAGAGGACGGTCCGGATCGCCCCGTCGACGTGGAGGATGTCGATCTCGACCGTCTCCCACCGCTCGCCCGACAGCGTCTTCCGGATCAGCTCCATCGAGCTTGCCACGAGGGCGGGCGGGAACAGGATCTCCAGAGACTCTCCGATGACGTCCGCCGCTTTCCTGCCGGTCAGCGACTCGAAGGCGCGGTTGAACCGGGTGATCCTGAACTGCGGATCCCAGACGATGATGGGTGCATTCGCATAGTTGAACAGGTTGTCCAGGTACTCGTTCGTCTCCCGCAGCGCCTCTTCCGTCCGCTTGCGCCCGGTGATGTTGTCAAATACGGCGATGAAATGATCTCTTCGTGGACTGTATACAGCGATAGACAACCAAATACCCAGCGACTCCAAGTAGGTTTCAAACCTCTCCGGCCTGTCTGTCGAAGCCACTCTCCCGTAGATCTCGAACAGCTCAGGGCTTGACTCCCTGATGCCAGGAATGACTTCACTAACCCTCATGCCGACGACATTCTTGAGGCCCGTTAGTTCTCCGAAGGCCTTGTTGACATCGAGATAGAT
Organism: uncultured Vicinamibacterales bacterium; assembly: GCA_964358795.1. GTDB lineage: Bacteria > Acidobacteriota > Vicinamibacteria > Vicinamibacterales > JAKQTR01 > CAYHRK01. The sequence continues at coordinate 1,950 of CAYHRK010000180.1, forward strand.
GAAGTCATGAGGTTTGTCGTCATCATAGAGCATCCTGCAATGCGCATATCCTTCCAGCATGTTCTCAAACAGCGAGCGATGGTGTTCTTCGCTCTCTCGCAACGTTTCTTCCGCCCGCTTGCGATCGGTGATGTCCTCAACGACGGAGGCGAAGTACTTGATGGCGCCGCCTTCATCGCGGACGGCGCCCGTAGTGAGGTTGACCCACACGACGGACCGATCCTTGCGGATGTACCGCTTCTCCAGTGAGTAGGTGTCGATGGCGCCGTCCAGCATGCGGCGGTGTTGCGCGACGTCCGCGTCCAGGTCGTCGGGATGGGTGATGTTTTGGAACGTGAGGCGAAGCAGTTCGTCTTGGGTGTAGCCCACGATCTCGCCGAGCCGCTGGTTCACGCGGATCCAGCGGCCGTCCAGCGCCACCTGCGCGATGCCGACCGCCGCCTGCTCGAAGGTGGCTCGGAACCGCTCCTCGCTCTCGCGCAGGGCCTTCTCCGCACGCTTGCGCTGGGAGATCACCCTCCGCGCCCTTCGGAGGTCCTCGATGAGCCGCGCCTTGCTTCGGCCCGTGTCCGGCATGGCAGACTTCCCGGAAGGCTATCCCTGTTGGCGGTTCGGATGCGACGGAGCGGTCAGCCGGCGATATGTCAACGCAGGCGCAGGGAGAAATGGGCGGACTGCGGCGGCCTCTGGCTGCGGAGGGATTCGGGTGTCGAAGCCCCACTCTCCCGAACGTGCATTTTCGCCAGTCGCCAAGGGCAGTGTCAAGAACTGGATTCCTCACCTCCGCCGAGCGATCAGCGCTGCGGCTGATCGAGAAAGCGTGAGAGACGAGGGGCTGGCACCAGGAATCGCACCGGTTTTCCTGCGCTATCCGCGCAGCGTCGCCACCAGCCGTGCGAAATCGCGCAGGGTGGCGTGTTCGACTGCTACCAGCACGTGTACCGCGAGCAGGATGCCGGCAACAACCTTCCGGTCTTCTCACCTGACGGTAGCCATCTCGCGTTCATCAAGTGGCGCAACACCGCGGATGGCGACATCTGGCTTGCCGATCCGGATGGCCGGAACGCGACGCAACTGACAGCCAACCCCGCCATGGAGTCGATGCCCTCGTGGCTGCCCGGCGGCGATCGCCTGGCGTTCCTCACCGATCGGACCGGGCACCGGGAAGTATGGTCGATCCCAGCAAACGGCGGCCCCGAGACGCCGCTCCGCGACGTCGATCCCGATCTCGAATACGCGAGGCTCTCGCCCGACGGGACGCGTCTCGCGTTCCACTTGCGGAAAGGCGGCATGATGAACGTGTGGGTCGCGCCGGTGGGCCCAGACCAGCCCAAGCAGCTCACGTTCGACCGCGAGCTGATGGGATTCCCCTGCCTGGTCGCCGCGAAACGACCGCATCGTCTACGAGCTGTCGGAATCGAGCGGCAACGTGTGGGTCATGGACCTGGGACTGGCGAGCCGCTGACTGCGGTCAGGCCCCGGCGTCGTAGCGCGCGACTGTAGTCGCCCCCGGCCCCAGCGTCGTGGCGCGCGACTGTAGTCGCGCCGCGGTGAGGCCGGACACTACGGTCTTCCCAACCGCGTCGCAGTCGATCGTTCGAAGTAGCCCGTCGGGTGGAGAGCCGGACTCGGCCAAGCCCACCCACCCGACGGAGCGAGGCGTCTAGTTGATCTTCTTCTTGCCGATGCAGAACGTCTTGATGCTCGACTTGTCGGGGTCGTCGATCAGTCCGGTTGTCAGCGATCGCCGCGTGGTCAGCGAGATCAGATACGAGCACGTCGGCCACGTGGTGATGTCGTGGAAGTCGCTGCCTGAACCGCCCCGCGGTCCCGTGCCGCTCGGGAAGACCGGCGCGGGCCCCGGGATGATCGCCGCCGTCGTCATGCCGACCGACCAGTGCGCCATGAGCTCGTGGTCCGTCGTGTACAGAATGTGAAGGTCGTTCGACAGTGGCGTGCAAGCCGTGGCGCCAGGCCCCAGGAACTCCTGAAGGTCGAGCAGGTTGACCTCAGCCCAGTTGTTGATGCGGGCCTTGGAGAGCTGGTTTGTGTAGTCTGGCGCCGCTCCACCGTTGACGGCCGCAATCGTGGTGACGCGGGTCGCCTGGAAGATGATCGCGGCGTCGACGCCGTTCTTCTGGTTCGGCCCTGGAACCCCCGTCCCGGCTGATACGCCGGGGGCGGGGTCGCCACCGGGGATCCCGACCGCCGAGTTGAAGCCCATCAGCCAGCCATTGAAGCCGTCGTCGAAGGCCTGTTCGTCGACCGTGACCCAGCCCTCGGCGTCAGGGACGATGTAGTGATCGGGCGGCGTCGGATCCGGACCGGGTGTTGGCGGGGTCGGTGAGGTGACGCCGGTCCCTCGAATCCGGACCGACTGGATCGCAAAGTTGTTCCCCTGCCAGAAGGTGTATCGACTGCCGACGAGCACTTCGCAGACGAAGCCGCCGGTGATGGGTGTCGGCTTCGGCGCTCCGGCGGGTTGGAACAGGAAGCGGTAGGCCATCCGCGCACCCGGGTTCGCCGGGTCGTACTTCGGGCACAGGCCTCGAAGGCTCAGGCAGTTGAAGAAGCCGAAGCCCGGACCACCGTGGCCGGCTTGCAACTTGTTCGTCAACCCGGTCCCGGCGTCGATGTCGCCGTAGATCCCAAAGTCGCCCACGTGCGTGAACCACGGGTGGTTGTAGATGGGCGGGCAAACCAAGATGCAGAACCGCCGGCAGCGCAGCCCGCAGATCCAGTGACAGAGCTGGATGCAGAAGCGCTGCAGCTTGAGCCGCTCGACAATCGCCGCGTAGGTTCTCGCGTCGCCGGCGCCGACCGCCGCACTCAGCCGCTGGAGGTCGCTCGGGTTGTCTGCGAGCTGCCGCAGCGCCGTGGCAAACTCGAAGGCTTCATGGACTGGCTTCTCGATCGCCGCCAGTGGGAACTGACGGCAGAGCGTGAGGCACGCGAGCGTGCACCGCCAGCTGCAGAACCACTCGCAGATCAAGTGGCAGTACTGGAAGAGATCAGCACCGCGGATCGCAGATCCGAGCTTCCCGGCGTCGCCGGCGTTCGACGCGGCGACGGCCTGGTCGAACACGTCCTTTCGCTCGAGCAGGTGGCGGAGCGCCTGCCCCGCCGACTTGAGTTCGACGACCAAGTCCGGCCGCGGATCGCGCTCGAAGCCGCACAGCCAGCGGCAGATGAGGCGGTAGCGCACGACGCACACCCAGTGGCAGAACAGGTGGCAGTACGGCCCGAGCTTGAACTGCGTCACGAGGTTCTGAAATGCGGCGCGATCGCGCTTCTCAATGGCTTGCGCCAGCTGACGGATCAGCTTCTCGTCGGACGTAATCCGCACGATCGCCTCCGCGACCGCGCGCGGGTTGGGCGGTTGGTCGCTCGCCTGCGGGAGGCCGCAGAGCTCGAGGCACAGAAACAGGCATTCTTTGATGCGAATCCACTCGCAGACGAGACGGCACCGCGGGGTCAGGTGCAGCCGCTCGAGCGCGGCCTGATATGCCTTCTGGTCCCCGGCGCGAACCGCTTCGAACACGGCGGTGAACGCCTTCTCGTCCTTGGCCAGCTCGCCGACGACCCCCAACTCCTCCAGGAGGTCGCGGAATACGTCGAGCTCGAGACTTTGATCTGGCATAGTTGTCTCCCTTCAGGATTGGGCTCAGAGCGAGAGAAATGCGAGGGTAACCCGCGATTTCCCTGTTTGGCTGTCCGGTTTGGCCCTTTATACACCAAAGGCCCACGTAGGGCCAGATGTTTTCGTCGCGTAGTCTGTCCACCCTCCTGGCGGGGTTCCTGGCGTCGGAGCCCGCGAGAATCAGGGCGAAGTCCGGCGCGACTTCAGGCGTGTGCTAGGATGCCGCCACGAGGTGCGTCATGAAAGGTGTGCGGTTGCTCACAACGGCCGCCGTGATTGCCGTGCTCGTCGCGGCGACGTCGGCGGTCGTCAACGTTCAGTCCACAACACTCGCGTACCCGACGCCCCGCAAGGGTGACGTCGTGGACGATTACCACGGCACCAAGGTCGCCGACCCGTATCGCTGGATGGAAGACCTCGACTCGAAGGACGTGGCCGACTGGGTCGCGGTCCAGAACACGCTCACGTTCGGTTATCTCGAGCGCCTGCCGATCCGACAGCACTTTCACACGCGGATCCACCAACTGTGGAACTATCCCAAGACGGGCATCCCGACGCGTGAGGCCGGGCGCTACTTCTACTCGCAGAACAGCGGGGAGCAGAAGCAGTCCACCGTCTACGTACGCGCCAGCCTCACGGCGCCGCCGCGCGCCGTCATCGAGCCCGACGTGATGTGGCCCAAGGCCGACATGGCGCTGTCACAGTGGTCGCCCTCGCCCGACGGCAAGCTCTTCGCGTACTGCGTGTCGGAAGGCGGCGCCGACTGGCAGACCGTGCATGTCCGCGATCTCGCGACCGGCAAGGACCTCGCCGACGAGGTGACGTGGATGCGCTTCTCGGGTCTCGCGTGGACGAAGGACGGCAAGGGCTTCTTCTATTCCCGCTATCCCGAGCCGCCGAAGGGCAAGGCGCTCGAGGCCGCGCTCTCCGGCCAGGCGCTCTACTACCACCGCGCGGGCACGCCGCAGTCGAGCGACACGCTCATCTACGAGCGCAAGGACCTGCCCACCTGGTTCATCGGCGGCGGCGTCACCGAGGACGGGAAGTACCTGCTCGTGACGATGGCCAAGGGCTCCGACAACAACAACCGCCTCTACTACGCCGACCTCGGCGATCCGATGCAGCCGGCGGTTGGCGCTCCCATCAAGCCCCTCGTCGAGGCCGACGATGCGGAGTACGCGCCCATCGGGAACGCGGGCTCGGTCCTGTTCCTGCGCAGTGACAAGGCCGCGCCGAACCGCAAGGTGATCGCGCTCGATATCCACGATCCCGAGCCCTCGGCGTGGAAGACGATCGTGCCCGAGCGGAAGGAGTCGATCGAGAACATCGCGCTCATCGGCGAACGCCTCGTGGCGCAGTACCTCGTCGAGGTGCAGAGCCGCCTGTCGCTCTACGGCCTCGACGGCACGGCGCAGGGCGGCATCACGCTGCCCGGCGACGGCTCGGTCGCGGGGATCGGCGGCCGCCAGGACACGCCCGAGATCTTCTACGCGTTCACGTCGCCGGTCTACCCCACGACCATCTTCCGGTACGACCTGAAGACCCGGCAGAGCACTCCGTTCGAGGCGGCCAAGCCGCCGGTCGACGTCAGCCAGTACGAGACGACGCAGCTTTTTGCCACCTCGAAGGACGGCACGCGCGTGCCCTTCTTCCTGACGGCGAGGAAAGGCCTGCAGAAGACCGGCAACAACCCGACGATGATCTACGGGTACGGCGGGTTCTCGATCGTCACGCTGCCCACGTATCGCACCGACGTGCCGGCGTGGCTCGAGCTCGGCGGGATCTGGGTGACGGCCAACATGCGCGGCGGCGGCGAGTACGGCG